>PLEC01000047.1 GCA_003136935.1 Gammaproteobacteria bacterium
GGAAGTGCTCGCGCATCTCATCACGGAGATGCTGCCCCCGCGAGGACCTGCGAGCCGCGCCGGCGATGTCGATGTGCGCCTCCAGCTTACGCGTGAAAGTACGCACAGACCGGAACGTTCCGAGGCCGCCCGTCAATTTGAGCAGGTTGGCGCGTCCGTGGACACTAAAGACGCACAAGGTTTCTGTCATCCGATACGCGCTCACGAGCGTCGCGCCAGTGGTCGAGACCACCAGTACGGCTACGACGGCCAATAGTTCGCTCCGCCACCAAGGCACCGCCGAGAGGCTGATCCACCAGAGGCCGGCTGCGGATAGAGCCCCAAACGCTGTTGCCGCGGCCATCCACTTCCACGGGAGATGTCGGTACCGGAGCACTGATGGCGCTGCGAAACGCAGATCGAGGACGTATTCAATGAGCGGCGCAGGGCCGCGCCCGATCCGCACGGAAAGATAGTAGTAGTCGATGATATCGAGCTCGACCGTGCGGCGCCGCAGCGCGCTTTGGAAGCGCAGATGCGCGTGAGTCCGGCGCGCGGTGTGCAGGCCGGGTATATCCCGATCGTCCGACTCGAGAAAGATGTGCTCGGTCTGTCGCATTTCGCGCCGGACTAGCAGCCGCATGGCAGCGCAGGTCCGGCAATCCCGCCTCCGCAGAGCGGCCCATCGTCATCGGGCGGTAAGACGGCCTGAACGCTACTGCCGGCGCGCCACTGGAACGGTGAAGAGCGTCACAAAACGGATACCGGCTGAAATCAAGCCTCTAGCGACAGACGTAAGAAAGGAGACCGAAGCGAAATCAGGCCCCCGCTACCATTTAGCTCGCGTCGCAGGAACGTCGGCAATCACCCGAATTCATCAGCGGTAAAAACTGTGATTGCCGATCGTCGCAACCGGGTGTCGGTTGCGTGACCAATCCGGGTGCACGCTGCTTGCGTGATAGTAGAGAGCACCGGGCACGTGGGGCGAGTGCAGATCGTCGTGCACGGCAGTCGCGATGGCCATCGCCTGCTTCCAGGCAGGTCCGTCCTCCGGGGAAAGCCCGCCGAGTTCCGTCCACGAGAAGTCTGCGACGTGACGGCGCCGGCTCGGATCCCACCGACTCTCGTGGACCACCGCGCAGATAGTGTGCGGGAAGTTCCGCGCCTGTGTTCGGTTCAAGGTAACTTCGGCGACGGCGTACTGTCCTTCGAGCGGTTCACCGCGAGCTTCGAAATAGATATTCTCAGCCAGGCATTGCAGATCGTCCGCGCGCCGACGAGCGCTGATCTCCTCGCGCTGCAGCGCCTGAATCCGCGCGGGTTCGATACTCGTTCCGTCCAGGCACGCAAAGTAGATGATGCCCCCCACCGCAAGAATGAGCACCCCCAACAGCACCAGAAACACCAGATGCTCCCGCGCGCCGTAGGCCCAGTAGCAGGCGAGCCGGCGGCGCCAGAGCAGCGGCCAGATGCGAGCCTCGTAGAGTAGCGATGTGAGCATGAGGGTACGTCCGGCATCCGTGGACGCGATCGTTGAGCCGTTGAGTTCACACGGCAGCGGTGCTGCGAGGGTGCGCGGGAGGCACGTACGAGTCAAACCTTGCATTATGTTGCAGGCTGCGACCGAGGGCCGATCCACGCGCTCGCGCCGATGCTCGTGGCGTGACCCAGTGCACTGTGACTCAGCTCACAACGCACTGGTGGTCGCGGGCTTACATTGAGTTCACGGTCATCTGCAAGAGCACACCCTTCGAAAGAAGGGGTCGCAAAGCCACCGGTCTAAGGGGATTTCCTACGACAGCGGGGTTGCCAGTATGAAAGCTACGTCGGCTTGGCTCATCTGCCGCTCACAACTCGAGGACGCGCCGACGCAGGCGCGCGAGATTCTGATCGCGGCCTGCCATCCCGATCGTTCTCCGCCGGGGCCCTCGCCCCTCCTCCATTCGCACAACCGCTAAGCGAGCACACCCATGTCAATGCCAAGCCTCTTGACGTTCACTCCGTGGCCGGCGGTGTCGGCAGCGATCCTGATGATCCTGCTGGTAGCCGCTCTGTACTTTGCGAGGTATACCGCCCACCAGGCAATCCAGGCGGCAGCGGGTGCGCTGGCTCGCGGGCTGCGGGTCGCTTCGCACTCGGTGATTCGCTCGCTGGAACGCCTCGCGGCGCGCAATCGCGAGGTGCTGCTCGCCGCCGGCCGTGAAGCCAAGGAGCGCATCGTCGAGCGCGAGTTTGCCCGGGTGGCTGAACCCGTGCGCAAGGACCTGGCGGGCTATCCGGACATGCATCGCCGGTTGAGCGAGGCGATTCAGCGTATCGAGGAGGACCAGGAGAAGGCCGCCGAAGTCCCACCCGAAGCGCCCGGCTGGGCCCAGGCGGTCAAGGTGGTCGCCAACCTGGACGCGCGAAACGCGGGCGCCGAGATCCTCGCGGACATCCACAAGTCGATGGTCAAGGCGCATGCCGAGGCGATGGATGACTATCGCAAGGCGAGTTCCGAGCGCCACGCGCTGCTGCGGCGGATGATGCCCGACTGGCGAATGATCCAGCAGACGCTCGGGCACGTGCACAAGAGCGTGGAGAGTGTCATTGGGTGCTCACAGACCATCGACCGCCATATGGAGGAGTACGAGGCAATCGTGCGGGGCGAGGATCGCGCCCTGTCGGTCCTCTCCTCCTCATCGATCGTGTACTTCTTCATCTCGGCACTGGTGCTTGCGGTGGCCACCGCAGGGACGGCGGTCAACTTCACGCTGATCGCACGTCCCATGGCCGAGATGGTCGGCGGAACGAACTTCATCGGCTCCTATCGGACGGCGGATATCGCAGCGCTGGTCATCATCATGGTGGAGATTTCCATGGGGCTGTTCCTCATGGAGTCACTGCGCATTACCCGCCTGTTTCCGGTCATCGGCGCACTGTCGGACAAGATACGCGTGCGCATGGTAATCATCACCTTCCTCATCCTGCTGCTCATGGCGAGCATCGAGGCGGGGCTTGCCTATATGCGCGAGGTGCTGCTGCTCGATGAGATGGCAACCAACGCGCTGCTGCGCGGCGACAACAGCGGCTCGCTTGTGAACACCCATCTCTGGATTACCACTGCGGCACAGATGGGCATGGGGTTTGTCCTGCCATTCGCGCTGGTGTTTGTTGCGATTCCGCTCGAGACCTTCGCGCATTCGCTGCGGACAGTCGTGGGCCTAATCGGCGCCGTGCTACTTCAGGCCCTGGCATTGGTCCTGCGGCTGCTCGGCAATGGCGCCCGGCACCTTGGGGCCCTCGCCTGCCGGCTCTATGATCTGCCGCTGTTCGTGCCGTTATGGATCGAGGCGCGGATGCAAGAGCGCACCCGAAACGGGTCGACGAGCGCACCGCTGCACGAAGAGACGGCCGCTTGGAAGGAGGCCCACACATGAAACGTACACTGCTGCTCTTAATTCTCGCTGTCGCTCCGCAGGCATGTTCCCCGCCCCAGGCCCGCAACACGGGGGTCTATCTGCTAGTCGACACTTCCGGTTCCTACAACCGGCAGATCATCAAGGCGGAACAGATCACCCTCTACGCGCTCACACGACTGCAGTCCGCGGACTCAATCGCGGTGGCGCGCATCGACACCGGCAGCTTCACCGAGAAGGACATCATCGCCAAGGCAACCTTCGATGACCGCCCGAGCACCGCGAACGCGCAGAAGCGAGCATTTGCCAGCCGCGTGGAGAAGTTCATCGATCAATCGCCACCCGCCCCATACACCGACATCACCGGCGGACTGCTGCAGGCGATCGAGTTCCTGAACGAGAAACACACGGCGCACAAGCAGATCCTGATCCTTTCTGACATGAAAGAGGAGCTCGCCAAGGGTTACGTCCGCAACATCCCGCTCGACTTCAAGGGCTTCGATGTCATTGCGCTCAACGTGACCAAGCTACGCACCGACAACTTCGACCCGCGGCTGTATCTCAATCGGCTGGATGAGTGGCGCGGCAAGGTCGAGAAGGGTGGCGGCCACTGGCGGGTGATCAACGACCTCGACCATCTGGATGGACTGCTGTAGCCCTTGGGCGCGCACCTCGACGAGCGCAACCGCAACGCATACGCGCTCTTTGGTTCGGCCTTCTGCTCCGGCGAGATGATCGAGTACAAAATCTCGCGGCCACGGCGCTCGGCAGCACTCGATCCGGGCTCAAAGGCGGCGGCTACTTCACACGCACGCTTTGCACTGAAACAACCACTGCGAACGTGGCAAATCCTGCCCCCGCTACCACATTCTGCGGCGCGGAAGCCGCAGCAAACAACGCCACAAGCGGGCCCCCGCTATCAACCTATCGGAGCCGGCTTGAATTCGCCTTCAGCCATTCCACCAACTCCCGCTCGCCCATCGAGCCCTCGGCAACTGCGACCAGGGTTGTAACTTCCTCCGCCTGCGAAGGCTCCAGTTCCTGTCCGTTCAGGTATAGAAATGCGCGCGTCACAAGCAGAGCCGTCCGCTTGTTGCCGTCGTTGAACGGATGATCCTTGGCGATCCCGACACAGAGGGTAGCTGCCAGCTCAAAGATCGAGCTTCCACGCTTGTGTGCAAGTAGGTTGCGTGGCCGATCCAGCGCGCTCTTGAGGAGTCCCGGATCACGAAGTCCGGCCAAGCCACCGAATTCGTAGATGGCCTCATCGTGAATGGCCATCGCCATGGCAGTGGTGATCCACTTCGGTTTGGTCACCTCTTCGCCAGCTCGTGCAGGGCGTCACGGTGACGCCGCATGTACTCCCGTGTCGACTCGATTACGGTCGCGAAATCGGGATCATAGGGCGTCAGCCGAATGCCCTCCGGCGTCCTAATGGCGAACAACTCGTCGCCTTCTGCAACACCCAGAGATTCGACGACGTCCTTCGTCAGAATGACGCCGAGCGAATTGCCGACCTTGCGTACCTTTACCCTTGTGGCCATGTGCGTGCTCCGAACCCTGTGGCGGCGTTATAACACATGTAGTACGTCGCGCCAAGCGACTGGAACGGTATGGCAGCGGGTGGCCGCTGTCAGCGCCGCTTCGCCAGGTGAACATCTGGTAGATCAATACGTAGCACGCCCCCGCTACCACTCACGAAAGTCGGCAATCGACCCACAGCGGAAGTCCGCCGGTCCCGAAAGCGGACATGAAAATGCGAAACAGCGGACATGACCACCGCTAAACGCCACATGGCTTGACAGGTCTGTTGAACGTAGACTTCTGTAGAGCTCTCGTACGAGATCCATTGCAATCACAAACCGTTCGCGTTTCTTGGTGGACCAACCTTGAACGGAGAGCGTATGCGCAAGACCGATGCGGCCACATGGGCCGTGCTCGCTGTGAGCCTGACGCAGACGGCGTCGGTAGTGGCAGCCGTGGCACCTGGAGAAATTCTCGACGCCTACAAGGCCGCAGCCGGCGGCAGTGCTTGGGATGACAAGGTCACCCTGGAAACGCAATTCACGACAGCCGGCTACGGCTTGACTGGCACGGGACATTCCATTGGCGATTTGCGGACCGGGCGTTTCGTAAGCGAATGCACGTTAGGCCCCACCAGCACGGCGGAAGGCTTTGACGGGGCCAACCGCTGGCAGAGGGAGATGTCCGGAACGGTAACCCTGCAACAGGGCGGGGATGGACGCGAGCTGGCCACCAACGATTCCTATCGCATCGGCGAAAAATGGTGGCAGCCCGATCGTGGCGACGCACAGATCTCGAGCGGCGGGGAGAAAAGCTGCGGGGACGTGACCTGCGAAGTGCTCAGCATAACGCCGAAGAATGGCAAGGCGTTCCAAGCCTGGTTCGATAGGACGACGGGTCTGCTGGTGAAGACTGTCGAGCATCGGCAGCCACTCATCGTTACGACCACGATGTCGGACTATCGGCGAGTCGACGGCATCATGCTCCCGTTCCGGATTACGGTCGACACCGGGCTCGGGAAGGAATACCTCCGGACGCTGTCACTGACCGAGGCGAGGTTTGCAGGGCCGCATCCTGAGTCGGTGTATGCACCGCCCAGGGTGACCCTGACCGACTTCTCCATCGCCGGCGGCGCGCCAGAGACCGCGATCCCCTTCCACCTGATCAACAATCACATCTATGGCGCCGCGCGGGTGAATGGGCGCGGCCCGTACGTCTTCCTCTTCGACACCGGCGGCACCAACGAGATCACACCGACGCTCGCCCGGACACTGGGCCTTGAGATCGTCGGGAGAACGCCCGAATTCGGTGCCGGTGCCGGCATCATGGAAGGCGGTTTCACACGGGTTCTCGAGCTCCAGGTAGGCGATGCCGTCTTGCGGAACCAAGTCGTCAGTGTCGCCCCATTCGAAGACCAGGAACCGATCGAGGGTACGCCGATGGCTGGCCTGGTTGGTTACGAGGTATTCAGCCGTTTCATCACGCGCATCGACTACGGCGCCGGAATGATTACGCTCATGGATACGCGAAACTTCGATCCGCGGGATGCGGGGACGCCGGTCAAATTCGTTTTTCACGCCCACATCCCCGAGGTCACCGGTACCTTCGAAGGACTGCCGGCGAGATACAGTATCGACACCGGTGCGCGTTTCGAGTTGATGTTGACGAAATCGTTCGCAGCGCAGGCGGACTTGCGTGCCAAACATCCGCAAGGCATAGACAGCGTGTATGGATGGGGCGTTGGTGGCGCGGTCCGCGGATACGTTACACGCGTCAGCGAAATGAGGCTGGGCGACGTCAAAGTGAACGATGTGGTCACTGACCTGTCACGTCAGGACAGAGGTGGCCTGTCAGGGAGCATCGGCGGCGGAATCCTCAAGCGCTTTGTCGTTACGTTCGATTACGCGCACCAGACGATTTACCTGAAACCGCGGCCTCAACCGATCGCCGACACCGGGACATTCGATCGGGCCGGAATGTGGTTCAATGCCTCAAGCCAGGGCTTCGAGATTGTCGACGTGGTGAAGGGTGCACCCGCGGAGCAGGCGGGCTTGCATGTGGGCGACATGATCCTGGCCGTCGATGGCGAGGCGGTCGCGAAGCTGCACCTCTACGATCTGCGCCAGCGGCTTCGCGACGACCCGCCGGAGACCGTAGTGACTTTCCGCGTCAAGGACGGGCCAGCGGTGAAGGATGTCAGAGTCACCTTGCGCAACCTGATTTGATCTGTCTGGTCCCGCAGGGGCTGATCCAGACCGCGACGCTGCCGCTTCTGTAATGTGCAGGCCGCCTTGCTCAGGGCTGCGGCTTACCGAGCAGCTCTGTGGCGGTGAAGAGAGGGCCGGAGACTCCTGGCCCCGCGCGCGAACGGTGGAACAGCTTACCCACGGCGCGCGTTAGTGGCAGCTCCCGGAGGTGACAGAACCGCGCCGGGCCCCGGGTACCCGGGGTTCGTTCAGCAGCATATGCTGGTATTTGCAGGCTTTTTACGCAGCCCGCCCGAGCTGCACTACCTGGGAAACTTTAGGCGGGAGCGNNAGACGGTTGCACGGCATGCTGACTGGTTGTGCCGGTGTCCTGACGGCTACTGGCGGTCGTACACCGATACGTCGTCGTGTTTTACGCCGTTTGCATCGGTCCTCTTCGACGAAAAGGTCAGGGTCTTGCCGTCCGTGGACACCGTTCGAACCCCGGTGCCAACGGCGTTGCCCGCCTGCATCTGGGTGCTGCGGACGGTCAACGCATCGACTCGCGTGACGGATACCGCGTCGAAGTCAGGGTTACCGGTGACGGGATAGGGTTTGCCGTCATCCTTGGCGGTCAGCGTGGAGGTACTTACCTTGCCGTCGGCCGCGACCGTCTTGAGCGTCAGCGTCAGACCGTGTGCGGATTCGACATACGAGCGAGTCTGACTCTTCGGGGCGGGTCCGGGAGAGAAAGTCGATTTTGCGACGTTCAGCTTCCACGTTCCGACTGCTGCGTCTGCCGCAAGCGCCGCATTCGTTCCCAAGGCCAGAACGGCCCCGACGAGCAAAGTCTTGAATATCGTTTGCATGTTTCCCCCTAATTAAAACAGTTTTTTGAGACAACCCCGAATAGAGGTCGGGTTTTATTATCGCGCCGCCAGCGGCGGAGGTCGGAGGATGCCCTTCTCGTGCGAGGAGCGCAACGTTTTGACATCTTGAGTTCGATCCTGTGCCGGACGTGCAGTACGATTCCCCATCCAACGCCGAGCGCGAGCCGGGATAAGCTAACGGTCAGAGCGACCGTGCATGACCGGTGCGGGGCGCGTTACCTTCTGTATCACGAACATCTGGGTAACGAAGGCCTCATCGGC
>PLEC01000060.1 GCA_003136935.1 Gammaproteobacteria bacterium
GCGATGCTGCACACGCTCTACCAGCAGTCGATCCGCCACGCCGCAACCTTCTTCATTGAGTACTTCGCGATCGATCTGATCATGCAGGACGGGGTGTGCCGCGGGGTGGTGGCACTGGACCTGACGGAAGGCACGCTGCATCGCTTCCGGGCACACATGACCGTCCTCGCAACCGGGGGTTACGGTCGCACCTACTTCTCATGCACCTCGGCGCATTCGTGTACCGGAGATGGCAATGCCATGGTGCTGCGTGCGGGGCTGCCGCTGCAGGACATGGAGCGCTACGCGCCCAACGCCAAGGACCTCGCCTCGCGCGATGTCGTCAGCCGCGCGATGACCATGGAAGTACGCGAGGGCCGCGGCGTCGGTGCCGAGCACGACCATATCGATCTGCACCTGGAGCACCTGGGGCCGGCGGTCATCCACGAGCGTCTGCCCGGGATCGCCGAGACCGCGCGCATATTCGCCGGCATCGACGTTAGCCGCGAGCCGATTCCGGTGCAGCCCACCGTGCACTACAACATGGGAGGAATTCCCTGCAACTACCACGGCGAGGTGGTGCGGCCGAAGGACGGCAATCCCGACAGCATCGTCGCAGGACTCATGGCGGTCGGCGAGGCCGCCTGCGTGTCGGTGCACGGCGCCAACCGCTTAGGCAGCAATTCGCTGCTGGATCTGGTGGTCTTCGGCCGCGAGGCGGCGCGGCGCTGCACGCAGATCATCACCCCCGGCAGCCCCCAGCAGCCGCTGGCCGCGGATGCCGGTGCGCCGGCGCTCGAGCGCCTCGATCGGCTGCGCAACGCCAACGGCACGCGCAGTACCGCGGCGATCCGCCTGGAGATGCAGAAAACCATGCAGCTCGATGCGGCCGTGTTTCGCACCGGCGAGAGCCTCGCCCAGGGCATCGAGAGAGTGGGGCAGACGTTCGCCTCCTTCGCCGAGGTGCGCATCGCTGACCGCTCACTCATCTGGAACTCCGATCTCATCGAGACTCTGGAGCTGGAGAACCTGCTGCTGCAGGCGACCGCCACCATTCATTCGGCCGCGAATCGCACCGAGAGCCGTGGCGCGCACGCGCGCGAGGACTTTCCAAAGCGCGATGACGTGAACTGGATGAAGCACACACTGGTGTGGGTCGAGAGTCCGCGGCAGACGCGCTTCGACTACCGCCCGGTGCACCTGAACACCATGACGAGCGACGTCGAGTCGATCCCACCCAAGGCACGCACCTACTGATGGCCGAATTTCGCTTGCCCGTGAACTCACGCATCGCCAGGGGCGTCACCCACGCCGCCGCCGCGGGTGCCACCGAAGTGCGCGCCCTGCGCATCTATCGCTTTAATCCGGACTCCGGTGAGAACCCGCGCCTCGATACGTTCGAGCTCGACACCCGCAGTTGCGGACCGATGGTCCTCGACGCACTGATCCAGATCAAAGCCGCGACTGATTCCACCCTGACGTTTCGCCGCTCCTGTCGCGAGGGAATNNTGCGGCTCGTGCGCGATGAACATCAATGGCGTCAACCGCCTCGCGTGCACGACGCCGATGCAGGAGTTGCGCGGCGACATCCGCATCTATCCCTTGCCGCATATGCCGGTGGTGAAGGACCTGGTACCCGATCTCACGCACTTCTACGCGCAGTACGCTTCCGTGAAACCCTGGCTGCAGGCGCGCACGCCTGCGCCTCCGGATGGCGAGCGCCTGCAGTCCAAGGAAGAGCAGGAGAAGATCGACCGCCCGGCGGCGTGCATCCTGTGCGCGTGCTGCTCCACGGCCTGCCCGAGTTACTGGTGGAACAGCGATCGCTTCCTGGGTCCCGCGGCCCTGCTCGCCGCCTATCGCTGGATCATCGACAGCCGCGATGAGGCCACCGGCGAGCGCCTGGATGAACTTGAGGATCCGTTCCGGCTCTACCGNNGCTGCCACACCATCATGAACTGCACCGACGCGTGCCCGAAGGACCTGAACCCCGCGCGTGCCATTGCGGAGATCAAGAAAATGCTGGTGGAGCGTCAGGGTTGACGGCACCAGACCCGGAAGCCGGGCGGCTGTTGTGGCGTTGCCGCCGGGGGATGAAGGAGCTGGATCTGGTGCTGGAGCGCTTTGCGCGCGCCACCTTGCCCATGGCATCCCCGGCTGAGCGCGGGGTGCTGGCGGAACTGCTGGAGCTGCCTGACCCGGTGCTGGCGCAATACCTGTTGGGGGATGCAGCCCCGGGTGGGGCGCAATTAGCCGCCCTGGTGACCCGTATCCGGACTTATGTCGATTGAAAGGCCCCGGGGCGCTATTCTGGCCGTCCTTCCTTCGACCGAAGGTCCCACCCGTGCTGAACTTTCCCCAAAGGACGCAGTCTATCCAGCGCACGGCGCGGTGGCCCTCTGCCGGGCAGTAGAGGGCGCTAATGGGCGCCGACGTAAGTGATCTGAGTCTGGTTCGCCGTGTGCAACGCGGCGACAAGGGGGCGTTCGATGCGCTGGTGCTCAAGTACCAGCACAAACTCGTCAAGCTGGTCATGCGCTACGTGCGTAACCCGGCGGAGGCTGAGGACATCGCCCAGGAGGCCTTCATCAAGGCCTACCGGGCCCTGCCGCAGTTTCGTGGCGACAGCGCTTTTTATACCTGGCTCTATCGCATAGCCATCAACACCGCCAAGAACGCCGTGGTTTCCCGTGACCGCAGTCCCATCGAATACAACCTCGACCGCAGCAGCGATGAGTCATACGACATGCAAGGCCGAATGAAGGATTCCGAAACCCCGGAAGCTCTGGTGCTGACCGACGAGATCCGCTCGATCGTCAACGGCGCCATCGACGCTCTGCCCGAGGACCTGCGCACCGCGATCGTGCTGCGCGAGATCGAGGGCCTGTCCTATGAGGAGATTGCCGCCGCCATGGATTGTCCTGTTGGCACGGTACGCTCGCGGATTTTCCGCGCCCGCGAGGCGATCGACCTGCGCCTGCGCGAAGTATTTGAAGGCGGCCTGGGCCGCGCCGAGGAGCTGGGATGAACGAGGAACTCGACAGTCAGTTATCGGCGATGCTCGACGACGAGCTGCCGGCCGCGGAATGCGAATTGCTGGCGCGGCGCCTGTCACGCGATGAGCAGTTACAAGCCCGCTGGGGGCGGTACGCGGCGATCGGCGCGAGCATACGCGCCGAGCGTGGCGTGCGTTTACACGCGGCGCTGGCAGGCAAGGTGAACGCCGTCATCCTCACCGAGCCGGCCCTGGGAGCGGCTGCCGCGCCGCAGCGCACGCGGCATAGCGGGCTGCGCTGGCGACAGGCGCTGGCGGGCGTTGCGGTCGCGGCCGGGGTCGCCGCGGTATCGATCTTGTGGCTGCGGGCCGAGGCGCCGCTGGCCGGCGCACCCCTGACCGCGCAGCTGGCACTGCCGGTGCAGACGCCCGGCACCGCGCAGCGGGTTGCCAGCAGCGTGCCCGCGCAGGCTGATAGTTATGTGCTGCCGCGCGCGCCGGTGTCACGTGCGGTGGTCGTGCCCGTCACCGAGCTTGCCAACTATGTCGTGGCGCACAGCATGGTTTCCTCACCGGTTGCGCGCCGTAACCTTCTGTCCGCCTTCATGACCAGCGACCCGGGCGCCGCTGGCACCGAAGAACCGCTGGAAGTTGCCCAGAGCAATGCGCAGTAGCGAGAAGCTCGCCGTCGCGGCGCTGGCCTTCGCGCTTATGGGCGCGGCGCTCGCGGATGCGCCAGCGCAGGACAGCTCGCCGGAAGCCTCCCAGCCGCAGAAGACATCGCCTGTAGACACGCCTGCGCATTGGCTCGAGCGCATGAATCAGGCGCTCACGACCCGCAACTACGACGGCACGTTCTCGCACTGGCAGGGCGGCCGTGTGGAGATGCTGCGCATCATTCACCGGGTGCAGGATGGCACCGTGTCCGAGCGGCTCGCATCCCTGGATGGCTCGGGGCGTGAATTCATCCGCACCGGTGCCAGTCTTGCCTGTTATCTGCCGGATAAGCGCACCGTGCTGGTGGAGCAACGCCCGCAGCAGCAATCCCTGGTGGCATTTCCCGCGCTGACCGACGCTGCGGCGAGCTTTTACGACATCCGCGAGGTGGCGCGCATGCGCGTCAACCGCCGCGACACGCATGTCATCACGGTGGCGCCGCGGGATGAGTACCGCTACGGCTACCGGCTGTGGATCGATGACTCCACGGCCATGCCGCTGAAGACCCAACTGTGCGACGCACACGGGCATGTCATCGAACAGATCGTGTTCGCGAGCCTGACCTTGAGTCCCCACATACCGGATTCCGCGTTCAAGCCCGATGTCTCTACCGAGGGCTATCAATGGCTGCGCAACGGCACGGATCCGCGGGCGGCGGCGGCCGCCGCTCCGGCGTGGTACGCGCTGCGCCTGCCTCCGGGCTTCAGGATGACGGTGCGCTCGGCCCGGAGGCTGCCCGGGGCGCCCGGACCGGTGGATCACCTGGTGTTCACCGACGGCGTTGCATCGGTGTCGGTGTTCGTCGAGCAGCAGTCGCGTCCGCTCACCGAGCAGGGAACCGTGGCCGAGTCCTCCACCGTCGGCTCCTCTTCCGCTTTCTCCACCGTCGTGGACGGCCACAAAGTCACCGCGGTCGGGGAGGTTCCACCGGACACGGTGCGCTTCATCGCCATGCAGGTGAAGGCGCAGGAGACCGACCCGGCGGCACTGCGGCGACGCTGAGGTGGTGCAGCTGGCGGCACGGCTGACGGTCCTGCACCGTCAGGATTGCGAGTTGTGCGAAGAGATGCTCGCAGCGCTGCAGCGCCTGAAAACCACCCTGGCGCTGCCTGCCATCGAGCTGGTTGACGTGGACGCGGACGCGGATCTTAAGCGCCGGCACGGGTTCGACGTACCGGTGCTGCTCCTTGACGGGACGGTGGTTTGCCGTCACCGGCTGGAGGAAAGCGAGCTACGGCGCCTGCTGCGTCACTCTCCGGTCGCTTAAAGCGCAAATTTCCCTATAATTCGCCCGCCGCTTGATTCCTCGCGCGGCAAACACGCGACGGTTCCCCAAGCGGTTCATGCGGCTCATACGTAACTTTTCCATTATCGCGCACGTCGACCACGGCAAATCGACCCTCGCCGACCGGCTCATCCAGCTGTGCGGCGGCCTGGCCGACCGCGAAATGCAGGCGCAGGTGCTCGACTCCATGGCGCTCGAGCGCGAGCGCGGCATCACCATCAAGGCGCAGAGCGTCACGCTCTACTACAACGCGCATGACGGACAGCGCTACCAGCTCAACATGATCGACACGCCGGGGCACGTGGACTTCTCCTACGAAGTCTCGCGCTCACTGGCCGCCTGCGATGGCGCGCTGCTGGTCGTGGACGCCGCCCAGGGCGTGGAGGCGCAGAGCGTCGCCAACTGCTACACCGCCATCGAGCAGGGCCTGGAAGTGCTGCCGGTCATCAACAAGATCGACCTGCCGTCGGCGGATGCCGACCGGGTGACGCGCGAGATCGAGGAGATCATCGGCATCGCAGCCACCGACGCCGCGCGCGTGAGCGCCAAGACCGGCGAAGGTGTTCCGGAACTGCTGGAACAACTCATCGGGCGCATCCCCGCACCCCGCGGGGACCCGCAGGGCCCGCTGCAGGCGCTGATCATCGACTCCTGGTTCGACAACTACGTCGGCGTGGTGTCGCTGGTACGCGTGATGAACGGCAGCCTGAAGACCGGCGAGAAGATCCGTGTGGTCTCCACCGGCCGCAGTCACGTGATCGACCGGCTCGGGCGCTTCACCCCCAAGCCGATAGTGGAGCAGGAACTCGCCACCGGGGATGTGGGCTTCGTGGTCGCGGGCATCAAGGAAATCGACGGCGCGCCGGTGGGCGACACCATCACGCTCGACAACCGGCCCGCGGCCTCGCTGCCGGGCTTCAAGCAGATCAAGCCGCGGGTGTTCGCGGGACTGTTTCCGGTAAATACCGATGACTACGAGAAATTCCGCGACGCGCTCGCGAAGCTGCGCCTCAATGACTCGGCGCTGCACTACGAGCCGGAAGTTTCAACGGCGCTCGGATTCGGCTTCCGCTGCGGGTTTCTGGGGCTGCTGCACATGGACATCGTGCAGGAACGTCTCGAGCGCGAGTACCAGCTGACCCTGGTCACGGGCGCCCCCACGGTGGTGTACGAGGTGCTGCGCACCGACGGGGACATCGAGTACGTCGACAACCCGGCGAAGCTGCCGGCCGTCAACGACATCGATGAAATCCGCGAGCCGATCATCCTCGCCAGCATCCTGCTGCCCCCCGAGCACGTCGGCGCGGTGCTGAAGCTCTGCAACGACAAGCGCGGCACGCAGAAGAAGATGCTGTACCTGGGCAACCAGGTGTCGCTGCAGTACGAGCTGCCGCTGGCTGAGGTGGTGCTGGATTTCTTCGATCGGCTGAAGTCATCGAGCCGCGGTTACGCCTCCTTTGACTACGAATTCAGCCACTTTTCCGCCGCCCCGCTGGTTAAACTCGACATCCTCATCAACGACGAGCCGGTGGATGCGCTGTCAATCATCGTGCATCGCGAAAATGCCTACCAGCACGGCCGCGAACTGGTCGACAAGATGCAGGAGCTGATCCCGCGGCAGATGTTTGAAGTGGCGGTGCAGGCGGCCATCGGCAGCGCGGTGATCGCGCGCGCCTCGGTGAAGGCGCTGCGCAAGAACGTGCTGGCGAAGTGTTATGGCGGCGACGTCAGCCGCAAACGCAAGCTCCTGGAGAAGCAGAAGGAGGGCAAGAAGCGGATGAAGCAGGTCGGGCGCATCGAGGTGCCCCAGGAGGCGTTCCTCGCGGTGCTCGAGCTGGGCAAGCCGTAGGGCCGCAGGGCGCCGGCGGCGGCGCGGTGGCCGCGCCGGGAGCCCGCCGTCGCCGCCGCCCTTGCCACGGGGATGCGAAAGCCAGATACTTGCGGGCGCTGTCCTGCCGGGGGGCGCTTGTCGGAGGATGCGAGCAAAGGCCCCCGGTGGTGGGTCCGCAGCGAGGGAGCCGGCGGTGTGGAAAGGACTCGCGATCGCAGGGATGTGTCTGGTGCTCGCGCTCGGCGGCGCGCTCGATGCGGCCGTGGCGCGCGCCGGAACCTACGAGGTGGCGATCTGCCACGACCCGGCGAGCGGCTGGACGGCGCCGACCGACGGGATCTCCTATCCGAGCGCCGGCGCGTACGTCGACGCGGGCGTCTATGACGGCTGCGGCGCCACGGGATACGTCTATGCGAGTGTCGACGGGATCGCCGCGCACGGGCCGGGCGACATCGCCGTGTGGCAGTTCACCGCGCCGCCGGCGACGACGATCGCGGACGCGCTGGTCTATCGCGGATTCTCGGTCGGGCCGAGCGCGGCGTATCGCTCGCCGATCGCCGAGCTCGAGGCCGTCTCCTCGAGCGGGGCGAGCAGCGTGCTTGCGGCGTGCGCGCAGACCTACGCCTGCCTGTCGGCCGGCACCGGGCCGCTCAGCGAGTTCGATCCGGCGAACGTGCTCGACTTCACCGGCCTGGCCGGCGTCACCGCGATCGACGGCACCGCGGGGTGCGGCGGCGGGCTGACCTGCGCGCCGGGCGGCGGCGCGAGNNAAGCAGAAGGAGGGCAAGAAGCGCATGAAACAGTTAGGTCATGTTGAAATTCCGCAGGAAGCGTTCCTGGCGGTCCTACAGGTCGGACGGAAACACTAAGGCCCCCTATGTTGCAGACCCTGATGCCGATCATCGTGCTGCTGTCATGGCTGGCGCTGCCGGTGACGCTCATTTGCATCGTCGATGACTGGTTCCTGCGCCCGCGGCGTCAGCTGCGTGCCGGTTCCGCGGGGGTGCGCGATACGCCGCTCATGGCGGTCCTGTACGGCTCCCTGGTGGTGCTGGTCGGGGCCGCGGTGCTGCGCCTCTTGCTCGCCGAACGCCTGGACTTCAGCGCCGTGTTGCTCGCGATCACCGTCATCACGGGTGTCATCTGGGGGCTGGACGTGCTGTTCCTGCAGCCGCAGCGCGCGGCGGCGGCGCGCGCCGCCGGCAAGGATCCCGCGCTCAGCGCCGAGCCGGGGACGGTCGACTACGCGCGCAGCTTCTTTCCGGTGGCGCTGGTGGTGCTGGTGCTGCGCTCCTTTATCTTCGAGCCGTTCCGCATCCCGTCCGACTCGATGATGCCCACCCTCCTGGATGGCGACTTCATCATCGTCAACAAGTACGCCTACGGGCTGCGCCTGCCGGTCATCAACCGCAAGGTCTTGGCGGTGGGGGAGCCCCAGCGGGGGGACGTGGTGGTATTTCGCTGGCCGGTCGATCCGTCCGTGAACTTTATCAAGCGCCTGGTGGGGCTGCCGGGGGATCATGTCGAGGTGCGCGACAACCACATCACCGTCAACGGCAAGCCGGTCGTCTCCGAACTGGGCGCGGGCAAGTACAACGACGGCTGCTACGTGAACTTCACGCTTGCCAGGGAGCGCCTGGGGAGCCATGAGCACGACGCCATATTCTGCCCGGTGGCGATCGACCGCCAGCCGGTGCTGCCGGCGTGCAACCGCAGCAGCGTGCGCGGCTTTGTGTGCGGGGACGACGATGCGCCGGATGAGCGGCGCGTACCGCCGTTTGTCGGCGACGTACCCGCAGGGCAATATCTGATGATGGGTGATAACCGCGACAACAGTGACGACGGGCGCTCGTGGGGCTTCGTTCCGGAGCAGAACCTGGTCGGCAAGGCGACGCGGATCTGGTTCAATTGGGATCCGCACCGTGCCGGCGGACCCATCTGGAAGCGGATTGGCACTGCCATTCCTTAAGGCGACTGACATGCTGGGGGTTGCAAGCGATGCGTAACAGAGAACGCGGTGTCACGGCGATCGGCTGGCTGTTCCTGCTCACTCCGATCGTCATCGTGGGTTATGCGGCGGTACGCCTGGCGCCGTTGTACCTGAACTACATGAAGGTCACGCGGGCGCTGGACCAGGCCGCGACCGACTATAGGAGCGGGGGCGACCCTGAGTCCATCCGGCGCTCGGTCGAGAAGCACTTCGACATTGACATGGTGCAGTTCCCGACGACCAAGGACATGAAGATCACGCGCGAAGGCGACGGCTGGCTGCTGGAAATGGAGTACGACGATGAGGCGCCGCTGTTCTCCAACATCGCGCTGCACGTGAGCTTCGACAAGACGGCGCACGCGGGTGGCGGCGGCGGCTAGCCGCGGGTCGGCGTCTTGACGAGCGCCGACTGGCCAGCGCGCTGGCTGCGCGAACGCCTGGGCTACGAGGCTCGCGACCTGGCGCTGTTTCGCGCCGCCCTGACGCACCGCAGTGCCACGGGGCCCAACAACGAGCGCCTGGAGTTCCTCGGCGACGCCGTTCTTAACCTGGTGGTTGCGCAGCACCTGTATGGGCTGTTCCCACGCGCCGCGGAAGGGGACTTAAGCCGTCTGCGCTCGCGGGTGGTCAGCAGCGAACCGCTCGCCCAGGTCGCCGCAGGCCTAGGCCTTGGCGACACCCTGCAGCTGGGGTCCGGTGAGCTCAAGAGCGGCGGTTTCCGCCGTGAGTCCATCCTCGCCGACGCGCTGGAGGCGGTGTTTGGCGCAATCTACCTCGACGGCGGGCTCGAAGCGGCCGCGGCCGTCATCGTGCAGTTGTTCGCGACGCGCATCGCCGCACTGCCGGAGCCGGAGGCGCTCAAGGACGCCAAGACCCGCCTGCAGGAATACCTGCAGTCGCGTAGCCTCGCCTTGCCGCATTACGCCGTGCTCAACGTCGGGGGAGAGGATCATGCACAAACCTTCGAGGTGAGCTGCGAGGTTCCGGCACTGGGGTTGCGCGCGCGCGGACGTGGCCTGAGCCGCCGGCGCGCCGAGCAACAGGCCGCCGAGCGTATGCTCACGCAGATTGAAACCAGGCCCGTACAGGACACACCCGCTTGAGCACCACTGCCGCGCCACCCTTTCGCTGCGGATTCGCCGCCCTGGTCGGCCGGCCGAACGTGGGCAAGTCCACGCTCCTGAACGCGCTCGTCGGCCAGAAACTCTCGATTGTGACGCCGCGGCCGCAGACCACCCGCCACCGGATTGTGGGTGTGCTCACCCAACCGCATGCGCAGATTGCGTTCGTGGACACCCCGGGCCTGCACCGCGCCGCGCGCCGAGGCCTCAACAAGGCCATGAATCGCACCGCCGCCGCGGCGCTCGACGACGCGGACCTGGTGGTGCTGGTGGTGGAAGCGGGGCAGTGGACGGCGGAGGATGAGCTGGTGCTGGAGCGGATCGTGCGCGGCGGGCGTGCGTCGCTGGCGGTGGCGAACAAGATCGATCGTATGAAGCCGCGCGAGCGGCTGCTGCCCTATCTCGCGGAGCTTGCGGCGCGCCACGCGTTTCAGGCCATCGTGCCGGTATCGGCGCTCAAGGAAGAAAACATCGAAGACCTGCGGCGCACCATCGCCGCGCAGCTGCCCGAATCTGCCGCCCTGTTCCCCGACGGCGAGCTCACCGACCGCGACCTCAAGTTCCGCATCGCGGAGATGATCCGCGAGAAGCTGACCCTGGAGTTGAATCAGGAGGTGCCGTACGGCATCGCGGTGGAGGTGGAGCGCCTCGCCGAAGAAGACGGTCAGCTGGCGGTTGACGCATCGATTTGGGTGGATCGCGACGGCCAGAAGCCGATCGTGATCGGCGCGGGCGGGGCGCGGTTGAAGCGCGTCGGCCGCTCGGCGCGACTGGCACTGAACGGCATTCTCGGCAAGCGCCTGCACCTGAACCTGTGGGTCAAGGTGCGGGAGAACTGGGCGGACAATGCCCGGGCGCTGAAGGAACTCGGACTCGAATGACGCGCAGCCCGCACCGCGTGCAGCTCACCGCAGGCTACCTCCTGCACCATCGCCCCTGGCGCGACAGCAGCCGCATTCTCGAGATATTCAGCCGCGAGCACGGACGGCTGACGCTGTTTGCGCGCAGCGTGCGCGGACCGACCGCAAAACTTGCGCCCGTCCTGCAGCCCTTCCAGCTGCTGCTTCTCTCGTGGAGCGGCCGCGGCGAGGCGCCGCAGCTGACAGCCGCGGAGCGCGCGCACCACTCCCCGGCGCTGCCGCGCGAGTGCCTGCTGGCTTGCTTTTACCTCAACGAACTGCTGATCCGGCTGACGACGCGCCATGATCCGCTGCCGGAGCTGTTCGACCATTACCATGCGACGCTCGAGAGTCTGCGCACGGGAGCTGCGCTCGAGCCTGCCTTGCGGGTGTTCGAGAAGCGCCTGCTCGCGATACTCGGGTACGGGCTGAATCTCGCCACCGAGGCGCACTCGGGCGCTGCCCTGCAGGCGGACGCCTGGTATCTGTTTCGTCCCGCACTCGGCTTCGTGCCGGCCGCGAGTGACAGTGCCGGTGTACTCGCAGGGGGCTCGCTCGTGAGCCTTGCGAACGAGACCCTGAGTGGCACGCGCGAGCTCGAGGACGCACGGCATGTGCTGCGGGCGGCACTCGGGGAGTGCCTGGAGGGCCGGCCACTGAGCTCCCGGGCGGTGGCAAAAGCGGTGCTGCGTAAGGCGGCGCGATGAGCCAGGCGGATATCGCCCTCGGGGTGAACATCGACCACGTGGCGACGCTGCGCCAGGCGCGCCGCGGACGCTTCCCGGATCCGGTGCACGCGGCGCTCGCCGCGGAGACCGCCGGCGCTGACAGCATCACGCTGCACCTGCGCGAAGACCGCCGTCATATCCAGGATCACGCCGTGCGCTCACTGCGCACCCTGTTGCAGACGCGCATGAATCTGGAGCTGGCGCTGACCGAGGAGATGCTGGCCTTCGCCGCGGAGCTGCGGCCCGCGGACTGCTGCTTCGTGCCTGAGCGGCGCCAGGAGATCACTACCGAGGGCGGGCTGGAGGTCGCCGGCCAGGCCGCCCGCGTGCAGGACGCGGTGACGCGGCTGAAGTCCCACGGCATCCGCGTGGCGCTGTTCATTGATCCGGATCCGCAGCAGATCGAGGCCGCCGCGCGCTGCGGCGCGCCGGTGGTCGAGCTGCACGCGGGCGCCTGGGCGCAGGCGCTCGGCGCGCAGCAGGTGACCGAGCTCGAGCGGTTGCGCAGTGGCGCCCGCCTGGCCGCGAACCTCGGGCTGAAGGTGCACGCGGGCCACGGACTGAACTACCACAACGTGCAGCCGGTGGCGGCACTTAAAGAGATCGTCGAGCTCAACATCGGCCACGCACTCATTGCCCACGCGGTTTTTGTGGGGCTGCCGGCCGCGGTGCGCGAGATGAAGGCGCTGCTGCGCGCGGCACGCGCATGATTTTCGGCATCGGCGTGGATGTCCTGGAGACGCGGCGCATCGCCGAAACCCTCGCGCGTTTCGGTGAACGCTTCATCGAGCATCTGCTGATGCCGGCCGAACAGGAGCAGCTGAAGAGGACCGCGCGCCCCGAGCGTTTCGTCGCCATGCGCTTCGCCGCCAAGGAGGCGATCGTCAAGGCCATGGGCACCGGGTTCTCGCACGGGGTGTGGATCCGCGATGTTGGCGTGGTGCAAAACGCCTGGGGCAAGCCCGAAGTGGTGTATTCCGAGCGCGGCGAACGCGTGCGTGCCGCCCTGGGTGTGGGCGAGGGCCATGTCACCCTCACCGACGAGGCGGGGCTCGTGGTGGCCGTGGCAGTGCTCATGAAGGCCGCGTGAACACGCTCGTATTCGATATCGAGACGGTCCCGGATGTGGATCTGGGGCGGCGCCTGTATGGACTTGAGGGTCTGGTGGACGAGCAGGTCGCCAAGGCCATGTTTGCACTGCGCCGCCAGGATACCGGCGGCGACTTTCTGCCGCTGGAGCAGCACCGCGTGGTCGCGGTGTCCTGTGCGCTGCGCAGCCGCGAGGGATTGAAGCTATGGAGCCTGGGGGAGCTGGCCACCCCGGAAGAGGAGCTGGTGCAGCGCTTCTTCGATGGCATTGAGAAGTTCTCGCCCGATCTGGTGTCGTGGAACGGCTCGGGGTTCGACCTGCCGGTGCTGACCTACCGCGCGCTGCGCGCCGGGGCGCACGCGCCGCGCTTCTGGGAGACCGGCGATGAGGACACGGCGTTCCGCTACAACAACTACCTCAATCGCTACCACGCGCGGCACACGGATCTCATGGACGTGCTCTCGGGCTTCCAGAGCCGCGGCCGCGTGTCGCTCGCGAACATGGCGTGTCTCCTGGGCCTGCCGGGCAAGCTCGGTTTCGACGGCAGCCAGGTCTGGGATGCGTTCCAGGCGGGAGATCTGCAGGGAATCCGCCGCTACTGCGAGACCGATGTGCTCAACACCTGGCTCGTTTACCTGCGCTTCGAGCAGCTGCGTGGACGGCTCTCGCCGCCGCAGCATGCAGAGGAAATCGAACTCGTGAAGCAGTTGCTGCGCTCGGGCAAGGAGCCGCACTACGCGCAGTTCCTCGCCGCCTGGAAGACCGCCGCGTGAGCGTTGCCGCATCCGGTGCCGGCGGCGCGGCGGCCGTCGCCGCAGCTGAATCAGTCACGGTGGACGGTCTCACCCATGAGGGCGAGGGGGTGGTGCACGCGGGCAAGACCGTGTTCGTCGCCGGCGCCCTGCCCGGGGAGCGTATCCGCATGCGGCGTACCCGCCGGCACCGACAGCACGATGACGGCGAGCTGCTCGAAGTGCTGGAGCCCTCGCCCCTGCGAGTCACCCCACGGTGCGTGCACTACGGGCTGTGCGGCGGCTGCCTGCTGCAGCATCTGTCACCCGCGGCGCAGCTCGCGGCGAAGCAGCAGGAACTTAAGGACAACCTCGAGCGGGTCGCAAAAGTCACGCCCGGCAGGTGGCTCGCGCCGCTGGCCGGTCCCGCCTGGGGCTACCGGCGCCGCGCGCGCCTGGGCGCGAAGTTCGTGCGCAAGAAGGGTCAGGTGGTAGTGGGTTTTCGCGAGCGCGCGGCGCCCTACGTGGCACAGCTCGCCAACTGCGAGGTGCTGCAGAAACCAGCCGGGGACCTGATCGCGCCGCTGGCGCAGATGTTGACCGGCCTCACCATCCGCGAGCACGTGCCGCAGATCGAGGTTGCGGTCGCCGACAACGCCACCGCGCTCGTGCTGCGCGTCCTGAAGACACCGCCGGATGCAGATCTTGAGCGCCTGGCCGCATTTGCCGCCACGCACGGCGTACGGCTGTACCTGCAACCCGGGGGCCTGGATTCGGTGCGCCCGCTCGGGCCTGCCGGGGAGCCGTTGCACTACCGGCTGCCACGCTTTGACGTGGAGCTGCAATTCGAGCCCACTGATTTCGTGCAGGTCAACGGTGCCATCAACGAGGCGCTCGTTGCCCGCGCGCTCGAGCTGCTCGAGCCAGAGGGGTCTTCCCGGGTGCTCGATCTTTTCTGTGGTCTCGGCAACTTCTCGCTCGCGCTCGCCCGCCATGCGGCGCACGTAACAGGTGTGGAAGGCGAGGGCGCGCTGATCGAGCGCGCCCGCGGCAACGCGCGGCGTAACGGCATCGCCAACGCCGAGTTTCACACCGGCAACCTTGCCGTGCCGCCCGCCACCGACAGTTGCCCGTGGCTGCGCCAGTCATACAGCCACGTGCTGCTCGACCCGCCGCGCACCGGGGCGCGCGAAGTGTTGGCGACGGTGGCGGCGCTCGCTCCGCGGCGGGTGTTGTATATTTCCTGCCATCCGGGGAGTCTCGCCCGGGACCTGGGGGTGTTGGTGCACGAGCACGGCTTTACTCTGGACGCGGCCGGCGTGGTCGACATGTTTCCGCACACGGCGCACGTGGAGTCCCTGGCGCTGCTGTCGGGCGCTGCACGCACGGCAGCGCGCGCATGAGTCTCGGTCCGCTGATGATCGACCTCGCGGGGACCAGCGTGAGCGCCGAGGAGTACGAGCTGCTGCGGCATCCGCTGGTTGGCGGCGTGATCCTCTTCACGCGCAACTTCGCCGGCCCCGATGAACTTACCGCGCTCGTGAGCGCCATTCACGCCGCCCGCACACCCCCGCTCATCGTGGCCGTGGACCAGGAAGGGGGGCGTGTGCAGCGCTTCCGCCCGGGGTTCTCGCGCTTGCCGCCCGCACGCCGCATAGGTCATGAGTTCGATCTCGACGCCCGCGCGGGACTTAACCTCGCGCGCTCACTCGGCTGGCTGATGGCCGCGGAGCTGCGCGCCCACGGCGTGGACATCTCATTCGCGCCCTGCGTCGACCTGGATTACGGCCTGAGCGAAGTGGTCGGCGACCGGGCGTTTCACGCCTCGCCCGATGCGGTGGGGCAGCTCGCCGTGGCCTGGATGCACGGCATGCGCGATGCCGGCATGGCGGCGACCGCCAAGCACTTCCCGGGTCACGGGGCGGTGGTGGCGGACTCGCACCTGACCCTGCCGATCGACCGTCGCTCCCTGGCGGACCTGGCCCCGGACCTGGCCCCGTACCGCCGCCTGGTGGCCAACGGGCTGCCGGCCATTATGGCGGCCCACGTGTTGTTTCTAGCGGTCGATCCGGCCCCCGCAAGCCTCTCCGGGCGCTGGATTCGAGACGTGCTGCGCGGAGACCTCATGTTCCAGGGGGTAGTGTTCGCGGATGATCTGTCCATGGGAGGAGCTGCCGCGGCCTATGGGGACGTAGTCACCCGGGGTCGGCAGGCACTGGCGGCGGGCTGCGACATGCTACCGGTCTGCAATAATCGCGCGAGCGTCATCGAACTGCTGGAGCACCTGGACGTGGAGCCACAGCCGGCCTCCAGCATGCGCCTCGTGCGCCTGCACGGGCGTGCGAGCCCCGGACGCGCCGAGCTTGCGATGAGCGCCGAATGGTTACGTGCGCGGGAGCTGCTGGCGCAGAGCGCCGCGGCACCGCCGCTGACACTGGATGCGGGAACCAACACGTGAATAACTGGGCGGTCGAGGCCTGGCAGCGCCTGGTGGAGAGCGCGCCCGAGGGCATCGTGATCTGCGATGCCACCGCGGCCGATTGCCCGGCGGTGTTCGTGAACGGCGCGTTTGCGCAGATGTGCGGCTATCCGGTCAGCGCGCTGCTGGGTTCGAATCTGCGCGTCCTGCAGGGTACCGACCGTGACCAGGACGCCCGCGCACGCCTGCGCGAGGCGGTAGAGAAGGGCGAGCCGGCGCGTGTGCTGATACGCAACTACCGGCCTGACGGCGCGCTCTTCTGGAACGAAACCCTCATCCAGCCGGTGCGCGATGCGGCCGGCAAGCTCACGCACTTCATCGGCTACCACCGCGACGCGGGCGGGCGGCTCAAGGCCGTCGAACGCACCTCCGCGGGACTGCCCTCGTGGCTGCGTGAGGACCGGCTCACCGGGCTGCACTCGCGGGCCTACTTCGAGGAGCTGCTGCAGCGGGACTGGTCGCTGGCGCAGCGCGACTCACACGAGATCGGCCTCGCGCTGTTCGACATTGATGATCTTGGCGCCTACAACGAGAAGTTCGATCGCTCGGCGGGGGATGCGTGCATCCGCCGCGTGTCACGCGTGGTGGGTGCCGCCTACCGGCGCGGCGGGGATCTGGTGGGCCGCTGGGAGGGCGGCACCTTCGCGGTACTTACCCAGGGGGATGAGGCCGAGAAAGCCACCCAGTACGCAGGGGTGGTCAAGCAGCGCGTGCGCGACCTCCTCATCCACCATCCCACGGCGGGTGCCGGGCGTTACGTCACCCTCAGCGCCGGGGTTGCGAGCCTGGTGCCGCCGCGCGGCTTGCCGCTCGAAGCACTCCTGAAGGCCTGCGGTGCGGCGCTGAAGCGCGCCAAGAAGAATGGCAAGGACGGCATCGCCAACGCCGAGGCTAACGACTTTCACTGACGGCGCGATTGCCTCGAGCGACTGACAGGCGGCGCGTTGGGTTCAGGCAGCCACCTGGCCATCGAGCACCACGAAACCCACGGCGGGCCGCGGCCGGGCTGGCTATATTGCAGAGGAAATAATTTAAGATATACTTTCCCTTGCAAATGAGCCAGCAAGCCTCCCGCAAGTCCCGCACTGCGCCCGATCCGGGCGTGACGCTGTCGCGTGCGACGGTGCGTGCGGCGCGCTATCTCGCGGTGGCGCAGGCAGACCTCGCCGACGTCATCGGCGTCAGCGCCGCCACGCTCTCGCGTCTCGCCAACGGCCGTAAGGCTCTGGAGGCCGGTTCCAAGCCCTGGCAGCTCGCGGCCCTGTTCGTGCGGTTGTTCCGCTCGCTTGATGCCATCGTCGGCTCGGATGACACGGCGGCGCGGGCCTGGCTGCGCAGTGACAACAGCGCACTCGGTGGCGTGCCGCTGGCTCTCATCCACGACCCGGCAGGGTTGGTGCGCACGGTTGACTACCTGGACGCCGCGCGCGCTCGCATCTGAGGCGCGCTCCTACGCGCGGCAGCTGTGGCGTGTGGTGGAGGCGCAGCACACCGCCTCGACCATGCGGCTCGCCGATTCGCTCGAGGAGCAGACGGTTCTCGAGGCGATCCTGGAGGACAGCAAGCCGCTGCTGCCGCCCGCCGTAGCGAAGCTCCACTATCTGCTCGCCACGCCGTTTCGCTACCGGCCGCACCAGGGTTCGCGTTTTCGCGCGGCGTTCGACGCCGGCGTGTGGTACGGGGCGGAAGTCCTGCGCACCGCACTCGCCGAGAAGAGCTATTGGCGGGTGCGGTTTCTACTGGATTCCCCGGATACTCCGGATCTGAAGCCCGTACCGCACACCGCGTTTCGCGCCGCGGTGCGCACCGCGAAGGCGCTGGACCTGCAGCTGCCACCGCTGGCGCGTGAGCGGGCAAGCTGGACTGCGCGCAGCAGCTACGCGGCAACCCAGGCGCTGGCTGGCGCGGCGCGCGCGGCGCAGCTGGCGGTGATTCGCTACGAGTCGGTGCGTGATCCGCAACATGCCGCGTGCGCAGCGGTGTTGGACCCGGCGGCATTCGGCCGTAGCCAGCCGCGCTCGCAGGAGACCTGGTTCATCGCTGCCTCGCGCGCGCGGGTTCGTTGCGCCCGGGACGAGCGCGGCGGCCAGACCTGGGAATTCAGCGCCGTGGAGTTGGTGGACGGCCCTTAGTCCATTGGCCGAAATCGCAGGAAGCAATTTCGGCGGACAGCAGCTCCGTTTCCGCCGGCCAAAGGCGTGGCTTTGGCCGGCTGCCGCGGTGCCGGGTCAACGCCCCGGTGCCCGCGCGCCCTGGACCGGTGTCACGAGTGCGATGACCCCAAACGCCGGGTGATCGAAGTAGTTACGTTCGTAGAACTTCACGCGCCGGCTTTCGTTGATGGTGAACGGCGTGCCGGGGGCGGCTCCCAGCCCCGGCGGCGGGTTGGGCATGGAGTAGGTGACAGACACACCTAAGTGCAGGAACTGGCTCCGCTCGAGAAATACCGTGCCGGCGAGACCGGGCACGCTGATGCCAAGACGCTGCATGCTGAACCCGGCGCGCGTACCCCAGGAGCTCGCCGTCTGCGACCAGGCGGCGTGCGCCATCGGCACGTAAGTGCCGCTGCTGCGCAGGCGGTTTTCCAGATCGTTCAACTGCCACACGGCGGGCGGCAGCGCCGCGATGTAGCCGCCCACCTGCGTCGTGCCGCTCGCGGACTCATCGCCGGCGATGTTGCGGGCGCCGGCTTCGGCGCCCCAGTTCTCGGCGCCCCCGAGCGCGCCGGCGGCACGAAACACGATGATCTCGACGTTGTACACCGGCCCGGCACCCGCGGCGGTGCCCGCTGCCGGTTCCTGCGCCGCCGTGGGCGGCGTCATGGTTGCCAGCAGGCAGGCGATGAGGGCAAAGCTGAGCGCGCGCAACGGCGCAATCCGGGCGTCCATGCCGAACATTCTAACGGAGGCGCGCTGTCAGTGGCGGGCGTTCGCCCAGACGCTCGAGCAGCTCCGCGGCAAACTCGAAACGCGCGCTTTCTGCCGGTAGCTGCCGCGAGATGCGCAACTTCAGCGGCCCTTCGAGACGGTACTCGCGCGCGCCGCGCTGGATCATGCGTATCACGGTCGCGGGATCTACGCCCGAGCGCTCCTCGAACACCACTGAGCCACCCTGAGGTCCGAGATCCAGGCGCCGCACCCCTAGGGCGCGGGCTGCGAGTTTGAGCTTCGCGATGTGCAGCAGGTTCTGAGCCGGCGGCGGCAGCGGGCCAAAGCGGTCGTGGATCTCCGCCAGCAGCTCATCCAGATCCACCGCGGTGCCGGCGGCCGCGATGCGCTTATAAAGAGACAGCCGCACGTGCACATCGGCGATGTAGGCTTCCGGCAGAAACGCCGGCAGGCGCAGCTCCACCTCGGTTGCCGCGGCGAGCGGCTGATCGAGCAGCGGTTCGCGGCCGGACTTCAGCGCACTGACCGCATGCTCGAGCATGTCGAGATACAAAGACAGCCCGATCTCGGTCATCTGGCCGCTTTGCTGCTCACCCAGCAGTTCCCCGGCGCCGCGGATCTCCAGATCGTGAGTCGCGAGCACGAAGCCCGCGCCCAGTTCCTCCATGGACTCGATGGCCTCGAGCCGCTTGGCGGCATCGCGGGCGAGCGCCTGGCGCGGTGGCGCGATGAGGTAGGCATAGGCGCGGTGGTGCGAACGGCCGACGCGGCCGCGCAGCTGGTGCAGCTGCGCCAGGCCCATGTGGTCGGCGTGGTTGATCATGATGGTGTTGGCGGTTGGCACATCGATGCCGCTCTCGATGATGGTCGTGCAGACCAGCACGTTGAAGCGGCGGTGATAGAAATCCACCATCAGCTGCTCGAGATCACGCTCGCGCATCTGCCCATGCCCGATCCGCACGCTCGCTTCGGGCACCAGCGCCTGCAGGTCCGCGGCGATCTTCTCAATGGTGCGCACCTCGTTGTGCACGAAATAGATCTGACCGCCGCGGCGCAGCTCGCGCAGTGCCGCCTCGCGCAGCGTCGGCGCATGCCATTCGATGAGGAAGGTCTTGATCGCCAGCCGCCCCTCCGGGGCGGTCGTGATCAGCGACAGATCGCGCAGGCCGCCGAGTGCCATGTTGAGGGTGCGCGGAATGGGGGTGGCGGTGAGGGTGAGCACATGCACGTTGGCACGCAGCGCCTGCAGGCGCTGCTTGTCGCGCACGCCGAAGCGATGCTCCTCATCGACTATGAGGAGACCTAAGTCCTTGAAGCGCGCGTGTGCGTGCAGCAGGCGGTGGGTGGCGATGACGATGTCCACCTTGCCCTGCTCGAGGCCCTCGAGCGTGGCCTGGGTTTCTTTCGAGCTGCCGAAGCGCGACAGCGCCTCGATGCGCACCGGCCAGTCGGCGAAGCGGTCGCGAAAGTTGGTGAGATGCTGCTGCACGAGCAGCGTCGTCGGTGCGAGCACCGCCACCTGCCTGCCCGCCTGCGCGGCGACAAATGCCGCGCGCATTGCAACCTCGGTCTTGCCGAAGCCGACATCACCACAGACGATGCGATCCATCGGGCGCTCGCTCTTAAGATCGTCAAGCACCTGGCGGATGGTCTGCGCCTGGTCTTCGGTCTCCTCGAAGGGGAAGGCGTTGGCAAAGGACTGGTAATCGGGCTCGCTCACCGGCAGGGCGAGCCCCTGCTGCGCCTTGCGCCGCGCATACAGGTCGAGCAGTTCCGCCGCCACGTCGCGGATCTGGTCCGCGGCGCGCTTGCGGGCGCGGGCCCACTGATCCGTGCCGAGTTTGTGCAGCGGAGCGTGCTCGGGTGCCGCGCCCGTGTAACGGCTTACGAGGTGCAGCGCGTTGACCGGCACGTAAATGCGATCACCGTCCTGGTACTCGAGCACCAGGAACTCACCCGGCTGACCGCCGATTTCCATCGGCAGCAGACCCGCATAGCGGCCGACGCCGTACTCCTCGTGCACGACCGGCGCGCCGGGGTTGAGATCCTGCAGATCCCGCAGGATCGCTTCCGGGTCGACGGCACGTTTGCGCCGCCGTTCCTGACGCGCCCGCGCGCCGAACAACTGCGCCTCGGAGATGACCGCGATCGGCGGGGTGATGAGGGTGAGTCCTTCGAGGTCCGGCGCCACGGTGAGCGCCAGCCGCGCCGTACCGCGGGCAAAAGCATCCCAGCTGCCCACCATCGCCACCTCGTGGCGATGGGCACGCAGCATCTCGTGCAGCACTTCACGCCGCCCGCCTGAGTCCGCGGCCAGCAGCACGCGACCATCGAACGACCTGAGAAACTCATCGAGCGGGGCGAGTGGCTCCTCGGCACGCACGTCGAGACGCAGTTCGCGCGGCGCGCTGCTCGGGAAGTTGTGAACTTCAGGCGATTCGCCCTTGAGGTCCGTGTCGGCCTTGAAGGCATCGAGAGTGATGCTCGCGAAGCCCCCCAGCGCAGCGTCGAGCTGCGCGGGTTCGAGGAACAATTCTCCCGGCCGCAGCACCGGGCGCTCGATGTCGTGGCGACGATCCTCGTAGCGGGCGCCGATGTCCTGCCATGCCCTGAGGACGGTACCGGCGAGCGCCGCGTCGTGCACTACCACCGCATCGGCCGGCAGATAATCAAACAGCGTCGCGGTGGAATCGAAGAACAGTGGCTGATAGAACTCCACGCCCGCCGGCGCCAGCCCCTCACTTACGCCGCGGTAGAGCGCCGCCTTGGTTGGATCGCCCTCGAAACGCGTGCGGTAGCGGCGGCGGAAATCTTTTACGGCTTGTGCATCCAGCGGCACTTCGCGTGCCGGCAGCAGGCACACTTTTTCAAGCCCATCGAGCGAGCG
The DNA here is from genome assembly GCA_003136935.1 of Gammaproteobacteria bacterium. Taxonomy (GTDB): domain Bacteria; phylum Pseudomonadota; class Gammaproteobacteria; order Steroidobacterales; family Steroidobacteraceae; genus 13-2-20CM-66-19. The sequence continues at coordinate 21,621 of PLEC01000060.1, forward strand.
CTGGGTCTCCGGATCGAAGCGGCGGATGGCCTCGATCTCATCGTCGAACAGATCGATGCGCAGCGGTGCGGAGGCACCCATGGGGAACACGTCCAGGAGCGAGCCGCGCACGGCAAATTCGCCCGGACTCACCACCTGGCTGACGCTCGCGTAGCCGGCCTCGATCAGCCGCTGGCGGAAGGGCTCGATGAGCAGCGCCTGTCCCTTTCTGAGCTCAAAAGCCCGTCCCTGCACGTAGTTACGGGGTGGCAGGCGCTGCATGAGCGTATCGGCTGTCACGATCAGGCAACCGTCGGAGAGCTGCGGCAGCTCAAAGAGGGTCTTCAGGCGCTCGGAGGTGATGTCCGGGTGGGGGGAGAACAGGTCGTACGGCAGTACCTCCCAGTCCGGAAGGCGCAGCAACGGCAGTGAATCCCCGGCGAAGAACCGCAGTTCCGCGGTGAGCCGCTCAAGCTCGCGCGCCGCGTCGGCGATGAGGATGTAGAGCCGCTTGTCGGCGCGCATGGCTTCGGCCAGCGCCAGCGCCGCGGCGCTGCCGTAGAGCTGATGCCAGCGCAGACGCGGGTGACTCCCACCCGGCAACGGCGGATTGAGCAATGAGACCATGTGGTTGGCTGGCGTGGAAAGGAGGGCAGCTTACCCAAGCCTCCGGCAGCCGCGAGTGACATTCGCACCTGCCGCGGGCCGCAGGCGGCGCGGCGTCCCGGCGAGCCTCAGGCGGCTATGGGACCTGCGCTCAGCTGCACACGCGTCTGCAGCGGCACGCAGAAGATGTCGATCGGGTGCGAGCGTCCGCGCAGTTGCAAGGACGGCAGCGGGGTTGCCCCGATGTCCATGCCGTGCGCGTCCAGGGAGTCTTTAACCGTGCTGGAGAGCAGCATCTCTCCGGCGCGCGCCCGCTGGCACAGGCGCGCGGCGATGTTCACCGCATCGCCGATGATGGTGTAGTTCATGTACGAGGACGAGCCGATGTTGCCGGCGATGACATCCCCCTCACTGATGCCGATCCCCAGGCCCGCGTCGATCTGGTAGCGCCCCTTCCAGGATTGGGCGAGCGCGGCGAAGCCGGCGAGCATTTCCTGGGCGGCGCGCACCGCGCGCTGCGGGCTGTCCGGCTGCTCGAGCGGCACGCCGAAGCCGAGCATCAGGCAGTCGCCCGCCATGTGAAACACCGTGCCCTCGTGGCGGAAGGTGATCTCGGTCAGGAGCGAAAAGAACTCGTTGAGGAGCGGCACCACCTGGTCCGGGTCGAGTTTCTCAGAGATGCTGGTGAAGCCGCGCAGGTCGGCGAACAGCACCACGGCATGGGCGCGCACATCGGCGGTGGACAGGAGCGTATCGCGCAGCTGCGGGTCTTCGAGGATCTTGTCGGCTACGCGTGGGGACACGTAGCGGCGAAAGGTCTGCCGCAGCACTTCCTCGCGTCGCCGGAATTCCGCTTCCAGCAGCGCCGCCGCCGTCCTCCTGCGGACGCTTCCCGCATGCATCAGGGCCGCTATCTGGGCCCGCAGAGGCTCGTCAGCCGCCACTCATTATCCCCAATGAATCTATTCGGTTAAACGCGAGACTACCACAAGACTCGAGCTTTGCGAGCGCGTTGGAAGGAGCCACCCCAGCCCAATCCCGCCAACTGGCGGGCTTACCGTAGCTGCGGATGGGAGGGGTTCGCCGGGTGCGCGGCGCGCGGGCGGCTCGCCCGCGCAGGCAGGTCAGCCGCCGGTTACCACCGCGTGGATCACCCGGTCGTGCTCGAAGAACACGGCAAAGCCGTTGTAGTCCCAGCGGGTGATCGGGGGTTCGCCGACCGTCGGGTGGCGGGTGGCCGGGGCGCCGAATTGCTTCTCGACGTCACTCATGGTGCTACCGCGATGCGGGGTAGGTGTCTGCGACTCGCGTATCTGCACCTGGTCGTTGACCACTACGGTGTCGGCGACTGCGGTGCTGGCGGCGGCGCAGCCGCACAGCAGCGCTGCGATGATTCGGGCGTGCATGCCACTCTCCTTAAGACTGCAGGTGACTATAACACCGGGAGAATCTGTCAAAGAGACGCCACCAGACGACACCGTGCTGATTTGTGACGTACGTCGGAAAAGGCCTCAATTGTGGTTAAATCGCGACGATGTTTCATCCGTTGTCGGTCTACGTGGGCCTGCGCTACGTGCGCGCGCGCTCCCAGAAGTTCTTCGTCTCGTTCATCACCTGGGCCTCGCTCGTCGGGGTGTGCGTGGGCGTCGCCGCCCTGATCGTCATCCTGTCGGTGATGAATGGCTTCGAGGGCGAGCTGCGTGACCGGCTGCTTTCGCTCAGCGCCCAGGTGCGGGTAAACGCCGCGGCGGACACTGCCAGCACGAGCATCGCGCCGCTGTCGTCGGCCGACTGGCAGGAGGCCGCGCGACTGGCGCGCGGCGCCGTGGGCGTCACCGACGTGACCCCGTACGCGGAACTGCAGGCACTTGCGGTGCGTCAGCCGCAAATGTTGCCGGTGATATTGCGGGGCATCGATGCGCAGGACCGCCCCGGCACTGCCGAACTCGCGCACGCTATCACCCAGGGGCAGCTTGCGGATCTTGCCCCCGGCTCCGCGCGGGTGATCGTCGGTGAGGTGATCGCCGAGCGGCTTGGGCTTTCGCCGGGGGATCCCCTGACGCTGCTCGTGCCGACGGTCAACGCCGATGGCACCCCGGTGCCGAAGCTGCGCGAATTCACGGTGGCGGGCGTGTTTGAGGTAGGTCTGCAGGATCACGACGCCACGCTGGTGTTCGCGCCGCTTGCGGATGTGCGCGCGCTGGCGCCGCAGGCCGCCGCCAGCGAGGGCCTGCGCGTACGCGTGCAGGATGTGCTCACAGCCCCGGCGGTGGCCGCGCGCCTGCGGCAACTGCTGCCCAGCCGCTTCGAGGTGAGCGACTGGACGCAGGACAACGCCAATTACTTCCGCGCCATTCGCATCGAGAAGACGATGATGTCGCTGATCCTGCTGCTGATCGTTGCGGTCGCGGCCTTCAACATCATCGCCATGCTGGTGATGGTGGTCACGGACAAGCGCACCGACATTGCCATCGTGCGCACCCTCGGCGCCTCGCCGCGCCGCGTGATGGGGATCTTCATCACCCAGGGACTGGTTATCGGCTGGCTCGGGGTCGCGCTCGGTGTGGCGCTGGGGCTCATGCTCGCCTTGCACGTAGACACCATTGTGCCGGCGCTCGAGCATGCCTTGCGCTTCCAGATCATGGACGCGGACGTCTACTACATCACCGCCATCCCTTCCGAGGTACACGCCTCGAACGTTGTGGGGATTGCGCTTGCCGCCCTCACGCTGACGGCGCTCGCCACCGTATATCCGGCGATCCGGGCCGCGCGCACCGCACCCGCCGAAGCGCTGCGGTACGAGTAGCTCATGAGTTCCTATGAGTGGCTGATCGGCACCCGGTATCTGCGCTCCACGCACCGGCGTGGCTTTGTGTCCTTCGTTGCCCTGATGTCGGTGTGCGGCCTCATGCTCGGTGTCGCCACCCTGATCGTGGTGCTGTCGGTCATGAACGGCTTCGAACGCGAACTGCGCAGCCGGATCCTCGCGGTCACCTCGCACGCGACGCTCATGGGTCTTAGCGGCACGCTCACCGACTGGCAGTCGCTGCAGCAGCGGGTGCAACAGCAGCCGGGCGTGCAGGCGGTGGTGCCGTACATCGAGAGCCAGGCGATGCTCGCCAACGGTCAGCGCATGGCGGGCGCCGAGGTGCGCGGTGTGCTCCCGGAGGAGGAGAGCCACGCCACGGGTCTTGCGCAGCATGTGATCGCCGGATCCCTGAGCGACCTCAAGGAGGGCGCCTACGCGATTATTCTGGGTTCGGCGCTGGCCCACGAGATCAACGCACGGGTGGGCGACTCCGTCGTGCTCATCGCTCCGGCGGGCACGGCCACCCCGACCGGCGTCGTGCCACGCATGCGGCGCTTCCATGTGGCGGGCCTGTTTCAATCGGGTATGTACGAGTTCGATCGTGGGCTCGCGCTGGTGCACCTCGCGGATGCCGCGCGCCTGCTGCGCATGGGGGAGGGCGTGACCGGCCTGCGCCTGGCGCTTGATGATCCGCTGCGCGCGCCCACAACCGTGCGCCGCATCGCGCTCGCCCTCGGGGGTCCTGGGTATTACGTCAGCGACTGGACCCAGGACCACGCCAACTTTTTCCGTTCCATCGAGATCACCAAATCCATGATGTTCGTGATTCTGCTGATGCTGGTCGCGGTCGCCGCTTTCAACATTGTCGCCACGCTGGTGATGATCGTGAAAGAGAAGCAGACCGACATCGCCATCGTGCGCACCCTGGGCGCCGGACCTGTCAATGTGCTGCTGACGTTTGCCGTGCAGGGGGTGCTGATCGGGCTTGCCGGCACGCTGCTGGGCGCGGCTCTCGGTACGGTGCTTGCGGACAACCTGCAGGGGCTGGTGGCGGGCCTCGAGCACCTGCTGGGTACGCAGTTTCTTGATGCGCGTGTCTATTACATGAGTGACCTGCCGGCCTACGTGGAGGGGGTCGATGTGCTCCGGGTGTGCGGCGTAGCCTTCATCCTGTGCGTGCTGGCAACCCTCTATCCGGCGTGGCGGGCCTCGCGCACCACGCCCGCCGAGGCGCTGCGTCATGAGTGATGCGGTTCTCGAGGCACGCGCGGTCTGCAAGAGCTTCCGCCAGGGGCCGGTGGAGCTGTCGGTACTCACGGGCGCGACGCTGCGGGTGGCGGCCGGGGAGCGCGTGGCGATCGTCGGCGCTTCGGGGTCCGGCAAGACCACACTGCTGCAGATCCTCGGCGGGCTCGACCGCCCGACGAGCGGCGAGGTGCTGGTGGCGGGCCGGGACATTCACGCCCTAAGCGAACGCGAACGCGGCATGCTGCGCAACCGCGCGCTGGGCTTTGTCTACCAGTTTCACCACCTGCTGCCGGAGTTCTCGGCACTGGAGAATGTGGCGATGCCGCTGCTGGTGCGGCGCACGCCGGCAGTGCAGGCGAAGGCCGCCGCACAGCGCCTGCTCGAGCGGGTGGGCCTGGGCGAGCGCCTTACGCACCGTCCCCACCAGCTTTCCGGTGGCGAGCGCCAGCGTGCCGCGGTCGCCCGCGCGCTGGTGACCGAACCGCGCCTGGTGCTTGCCGATGAGCCGACCGGCAATCTCGACGGCACCAACGCGCAGGGGGTGTTCGAACTCATGCTCGAACTGAACCGCGAGCACGGTACCAGCCTGGTGATCGTGACCCACGACCTTAAGCTCGCGAACCGCATGGAAAAGGTATACGAGATCGAGCGCGGCACGCTCACGCTGCGGGTGTAGTCCATTGGCCGAAATCGCAGGAAGCGATTTCGGCGGACAGTAGTTCCGTTTCCGCCGGCCAAAGACGTGACTTTGGCCGGCTGCGGGGCGTGACCGTAGGGCTGGTTCCGCGGTGTCGGCAATAGTCCTAGGTTCGCGGCGGGGGCGGCGAAGCAAGCTGCACGGGGTGACGGCGCCGGTAGCGGCGCCGCACCTGCAGGCGCCACAGGATCTCGAGCACCCCCCAGCCCAGCAACCCCGTCACCACCGCGCACACCAGGCACCCGAGGACGAAGGGCCGCCACACAGGCAAGAGCCCGTGACGAAACCAACTCAACGTCGGGACGAACCTGAAATGCTGGCGTGGCGCGTGCATGAGCGCCGCCCCCACCCGGTAGGCGGCGTAGTACACCGGCACCGCAGAGAAGGGGTTGAGAAGAAACGTCGTGGCGCAGACCACCGCGATGTTGAGACGAAACACGACGGCGCTGGTGCAGGCGAGCAGCAGGTGCACCGGCAGTGGCACAAAGCAGATCGCCAGTCCCAGCCCGAACGCCGGGGTCACGCCGCGGCGGTGCAGCGTCCACAGCTGTGGGTTATGGAGGCGTTCCCCAAATGGCCGCAGGAACCAGCGCTCCCGCAGGAAGTGGGGGGCCGGGATGATTTTTTTCAACAGCCTGCGCGGCATCGAGCACCGGACTCTAGCAGATGACTCACGCAGCGGGCGGATCGGCGTCGCAACCCTGCGACCGCCGTCGCCTTAGGACAGCTGCTCTTCCGCGGGCGCGCCCCTCCGGTATGATGCCGCATTCATTTACCGGTCCTTAAGGGTCGCTACGGATGTGGGAAATAGTGCGGGCCGGCGGCCCGCTGATGTGGCCGATCATTCTGTGCTCGATCACCGCGGCGGCCATCATCCTGGAGCGTCTGTGGACGCTGCAGGACAAGCGGGTGCTGCCGCGGGAACTCCCGCAGCGCGTCTGGCAGCTCATCGAGGCAAACCAGGTCAACGACAAGGTGATCGCGGCGCTGGAGCAGAACTCGCCACTCGGACGCCTGCTCGCCACCGGGCTTGCCAACCGGCACCGACCGCGTGAAATCCTCATGGAACGGCTCGAGGACACCGGACGGCACGTGGTGCACGAACTCGAGCGCTTTCTCAACACGCTCGGCACCATCGCCGGGGTTTCGCCGCTGCTGGGCCTGCTCGGTACGGTGACCGGCATCATTCGCTCCTTCAACGCCATCGAGGCGGGCGGCATGGGCGACCCGCGGGCGCTTTCCGGCGGTATCGCCGAGGCGTTGATCTGCACCGTGGCCGGCTTGTGCGTGGCCATTCCCGCGCTCATCTTCTACCGCTACCTGCGCGGCCGGGTCGACGGGATTGTCGTGGAGATGGAGAAGCAGGCGATCCGCATGGCGGATGCGCTGGAAGCGGCCCGTGGCAACGAGCGTAATGCCGCCTCTGCTGCCGCGTCCGCCGCCGCCTAGGCGCTCTTGAAGGGCACCGCCATGAACTTAAAGCCCCGCAGTCACGAAGAGCCGGAGATCAACGTCGTCTCCCTCATTGACGTGGTGCTGCTGCTGGTGGTGTTTTTCATCCTCTCCAGCCGCTTCACTGATGAAGGGCGGTTGCACGTGCACCTGCCGACAGCGAGCGCGGTACCGCGGGCGAAGAACGCCGAGGAAGCGGCGCTGGTAGTGAGTGTCAGTGAGGCCGGCAGCTACCTCGTGAACCAGCACGAACTCATCAACTCGAGCCCCGAGACGCTGCGCGCCGCGCTCCTGAAGGAGGCGGGGACCAATCGCAGCATGCAGGTCACGCTGCGCGCCGATGCGCATGCAACCCACCAGGCAGTGATCACGGCCATGGATGTGCTCGGCCGCCTCGGCTTCAGCGAGGTCAACATCGCAACGGTCAAGGAAGCGCCGGCAGGCAAGCCTTGAACGACACCAGAGCGGTGTTAGTCGGTGCGGGGGGCTTGCGGGCGAGCGGCAGCGCGTGGCACGCGTACCGCCGCCTGCTTGGATACATACGCCCCTGGCGCGGCCGCTTCGTGATGGGGATTCTCGGCGGTGTGCTGTTTTCCGCCACCATGGCGAGCTTCGCGCTGTTTGCGAAGAAATTCGGCGACGGCACTCTCACGCACCAGGACCCGCGCACCATCGTGTGGCTGCCGGTGGCGCTGGTGGGGCTGTTTTTCCTGCGCGGCATCGGCGATTTCACCCAGACCTACTTCATGGGCAGTGTCGGCCGGCAGATCGTGAACCGGCTGCGCCGCGACGTGTTCCAGCACATCCTGCGGCTGCCGATCGGCTACTTCGACCGCAATTCCTCGGGCACGCTGCTCTCGCGCCTCACGTACAACACCGAACAGGTCGGGCAGGCGACGACTGACTCGGTAATCACCGTGGTGCGCTCGGCGCTCACCATCATCGGTTCGGTTGGAATTCTCCTGTGGATGAACCCGCGACTGGCGCTCATCGCGCTCATCATGGGCCCGCTGGTCGGCTGGTTGGTGTCGGTGATCAACCGCCACTTTCGCCGCTACAGCCGCCGCATCCAGGACTCCATGGGCGATGTCACCCGTGTCGCCAAGGAAGGCTTCGAAGCCCCACGCCTCATCAAGGTCTACAACGCGGAAGGGCACGTAGGGGGCCAGTTCGACTCCGTGAACGATCGCAACCTGCGCTCGAACATGAAGCTGATCCTGACCAAGGGGATCTCCAATCCGGTCGTGCAGCAGCTGACCGCGATCGGCGCCGCCTTCGTGCTGTCGATCGCGATCGCCGATGCCATACACGCGCGTATGAGCATGGGCGACCTGCTGGCCTTCCTCACCGCGCTGGTCAGCATTGCGCAGCCGTTGCGCGACCTCGTGGGCGTGTCGGGGCCGTTGCAGCAGGGCATCGCCGCCGGGCAGAGCATTTTCGAGCTGCTCGATGAACCTGCGGAGTCGCAGGGCGGCAGCTACAGCACCGCGCGCGCACCGGGTGCGGTGCGCTTCGAGCAGGTATTTTTTTCTTACGACCGCGACACCGCCGCGCGGCTGCAGGCGGACGCCAGCGAGGTGCGCGGGACGGCGGCGCCGGGTGGCGGCGGCCGGGCCGCGGCGCTCGCCGGCGTCTCGCTGGAGGTTTCTGCGGGTGAGAGCCTGGCGATTGTCGGCCGCTCCGGCAGCGGCAAGTCAACGCTCGTCAACCTGCTGCCGCGCTTTTATGACGTGTCAGCGGGTCAGGTGCGCATCGATGGGCGCGATGTGCGCGAGTATGCGCTCGCGAACCTGCGCGAACAGATCGCCGTCGTCAGCCAGGACGTGGTGCTGTTTGATGACACCATTCGCAACAACATTGCATTTGGCCGCCAGGTGTCGGACGACGCCATCGAACGGGCGGCGGAGGCGGCGCACATACTGGAATTCGTGCGTAGCCAGCCCCGGGGGCTTGATGCGCTGGTTGGGGATCGCGGCATGCTGCTCTCCGGCGGACAGCGCCAGCGCATCGCCATCGCACGCGCACTGCTCAAAGATGCGCCGATTCTGATTCTCGATGAGGCCACTTCGGCGCTCGACACCGAAGCGGAGCGCCATATCCAGGCGGCACTCGCGCAACTGGTGCGCAACCGCACCACCTTCATCATCGCGCACCGGCTGTCCACGGTGGAGCAGGCCGACCGTATCATCGTCCTCGATGCGGGCGTGATCGTGGAGAGCGGCACGCATGCGCAACTGCTGGCGCAGGGTGGACTGTACAGCCAGCTGCACCACCTGCAGTTCGCAGACTAGTGGGCAAAAGTCACGCCTT
>PLEC01000131.1 GCA_003136935.1 Gammaproteobacteria bacterium
ACCGCCTTGCAAGCCGCGTGGGGGTTGGACGCTTCCGGGGCGCGAACAGCAGTGTTCGTATCGACCATAAAAGTGCCTCCTTGTGAAATCGGCGACCGAGCCTATTATATCTCAACGAACAAATTGTTCGTATCAATCAATGCGAGAGCAATCAGCCTCCTTGACCCTTTCCTCCCCAGGTAGCAGGAGTGCCCCATGACCCAACAGCCACAACCCCGCATCGGCATCGTGATCGGNNTCGACCCGAGAAGGCCGCTTCGGCGAAAAGCCCGCGCACTGGATCCACGAGATCGCCAAGCAGCGCACCGACCTTGCCTTCGAGCTGATCGACCTGCGCGATCACCCGCTGCCGTTCTTCAACGAGCCGCGGTCGCCGGCCTACGGGCCGGTCAATAACGAGGCGGCACGGCTCTGGGCCGGCAAGCTCGCGACACTCGACGGCTTGATCGTGGTGACGCCCGAGTACAACCACGGCCCGAGCGCGGTGTTGAAGAACGCGCTCGACTACGCCTACACGGAGTTCGTCCGCAAGCCGATCGGCTTCGTGGGCTATGGCGGGGTGGGGGCGGCACGTGCCGTCGAGCAGCTGCGGCTGATTGCAATCGAGCTGCAGATGGTGCCGGTGAGCCGTGCCGTTCACATCGGCATGGTGGAATCCCTCGGCATCATGCAGCAGGGCAAGACCTTCGAAGACTTTCCGCACCTGGCGCAGGCGGCCAACAGGCTGCTCGACGACATGTCATGGTGGGCCAAGGTGCTGAAGCCGGCACGCGAAGGTATGACAACCGACGTCGCCGGCCGAGAGCAAAGAGGAAAAACCGTCAGCGTCACGGTCTAAACTAAACACCACGCGCTACTTTAGGGATCCGGCGGGTCAGTCACGTAGACCGCCCGGCTGCTGTCGCGGCAATGACGAGCAGCACGAGCAATAAAACCAGCCGGCCACGCAGCGATTGAAACATCTGATTGTCAAATAACTATTAACACGGGTCCGTTGTTGTTCTGCCGAGCGCGGGCAATTCCGATGACCATATAAATTCATCCCGATGGCTACTGCTGGTCGCGATGCTCATGGAGGCGCGAATGAAAGCGCGCCTGAGCAGTATCGATACGCGTGCGAAGCCGGGTGCGAAGCTGTCCACGCGGAAGAAGCGGAATGCCGCATCGCTCCACCACGCCCAGCAGCCAGAGTACGAAGCGCTGGTAGGCTGACAGGTGGTGTTTATCCTCACGAGGCGCGCCCATCACGTCAGCCTCGGCCTTAAGGCGCGCACGTCGCGAGACGACACCGCACCGAGCAACTGATCACTCTCATCCGTGATAGGCAGTGCCCGAAAATGGTACCGTTTGAACAGCATCACGGCGTCCTGCAGCGTCGCGTCTTTCGGTAGTGCAATCACGTGCTCGGTCATGATGTCACCGAGCGTCTGCCCGGGTTCCGCCGCGACGATCTCCCGAAGATCGACCACCCCTTTCAGCGTGTTCGCGGCGTCGGTGACGTAGACGTACGTGACCACGTTCTTGCCGGTTGCGAGTTCGCGATAGCGGTCGAGTACTTCTGCAGCCGGTGTCGCCGCAGGCAAGCGGATGAGCTCAAGCGACGCATAGAGCAGAATCTGCTCGTTGTGCTCGCCGATGATGTGCTCGACCTTGGACGACTTGTCCTGATCAATGAGCTTCAGGATCGCACCGGCCTCATCACGCGGCAGGATCGCCAGGATGTCAGCGGCCTGCGCCGGGCTCATCTCGTTGATCAGCGTCGCCGCACGCTCTTTCTCGATGGCGTGGATCAATTGCCGCTGCACCCGCGGTTCGATCTCCTCCAGCGCGTCGGAGGCTTGTTCGGTGTCCAGCAGTTTAAACAGCGCGACGCGTTGACCGCCCTCGAGTTCCTCGAGGATATCCGCGAGATCCACGGGATGGATCTCCTTGAGCTCCGCTTTGGGGACTTTGAGCTTGATGTTGCCGGCGAAGCTGCCGAGCTGCTCCGGGAGCGGCTGCACGTAGAGCCAGGACACCCGGTTCTCCTTGTTGCGATCCGCGAGAAGTTTCGCCAGCTTGTGAAGCCCAAGCCGGCGCAGCGCCCGGTAACGGCTGTAGTCGACTTCGGCGGCATACAACTTGTCGTTCTGGAAGGCAAGTTTCACGTCGTAGACCACCTCGACGTCGTGGTCATCCATGTCAATAATCTTCTTGTCGAGTATGTGATCGTGCAACAGGATCAGATGCTCCTGCGGAGCCCGCTCGTACTGCGCCAGGCTCTCGTCTGCGACGTCGAGCACGACTTCGTGATTGGAGATGAGAAGGACCTTGTCCCAGGGAATCGTCAACGCGGGGTAACCGTAGGGTCGGTCGACCACCACTTGCGTGACCTCGGGCAGTTTGCCGGTCTCGACGATGGCAAGATCGCTTAGGCGTCCGATCCGTTTCGTTTTCGCGAATACGCGCCGGTCGAGAATCTCACTCAGGAAGAACTCGTGTTCGAGGACGGTAACCACGGCTCTATCCTTGCGTCACGATGAGGACGAATTTGTAGATCATCAATGCCACCAGAGCCAGGAGGTACACCCGAAGTACCAGCAGCGAGAGTCGGACAGCGCCCGACATCTCAATGCGCGGCTCGTGATAGCGCGCGTTGATCGCGCGGATCTTGGCGAAGAGATTGCGGAATGCACTCATGTCGGCATACTCATTTACTTGAAGAGATTGGGAAACAGCACCGAGAAGCCATACAGCGTCGACAGGATAATGATCGAGACGACAATAAAGCCGCCAATGAGATTCTGGACCGGTGTGTTGCGACGCTCGCCCATGGTCGTGCGGTCGTTTAGCAGCAGGATCAGGAACACCAGCGCCGCCGGCAGCAGCGTCACGGCAATCACCTGCACGAACAAGGTGATCAGTACCAGCGGTGCCCGCGGAATGAGAACCACGAGGCCGGCGGTGATCAACAACATAAAGTACGTCGCATAGAACCACGGCGCCTGGCGGATCTTCGTGTTGAGTGAATGCGCCCAGCCGAAGATCTCTCCGAAAGCCCAGGAGCTGGCGAGCGAAATACAGATTGCGCCCAGCAGACCGGCATCAAACAGGCCAATCGCAAGAAAAGTCCCGACGTAGCGGTCGGTCTTCATCAGCTCTTGCGCCGCCTGAGCCGCATCGTCGATGTCGATGCCGTGCAGGACAGTCCCGGTCACGATGACGATGAATACGGCGACGACTACGGTAATGATCGAGCCGAGCAGCGTGTCGAAGCGACCCCAGGGGATGTCTTTCTCGAGCATCCCCTTGTCGACGACCGCACTTTGCTGGAAGAACAGCATCCAGGGGGCGATCGTGGTCCCGATATTCGCCATTAGGAAGAAGAACAGCTGGCCGTTGAATCCTCCGGCAAAATTTGGGATCAGACCCTGGTGGATGATGTCTCGAACGGACGGGTGAACGAGAAAGGCACCCGGGATGTAAACCAGGTTCAAGGCACAAAAGAGCAGCGCCAGCTTTTCAAAGGTCCAATACCGGCCGTTCAGTACGATCACGGCCATCAGTAGAATGACCCCGATGACCGTGATCCACGGCGGCGCGCCAAAAATGGTGAGCGCGGCCGTCATGCCGACGAACTCGGTGACGAGCGTCAGCCAGTCGAGGATCAACAGATCCAGCAGCGAGAACCAGCCCCAGAACGCCCCGAAGCCGTCGAAGATCGCCTCTGCGTGCCCACGCTTAGTGATGGCACCGAGGCGCACGGTCATCTCCTGGACGTAGTAGGCGACGGGGATGAGGATCAGCAGGAACCAGATCAGGTGGTAGCCGTACTTCGCCCCGGTCGCCGCGTAGGTCGTGATGCCGCCCGCGTCGTTATCCGCGACCATGACGACGATGCCCGGACCGGCGATGACGAGGTAAAGCCCAACGGCCTTCCACGCCTTGCGAAGGGGGTAGTAGAGCTTTGCAAAAAGATTCACGGCTCCGTCCTTATCGGACAATCCGTTGCTCGAGTGAATTCTGCTGCGTAAGGCATGGCTCTGTTCCGGGATCAGGTTGTTTGTTCAGAATTCGATGTGCAGTCGACCGCTCAGGAGATTCACCGGCCCGTGCCGATCGGCGTTGTAGCCGGGATTTTAGGCTCGGAGCCCCTGGAGCGACCGCTTTCCAACCGGCACAAGGGCTTACCATGGCGCTGGAAGTTCGTTCTTCGGCATCTGTTTTCCGGTGGGTACGACCACGCGTACAAGAGCGATGGAGAGGGTCAGTTACTCTTTAGTAATTAAAGGCTTACACATCTAATGCAACTCCGGCCGGGGGCGCCAAATTCCCGCGGTGGGCCGGAGCGTTCTGGGCACGACCCTTTTTCTCACCTTAAGCTTTACGGTCGGCCGACGCCTCGTCTTCCAGCCTGATCCGATGGTCCAACGACAGTCTCACCAGTGAGATGGCGAGCATCACGACCATTCTGGTGATTGCTGGGCTTTTGGCGCTGCTGACCAATGCGATCGGCGTGCATCTGGTGCTCGGAGCGTTCATCGCGGGGGTGCTCGTCGGTCAGTCACCGATCCTGACGAAGCATATCGACACACAGTTGCGCGGACTGATCGTTGCACTATTCATGCCTGTGTTTTTCGCACTCGCGGGCCTGAGCACCGACATGCGCGCGCTTGCGAAGCCGGAGCGGGGTAAGCCCGCGGGCTGGCGATGGCCTTTCGTTTGGAGCGGTGCCGGCAGAGGTCCTCGCAAAGGCAAAATGTTCGCTTCTTTTCGTATCAAGCGACGCAGCCTCAGGTTCGGGTACCGCCGTAAGCGGTTAGGCAGCTTCAGGCGATCGGTGCCTGCGCGGGCGGCCTTGAGGCGGTCTCGGAACTGTCAGGGGCGGTGACGCCAAAGCATCAGATCCGCCCCAGAAGGAGCAATACGAGCAATATAATCACTACCAAGCCGATGCCGCCACTTGGGTAGTAGCCCCAGCCGCTGCTGTGAGGCCAGGTGGGCAGTACGCCAATGAGAATCAGGACAAGGATGACCAGGAGTATCGTGATCATCGGTCCGTGCCCCCGCGTTGCCCGCCGCCGCGATGCTGTCCAGTGCGGTGCGGCGCAGCTGGTTTGCCACGCACGATCATTCGTTCTTCGTCCATTTACAAGCTGCGGCCAAATTCTTTGACCTGCTTGCGCGCCTCGTCTCTGGCCATCCCATAGCGTTCCTGGATCTTGCCGGCGAGGTATTCGCTGTCGCCCTCAGTCATCTTGAGATCGTCATCGGTGAGCTTGCCCCACTTCGACTTCAGCGTGCCTGCGAGTTGTTTCCACTGTCCTTTGATCTTGTCTTCGTTCATAAAAATCCCCGTCGTTGTGAATGATGAAAGGTCATGCAGTTCGGACTTTGGCCCTTCTGGCGCGCTCCTCCCGCGCGGACATCAGGATAGGGACAACAGAATGTTGTACATATCATCCGCGGGCCCATTGTTCTGTCGGAGCATCTTGCGCTCGTTGTAAGAAAATTCTGACGCTCGACGCAGATCCCGGACCGCGCGCTGGCGCGCTGAATCTGGGGGCTGTTCCTGCGGCCTTTCGCTGAGACATTCCGCGGGCGGGTAAGCGGGCGCCGACAGCGGCCGTTGCGACGCGCCGATACCGAGGCAGTAAGTGGCCGCGGCAACATTGCGCTTACCGCCCACCCGGAAAGTACCGCAAGGAATTCGAATAAGAGGTTGTCGCGATGGATACGCCGTGTGTAACCGTGCGCCGCTGCGGCGATCGCTGGGGTGTGACCCACAAGGGGCTGGACTGGTTTCTGGCCGAGTTCAGTCTGTGGCAGGACGCAATCGGCTACGCCCGCGGCCTGGCGGTAGCGAATCAGAATTCAATCGTCGAAGGTGAAGATCCTCAGGGTCGTGTGGCTCTGCGGGAGAGTTTTTGGACGGATGAAGCGGGTGCGATCCGCGTGCAGTACGAACCAAAGCCCTGAGGAGCGGTTATGGCGCGCAAGTATAGCGAGGCGAGTGCGAAGAAGGTCGAACGTGCGATGCATGAGATGAAAGAGGGCAAGCTAAGAAGCGGGCGCTCGGGAAAGCTCGTGAGGAGCCGAAAGCAGGCAATCGCAATTGGGCTTTCCGAAGCGCGTCAGGCGGGAAAGAAGGTCCCCACAAGGCGAGCCCCATCCAAGGCTCGCGAACATAGCTGATTAGGAGCGGTTCCATCGCCGCCGGGAGTGCGCGCGGAGGTCACCGATCGCGCGCTCGGCGGCAGCAGTATGTTTGCCGCGTTTCAGCAGGTCGTGCGCACGTGGGTGTTCTTATTCGCGCACCTATCTTCGAGTGGCTGGGTTCAGGAAGCTACGCGCGCCTGGTATCCGGTGTTCGCAGTACTGGTGGGTCTCCTCGCCGTGCGGCGCGCGGGTGAGATGCGGGGTTCGAAGAGCGAGCTATGAGCCTCGCACAACGCCGCCTTGGGTCGTAGCCGATCAGTCTCACGCTTGACCACGGCGTAGCACTCGCACACGAGCTCCTCCAGCCGCGTCCGGTCAAGCACTGTGATTTCACCTCGCGCGTATCGGATTACGCCTAGCTTCTGCAGCTTGCCGGCGGCCGCTGAGACACCCTCGCGCCGGACTCCGAGATTGTTTGCGATCAGATCGTGCGTCATGTTCAACTGGTTGGTGGGCAGCCGGTCAAGAGACATGAGCAGCCAGCGGCACAACTGCTGGTCCACCGTATGAAGGCGGTTGCAGACTGCAGTCTGCGCCATCTGCGTGATCAGGCCCTGCGTATAGCGCAACAACAGCAGCTGTAGGTTGCCGTGCCGGTAGAATTCCTTTTTGAGGAGCGGCGCGCGGAGCCGGTAGGCGCTGCCGGAGCTTTGAACAACTGCACGGCCGGGCGTGGACTCACCCCCCATGAATAGAGGGATGCCCAGTATGCCCTCATTGCCGACGACGCAGATCTTCGTGGTACCGCCATTTTTTATCTCGTACAGGAGCGAAATAATGCAGTCCGTTGGGAAATAGACATGTCCCAGCACATCGCCGGATTCGTAGAGAACGTTGCCCAGCGGCAGATCGACGAGTTCCAGCTGAGCAAACAGACGTGCGCGCACCGTCGTGGGCAACGCCTTCAGAAGCTGGTTCCGCTCCGGTGAGGGTTCGACGTTCAACGCTACCCCCGAAGACTGTGCCCTACAAGCTTCGCTGTACATGCTCAACCCATGGAACTGCCGCCGCCTCCCCGAACCGCAGGCCAATGGCGCATTGCCCATCGACCAGATCCTCGCAATAGATCACACGCGCATCGAGACGAAAGCCTCCAAGTGGATCGCTTATGACCACAGAGTCATGCACCAGGCACGAACGGTTCGCCACTACGCGGGCACCGTGGGTACTGATGTTTTCAATGACCACCGGCTCGACGACGGCCAGTTCGCCTGGTATCTCGAGGCGAGCAACGACGCCCATTGCCATTCTCCTTTCCAGTCTTCCCGATTGCATGGGATACCTCCGGCGGGTCTGCCCTACGACAGGAGTGGCGCGGCGCATGCCAGCGGATCCGTAGCCGACACCGTATTCTTGGCGCTTGCTGCTGGTGTGGTGTGCCTCGAGTACTTGTCGCGGTACAGCGCCGCATCCGCCTGCGCCATGAGCTCTGACAAGGAGTGCGGGTGCGCGGAGTCGGAACGCGCCACGCCGACACTTAATGTCAAAGCGTAGCGGGATTCCCGGGCGCCACGAGCTGCGACCCTTTGCCGCAGACGCCGGCACAGATCATCCGCGCGACGACCATCCTGTTCGATCACCAGAGCAATGAATTCATCGCCGCCGAGCCGCGCGACGATGTCAGACTCGTTGTTGAAGGCGGCTTTGAAGCCGGCTGCCGCTCGTGAAAGCGCGCGGTCACCTTCGCCGTGGCCGAATCGGTCGTTGATGCGCTTCAAGCCGTCGAGATCGGCGAAAAAGACCAGCACTTGTCGTTGCAGTCTATGAGCCGAACGCAGGGTCCGGCGGCCCAGCACACGAAATGCACGACGATTGTAAAGACCCGTGAGCTCGTCCCTCAGTGCCAGATACAGGAGCTGGTCCTGCACGCGCTGGCGACGTCGGGCGTAGCGAATGGCTTTCACCATCGCAGCGCAACCGCGTACCTGCGGAGCAGAGGCCTTAGCGCGATCCGGCAGCAGCAGCACGGGCACATTCGGCATCGCCTCGCGTACACGCCGGGCGGTCTTCAGTAGGCGCGCAGCCGACCAGGTGGAATCCAGCAACACTACGTCGGGTTGCGGGGCCACCAGACTTCGGAGCCGGCCGTTCAACCCCTCGATGTCGATCAGGTCACAGGCGAGTGAGTCAGCGTCGACGATCGTGCGGTCCGGATGGTCGAAATCTTCGCGGCCGTCGAAGATCAACAGCGCTTTCAGCGGTGCAACGCTCATGGGTCGGCCTGCTCCTTACGGCGCCAGGCGGTGCCCGGCAACGATCAGAACAATAGACCGCGACGGCAGGACTGCAACCGGGTGAACTCCCGAGGGTGGGCCGGTATAAGCCCCGAGGACCGTTCAGGGCTCGATGAGTCCGCTGCGGATCGCGTAGCGGACCAGGCCGGCGACCTGGTGAATATCGAGCTTGTCCATAAGCGTGGTGCGATGGCTGTCGGCGGTCTTGGCGCTAATGCCGAGCAGCGCCGCGATTTGCTTGGTCGAGTGGCCTTCGCCTACCAACTGCAGAACCTGCCGTTCACGTGATGTAAGTGCAACGCTCTGCAGGTCGGTAGACGCGAGATAGGCTTCCACCACGACCTTGGAAATTCTCGGACTCAGATACACCTCGCCCCGATGCACGTGCCGGATGGCAGCGACCACGTCGTTTCCCGCCTGTGTCTTGAGAACGTAACCGCGGGCGCCCGCTCGCAGAGCCTCGATGGCGTAGGCCTCCTCCATGTGACGCGTCAGAATGATCGAGCCAGTCTTGGGACTAATCCGCGGCAGCTCTGTCAGCACGCCGAGTCCACCCAGTTGCGGCATTTCATAGTCCAGAACGGCGATGTCCGGCCGCAACTGGCGAATCAGCTCGATCGCTTCGAGACCGTTCGACGCCTCGCCGAGCACCTCGATTTGCTCCTTCTCGAGCAGCAGCCGCAATCCCTGGCGAACGATGAGGTGGTCGTCTGCAAGGACTACGCGAATCGGCATGTCAGCTCTCCAAAGGAATCGACACGACGAGCTCCGTGCCGGCTCCGGCAGCGGAAATAATTTCCAATGTGCCTCCGAGCGAGCCTGCGCGCTCGCGAATTCCAATCAGGCCGAAGCCCCTTTCGCTGGTTGCTGGTGTGGTCAATTCAGTGTCGAACCCGACTCCATCGTCACGAATGTGACAGAAGATCCTGGCTGCCTCCTGGCGGAATCGGATCGTGACCTTGGTGGCGCGCGCGTGTCTTACGGCGTTGGTGAGCGATTCTTGCGCGACCCTATACAGCGCAGCCTCGACCGGTTCGGGCAAGCGACCCTCGGGGGTGCCTTCGATGACGATCCGCAGCCCCGAGCGTCGCGAAACGCCTTCCGCCAGATATTTCAGTGCGGGAGCCACGCCGAAATCCTTAAGAAGCGCGGGCGTCAACTCGTGCGACAGCCGCCGCAGTTCCGCCTCGATTTGATCGAGCAGTTCCCTGATATTCGCCACGTGACCGGCCGCCTGCGGCACATCCTGAGTCAGGTTCGTCAGCGCAATGTAGACAGCGACCAGCAGCTGGCCCGCTTCGTCGTGCAGTGAGTGCGCGATGCGCTTGGCTTCGCGCTCCAGGACACTGTTGAAGCGCCGCAGGGCGCTGTTGGCGTCGCGAAAGCCCCGATACGTCATTTCATAAGGGGAGATGCACTCCGCGAAGAAGTCCGCAGCGCCGCAGAGGATCGTTTCACGTTGTTGAGCGGAGGCGGCGCACGCCAGCAGTGTTTCGAGGCAGGTGTGGTGAATCCGTGCAAGTTCGAGCAGCCCGACTCCCTGCGCCAGCGCGGTGCGACCCATTTCGTATGCCCGTTGCAACGCGGGTTCGCCTTCGCCCTTTAGATAGGTCTCGAGGATGGACACGTAGGCCTTGCCGCAGGGCGCGCGCTCCGATGGCATCGTGCTGTCAGGCCCGTCGATCACGAATCGCCGCCCCGATAGCGCACGAGCAACACGAGGGCGTCGTCGATGCCCTTGTTGCCTCTTGCCAGAGCTCCATCTGCGATGGCTTGCAACGTACCGCGCACGGGCAGTGTCCGAGCAACATCATGTGCCACGCCGTCGGTCGCGAATACGAGTAAATCGTCACACTGCAGCGCAACCTCGCTCGCTTGCAGGGGCGGCAGGTGGGAGCCCACGACTCCGTTACGCAAAAGGAGCTTCTCGTCGGGGCGTCCCGGCTGCGCTCGCCGCAACAGTCCCTCGACATTGCCGACGCCCGCCCAGGTCATGACGCGCGCATGCGAGCTGATCGTTGCAAGACTCAACGCTACTCCGCGGGAGGTCCGAAGCGAATCGTGGCAACGCTCCACCAGCGCCGTAACTGGTTCGCCCGCGTGCTCTTGCAGTACGCCCGCTGCCACGCGTGCTGCCGCCGCGGCTTCAGCACCGTGACCCAGGCCGTCGATGACGGCCACCAGGACTCCGTCCGACAACGGGCAGACGACATGCCGATCTCCCGATTCAATCTCCCCGGGCATCGCGGCTGTCGCGACACTCCAGTCCAGACCCTCAATGCTCATCTTAGCCACTTGGTCACGCGTATCGTGGTCCCTCGTCCGGGGACCGACTCGATGAAGAACTCGTCCACGAGTCGGCGGACTCCGGGAAGTCCCAGACCCAGTCCGCCGGATGTGGAATACCCGTCTCGCATTGCATCGTCGACGCTGCGAATTCCCGGTCCGGAATCGCGGCTGACGATCATCACGCCTCTCGAATTGGTGCCCTCCGCGAGGCGTAGCACGATTTCACCCTGGCCCGCATATGACACGATGTTGCGCGCTAACTCCGAGATGGCAGTCGCAATCAATGTTACATCGGTAGCGCTGAAGCCAGTGCGGGCGGCGAGTGTCCGACCCTCCTGGCGGGCCGTCACAATGTCAAGGTTCGACCGGATGAGAACGCGAATATCGTCTGGCACAGGAGTGGTCTCGTCAGGAGCTGCTGCGGGCGCGCCGCTCGAGATGCGCCAGACCCTCCTCCAAATCGAGAGCAGTAGCCACGCCCTCGAGGGTCAACCCCAACTGCACCATGGCAAATGCAACTTCCGGCTGAATGCCCACGATCACGGTGTCCGCCCCGCGCAGCCGGATCATATAGGTGATGTCGCGTAACGTCCGGGTCGCGAACGAATCCATTACATCGAGCGCCGTCACGTCAACGATCACGCCACGTGAGCGGAACTGGATCACGCGCTCAAGGAGTGCACGCCGCAGGTGCAGGAGATCTTCATCGGATAAGGCCGCCTGAATCGTGGCGATGAGATAGCGACCCTGTTTTAGAATCGGGACTTCCACGATCGGGGTCCTACGCGGCGGCGGTCGCTTCCTCTACGGGGATGACCTTATACCCCAACAGTCGCTCCGCTTGTTCGATGCCGCCCTGCAGGTCGCCCACAGTATTCATCTTGCCCAGGTCGACACCGATATTCACGATGGTCAGGGCGATTTCCGGGGACAGGCCCGTGACGATGACGGTCGCGCCGAGCAGCCGCGATGCTTCCACGGTCTGCACGAGGTGATTGGCGACGGTCGCATCCATCGCCGCAACGCCGGTGATATCGATCACGACCACCTTCGCGCGGTTAGTGCGAATGCCGCGCAGCAACTGTTCGGTCAGCTGGCGTGCACGTTGCGGATCGATGACACCGATGATCGGAAGAATGAGCAGGCGCTCACGCACCTGCAGAACCGGAGTTGAGAGTTCGCGTATAGCTTCCTGCTGCTGACGGATGACGCGCTCGCGCTCCTGCACGAATCCGACAGCCACGGTGTTGGCGATGCGATTTGCGGCGGGTTCGTAAGCGTCGAGAATGCGATTCAGCTTGGTGAAGTCGCCCTGGTACTTGGCAAAAAGTGAACGCGCAAGGACATCGCGCAGCAGCAGCACGATGCCTACGACTTCGTGCGTTTCGACGCCGCGCGGAATGATGCGTTCGGAGAGGTTGCGGGAATATGACTGCAGCGCCTCCAACGTGCCGGTCGCCAACGCTTCCACGTAGTTGTCATACACTGATGTCGCTTCGGCGAAGATCTCGTCCTTCGTCATCGCCGTCAGCAACTGGGCTTCGGTGATGCGGCTCGCCCATTCTTCCCGCAGTTGCGTCCGGTGCTCGCTCAGGTGTGCCACAAGCTCTCGCAGGAGCTCGGTGGATTGTGTGGACGGCGGCTGAGGTACGCTGGCGGGTTTCTTGTTGACCATACTTGCTCCAAATCCTGCTATTCGGAGGAAATCTCCCCGATCCGGGAGTTACTTTACAGGGTGGAAAGCGCCCGCCCATCAGGCAAACACCCGAGGCGGAAGCTCAGCCGGGGCTTTGCTCTCAGCACGCAGGTCTGTGCGTCATTGAGCGTGTTACTGGAAGAGGCCGCCGCCGCCGGCCGGTCGGGGTTGCGCCTGTGGCTGTGAGTACGATGGTGGTGTTCACAGCGGGTACTTGAGCGGCTATACCGTTGCGCACTGGATCAGATAGTTCTTAAAATCCAGATGGTTATAACCCCGAACCCAACTCCGGCCCGGGGGCGCCACCCAGCCAATTCCATACCGTATCGGCGCTGGAGCGCGTGGCCCGGATACGCGGCTCTTTAGCGCGGCGAGGCCAGTCAGGTGCCCGCTGGTGCCGATTCCCCGGCGATGCACACCCGGTCCCGACCCTCCTGTTTCGCCCGGTAGAGCGCCTGGTCCGCTGCCTTGAGCAGATCCGCCGGCTTGGCGCCATGTGCCGGGTACATCGCGACGCCGAACGAGGCCGTCGGGGCCGGCAGCGTTTGACCCGCATGAGCGAGATTGGTCTCCCGGATCGCACGCCGCATATGCTCGACGCGGTCGCAGGCGGATTCCAGGGTGGTTTCCGGGAGCACGACGGCCAGCTCTTCTCCGCCATAGCGGCAGGCGATGTCGGAGGGGCGAATATTGTTTGAGATTGCGCGTGCCACCGCACTCAGCACGAAGTCACCCGCGTCGTGGCCGTGTTGATCGTTGAAGCGCTTGAAGTGATCGATGTCGATCATCACGACGGCGAGCGGCTTGCCGCTGCGCTCAGCGCGATGCAGCTCGCGAGTGAACACGTCTTCAAGGTAGCGCCTGTTGTACAGACCCGTGAGTCCGTCGCGCAGGGCCATCTCTCGAAGCGTATCGCTCAATCTGAGATTGGCGAGCGCCGCGCCGACTCGGTCGGTCATGGCGCGCAGACGTTGTTCCGTGTCCTGCTTCGGGCGTCGGGTGCGTGCGCTGACGTCGATGGCAATGTGAAACAGGCCGAGGACCTGGCCCTGGCCATGGATAGGCATGCAGACGTAGCTCTCGGTGTCATCGTGCGCATGCCGGCATCGAACCGTGCCTTTGCGCGGTGCGAAGTGGGGATTCCCCAACCGCAGCGCCCAGCATTCGTCCGGCGCCAGGACTTTCTCCGCCGCCGGCCCGCTGCCCCAGGAGGTCACATGCTCGAGTACGTCGCGCGACTCGCGGTGTATGAAGAGAGACCCGTAGGAGTCCGGAAACAATTGTGCGCCGGTTTCGCGCACGATCGCATAGGCCTCAGCGCGCTGCGTGCAGGCCTGCAGCAGTTCGGCCATGTGCGACAGGTCCGCGCCCTCGCGATGGATTGATTCGAGTTGGCGGATTGTTGCCGCCAGAGCTTGATTGTTACGGCGCATGGCGGTGTCGGCCTTGCGGCGGCCCGCCATCTCGCGGGTCAGCCTGCGGTTGACATCGCGGATTGCGGCCAGCTTGGCCTGGAGGGTCGCCTGTGCGGCATGCAACGCTTCTTCTGTGCGATGGAGCGTCGTGATGTCGCGCGCAACGGTAATCTCGCCGATCAGCTGGCCGTGGGTGTCCAGCAGGGGGGATGTTTTGAGTGCAACGCGGACGACTTCGCCGTTCTTCTTGCGCCGCTCTGCGACGCTTGCGGTGGGGCGTCCCGTGCGCACGCGCTCGAGCAGGCGCGCGTAGTCGACCTCGGAAAGATCGGCGGCGTGGAGAGTACGCAGCGTCTTGCCGATTGCTTCTTGCGCTGAAAAACCGTACAGCACCGCGGCTTCACGGTTCCAGTAGGTAACGACCGCTTTCAGGTCCTTGACGATGACGGCTTCGCCGGTCTGCGCGAGCACCTGTTCCAGATCATTGGCGCGCGCGTCCGGGCTCATGCCCGCGGCATGGCGATCGAGTGACTGCGTGAGGCCGCGCATCGAATGGTCTCCTGGACCCGAACTGCACTCGATTGAGTCGAGATGCGCAGCCGGGCAGGAAGCAGCCTATGACGAGAAGACATTCGGGGATGGACCTAGCCCGCAGATCCGGGGTCGTATGCGCTAGGCACCTGCGTGTGCAGGTCACACTTCGGTGCCCCGGAAACCCCAGGGGCTCCGACGCGAAACCGGCGCGACGGCGGACTCCGCCTAACGCGATGCGGGTACGTATGCGGGTATCCCCGTTCTCCGCGAGTCCGAAAACCTCATTGATTCTGCGACTTGGACGCGTCCGTGCAACTCCGGCCGGGGGCGCCA
>PLEC01000024.1 GCA_003136935.1 Gammaproteobacteria bacterium
ATGCGCTGGTATTCCTTGTCGGTGAGGGTCAGCGCCGGCGCGACCGTAATCGAGTCGCCGGTGTGTACCCCCATCGGATCCAGGTTCTCGATCGAGCAGACGATGATGCAGTTGTCCTGGTGATCACGGACCACTTCCATCTCGAACTCTTTCCAGCCGATCACCGACTCCTCGAGCAGCACCTCCCCGGTCGGGGAGGCATCGAGCCCGCGCGCCACGATGGCCTCGAGCTCCTCGCGGTTGTAGGCAATGCCGCCGCCGCTGCCGCCCATGGTGAACGAGGGGCGTATGACCACCGGGTAGCCGATCTCGCCGGCGATCGCCAGCGACTCCTCGAGGCTGCGCGCGATCTGCGACTGCGGCGTCTCGAGGCCGATCTCGCGCATCGCGTTCCTGAACAGCTCGCGATCCTCGGCCATGTCGATCGCGGCGCGGGAAGCGGCGATGAGTTCGACGTCGTATTTTTCCAGCACGCCCTCACGCACCAGATCCAGCGCCGTGTTGAGCGCGGTNNTGTCCGCCCATGGTGGGCAGCAGCGCGTCCGGGCGCTCCTTCTCGATGATGCGCGCGATGGTGCGCGAGTTGACCGGCTCGATGTAGACGGCGTCCGCCATCTCCGGGTCCGTCATGATGGTCGCGGGGTTGGAGTTGACCAGGATGACGCGGTAGCCCTCCTCGCGCAGCGCCTTGCAGGCCTGGGCGCCGGAGTAATCAAACTCGCACGCCTGGCCAATGATGATCGGGCCGGCGCCGATGATGAGGATGCTCTCGATGTCGGTGCGCTTTGGCACTAGCGGGCCCCGCCGGCCTGCTGCCGACGCGCGCTGTCGCCCGCAACCTTCAGTTGCGCCTGCAGCCGGCGCAGCATCAGGTGGTTGAAGCGCTCGAAGAGCGGCCGCAGGTCGTGGGGGCCCGGGCTCGCTTCCGGGTGCCCCTGGAAACCAAACGCGGGGCGATCCTTGAAGGTGAGGCCCTGCAGCGAGCCGTCGAAGAGCGAGCGGTGCGTGGGGCGAACCGACTCGGGCAGTGAACTCTCGTCCACCGCAAATCCGTGGTTCTGGCTGGTGATGAACACCCGCCCGGACTCCAGGTCCTGCACCGGGTGGTTCGCGCCGTGGTGACCGAATTTCATTTTCACCGTGCGCCCGCCGGCGGCCAGCCCGAGAATCTGAAATCCGAGACAGATGCCGAACACCGGCACACTGGTCTCGATGAATTTCCTGGTGGCCTCGATGGCGTACTCGCACGGCTCGGGATCCCCCGGTCCGTTGGAGAGGAACACGCCGTCCGGTTCCAGCGCCAGGACTTCGGCGGCGGGAGTCTGCGCCGGCACCACCGTCATGCGGCAGCCGGAGTCCGCCAGCAGCCGCAGGATAGTGCGCTTCATGCCAAAATCGTAGGCGACGACGTGCAGCCGCTGCTGCGAACGGATCGGCGTCCGCGCCGACTCCGGCCACACACTCCCCTCGTTCCACTGGAAGCTGCGCTTGATGCTGACGACTTTCGCCAGATCCATGCCCTTGAGGCCGGGGAACTTGCGGGCCGCCTTGATGGCCGCTGCCTCATCCACCTGCTCGCCGGTCATGATGCAGCCGGCCTGCGCACCCTTCTCGCGCAGCACGCGCGTCAGCTTGCGGGTGTCGATGCCCGCGATCGCAACGACGCGGCCACGCTCAAGAAACTCCGCCAGCGATTCGTTGGCTCGCCAGCTGCTGTGCAGCAGCGGCAGGTCGCGGATGACGAGACCGGCGCAGTACACCTGCGCGGATTCGAGATCCTCGGGCGTGGTGCCCGTATTGCCGATGTGCGGGCAGGTGAGCGTGACGAGCTGTCGCGCGTAAGACGGGTCGGTGAGAATTTCCTGATAGCCCGTGAGGGCGGTATTGAAAACGACTTCGCCTGTGGTGTTGCCCTTGGCTCCGATCGACTGGCCGCGGAAGATCGTTCCATCAGCCAGCGCGAGCACCGCAGGTAAGCTCACGTGATCACTTCTCCTAGACTCACATACACAAAGCGGGAGGAGTTCTCATCGAACATCCTCCCGCCTTGCATGGACTAACCCGAACACGGATTAGGCGGAAATTTTACGGGTTGGGGGGCGGATGTGTCCACGGAAATTCCCGTTACGGGAGCGTGATCCTTTCTCACTACGTTTCGCGAAGAATTCGCTAAGTTACTGTTTTAAAACCCATGACATCCCGCATGCCATAACGACCCGCGGGTTGGGACGCCAGCCACAGGCCAGCGGCCAGGGCGCCGCGGGCGAAGATCCCCCGCTCGAGCGCCCGGTGGGTGAGGCGCAGCTCCTCGGCGGCCCCCGCAAAGCGCACCGTATGCTCGCCCACGACCTCCCCTTCGCGGACCGAAGAGATGGGAATTTCACCCTCGCGGCCCTCGCGGATCGCCGCGGCGAGGGCGAGCGCGGTGCCGGAGGGGGCGTCGCGTTTCTCGCGGTGGTGCGTCTCGGTGATGCCGATCTCGAAACCTGGCAGAGCGCGTGCCGCGGTACGCGCAAGTTCGATCAGCAGCGTTACGCCGAGACTCGTATTGGGCGCGATGAGGAGGGGAATGTCGTGTGCGGCGGCCGCGAATTCAGACTCAAGCCCGGCAGCGAAGCCCGTCGCGCCGATCAGCAGCGGCTTACGCGCCGCACGGCAGGCGTGCAGATTCTCGCGCGTCGCGTCCGCGGTGCTGAAGTCGATCACGACATGCGCCCGCGGCAGCACCGTGCCGAGATTACTGGTGATGGGAAGATAATTCGGCGCGCCGCCGGCGCTGACGCCGGAGTCTCGACCGAGCACCGCACTGTTTTTGGAGGCTATCGCGCCCACCAGCGCGAGCCCGGGAAATTCGGCAGCGGCACTTAGGATCGCCCGGCCCATCCGGCCGCTCGCGCCGATAAGAACCGCGCAGAGCGGCTGTGCGGGCGCTGCCGGGCTCATCGGGAATGGAAGAAGCGCCGCACGCCCTCGAGAAAGCCTTTCTCGCGCGGCGCGTGCCGCGCGGCGTGCGCCTTCAGCGACTCCTCCAGTTGCCGCACGAGCTCGCGTTGCTCGGTCGACAGATGCACGGGCGTCTCGATGACTATCCGGCAGAAAAGATCGCCGCGCGTGCCGCCGCGCACCGGCTTCACGCCCTTGTCGCGCAGGCGAAATACGCGTCCTGACTGGCTCTCCGCGGGAATCTTCAGCGACACATCTCCCTCGAGCGTCGGCACATCCACCGCGCCCCCGAGCGCTGCGGTGGCGAAGCTGACCGGCACCTCGCAGCTCAGGTGCTCCCCCTCGCGCTCGAAGATCGCGTGCTCGCGCACCTGCACCTCGACGTACAGGTCCCCGGGCGGGCCGCCATTGCGTCCGGCCTCGCCCTCGCCCGAGAGCCGCACGCGGTCACCGGTATCCACGCCGGCCGGAACCTTCACGGAGAGCTTACGGGTACGGCGCACGCGCCCCTGTCCGAGGCAGGTGTCGCAGGGATTGCGGATGATGGAGCCGCTGCCGCGACAGCGCGGACAGGTCTGCTGCAGCTGGAAGAAGCCCTGGGAAATGCGTACCTGGCCTGCGCCGCCGCAGCCGTCGCAGGTCGTAGCCGAGCTGCCCTTGGCGGAGCCGCTACCGTGGCAGGTGTCGCATTCGGCGAGCTTCGCCACCTCGATTTCCACCTGGTGGCCGAACACCGCCTGATCCAGCTCAAGCTGCAGCTCGTAACGCAGGTCCGCGCCCCGGAACACCTGCGAGCGGCCGCCACGGCGCGAGCCCCCGAAGATGTCGCCGAAAACGTCCCCGAAGATGTCGCTGAACGCATCCCCGGCGCCGAAGCCACGCCCACCGCCGCGCGAGGCAGCCTCGACGCCGGCGTGGCCGTGCCGGTCGTAGAGCGCGCGCTTTTGTGTGTCCGTGAGCACCTCGGAGGCCTCCTTGGCCTCCTTGAAGCGCTCCTCCGAATCCCGGTCGTTCGGGTTGCGGTCGGGGTGATACTTCATCGCCAGACGGCGATAAGCCTTCTTGACCTCCGCCTCAGTCGCGGTCCTCGGTACGTCGAGTACCTTGTAGTAATCGCGCTTGGACATGCGGCGTCGAAGTTAGGAGGCCTTGCGTCCCTTGTCCTTCACTTCCTCGAACTCCGCATCCACGACGTCTTCGCGTCCACTGCCGCTGCCGCCCTGTGCGCCGGCAGTCGGGCCGCTGCCGCCAGCGGCACCCGGGTCCGCGCCGCTCGCCGCACCCGCTTCGGCCGCGTGGGCGCGCTGCGCGATGCCCGCGGAAGCCTGCGCCAGCGCCTCGGACTTCTTGTCGATGACGCCGCGGTCATCGCCCTTCAACGCGGTGCGCAGATCCGACACGGCAGATTCGACCGTGGCCCGCTCACCGGCGTCGACCTTGTCGCCGAGTCCCTGGAGCGACTTCTCCACCGCGTGAATCAACGCATCGGCCTTGTTGCGCGAGTCCACCAGTTCGCGGAAACGCTTGTCTTCTTCGGCGTGCGCCTCGGCGTCATGCACCATGCGCTTGATCTCATCCTCGGTGAGGCCGCTCGAGGCTTTGATGATGATCTTCTGTTCCTTGCCGGTGGCCTTGTCCTTCGCCGACACATTGAGGATACCGTTGGCGTCGATGTCGAAGGACACCTCGACCTGCGGCATACCGCGCGGCGCCGGCGCGATGTCCGAGAGGTCGAACCGCCCCAGGGACTTGTTGTCCGTGGCGCGGTCGCGCTCGCCCTGCAGCACGTGGATGGTCACGGCGGTCTGGTTGTCGTCCGCCGTCGAGAAGGTGTTGGAAGCCTTGGTCGGCACGGTGGTGTTCTTCTCGATCAGCTTGGTCATGATGCCGCCGAGGGTCTCGATGCCGAGTGACAGCGGTGTCACGTCAAGCAGCAGCACATCCTTCACTTCACCGGCGAGCACACCGGCCTGGATGGCGGCGCCTACGGCGACCGCTTCGTCGGCATTCACGTCCTTGCGTGGCTCCTTGCCGAAGAAGTCCTTGACGTACTTCTGCACCAGCGGCATGCGCGTCTGGCCACCGACGAGGATCACTTCGGCGATATCGTTGCCGGTCACCCCGGCATCCTTGAGCGCCGTGCGGCACGGACCCACGGTCTTCTGCACCAGGTCCTCGACCAGGGACTCGAGCTTGGCACGCGTCAGCTTGATGTTGAGGTGCTTCGGCCCGGAGGCATCCGCCGTGATGTACGGCAGGTTGATGTCGGTCTGCTGGGTCGAGGACAGCTCGATCTTGCCTTTTTCGGCAGCTTCCTTGAGGCGCTGCATGGCGAGCGGGTCCTTGCGCACGTCGACGCCGGACTCTTTCTGGAACTGCTCGGCGAGGAAATTAATGATGCGCAGATCGAAGTCCTCGCCACCGAGGAAGGTGTCGCCGTTGGTCGAGAGCACTTCGAACTGGCGTTCACCGTCCACCTCGGCGATCTCGATGACCGAGACGTCGAAGGTGCCGCCGCCCAGGTCATAGACGGCAATCTTGCGATCGCTGCCCTGCTTGTCGAGGCCGTAGGCGAGCGCCGCCGCGGTCGGCTCGTTGATGATGCGCTTGACCTCAAGTCCCGCGATGCGGCCGGCGTCCTTGGTCGCCTGGCGCTGGGAATCGTTGAAATACGCCGGCACCGTGATCACCGCCTCGGTGACCGGCTCGCCGAGGTAGTCCTCGGCGGTCTTTTTCATTTTCATCAGCACCCGCGCGGAGATCTCCGGCGGCGCCATTTTCTTGCCCTGCGCGTCGACCCAGGCATCGCCGTTGTCAGCACGGACAATCTGGTACGGCACCATCTTGATGTCGCGCTGCACCACTTCGTCCTCGAACTTGCGTCCGATGAGGCGCTTGATGGCGGACAGGGTGTTGTGCGGGTTGGTGACCGCCTGGCGCTTGGCGGGCTGCCCCACCAGCACTTCGTTGTCCTTGGTAAAGGCAACGATCGAAGGGGTGGTGCGGTCGCCCTCGCTGTTCTCGATCACGCGAGGCTTGCCGCCTTCCATGATTGCGACGCACGAGTTGGTCGTGCCGAGGTCGATACCGATTACCTTAGCCATGGCTCTTCACTCCGGGTACTCCAGCTCTGCTTCTTAGGGGTGACGGGGCAGGCTTTCAAGCCCCGCCGGGCGCGCGGGCGACAATAACCCGCGCTGGGCGCAACAGGCGCCCGTTAAGCTCGTATCCGGGCTGCACCACCTGCAGGACTGAATTGGGCTGCGCCTGTTTGGATTCCTGGGCCATCATGGCCTCGTGGCGCGAGGGGTCGAAGGGCTGCCCTTCAGGGTTGATCAGGGTTACCCCGAGCCGCTCGAGCGCCCGGGACAAGAGCTGCAGGGTCGCCTCCTGGCCCTCCTTGAGGCTCGCGGCGTCCGCCCGCTCGGCGTTCTGCACTGCCAGCTCCAGGGTGTCCTTTACCGGCAGAAGCTCCGCGGCGAATTTCTCCAGCCCGTAGCGGTTCGCCGCCTCGATATCGCGGGCGGCGCGCTTGCGCACGTTGTCGAGCTCGGCCAGGGCGCGCAGGTACTGCTCCCAGTGGCTCTTGGCGCGCTCTTCGGCGTCGGCGAGGGAGCGCTGCAGGCGCTCCAGCTCCACCAGCTGCGCTGCCGTCTCCGGCAGTATCGCGGTCGCTTCAGCCCCCGTGTTCTCGGTCATCTTAAGACAAACCTCCCGAAAATCTGTGCCCGCAAGGCCCACGCAGTGCGCCCACCAACGCCGGCGCGCACTTAAGGGCAAGCGAGCCAGCGTGAGGGTCAGCGCCGTGAATTCAAGGCGGCGCCGAGCAGTTTAGCCGTCATGTCGACGATTGGTATGACCCGTTCATAGGCCATGCGCGTGGGCCCGATGACTCCGAGCACGCCCACTACTCCGTCGCTGTCGGCGTACGGGGCGGTGACCACGCTGCAATCATCGAGTATCCGGTAGCCGGATTCGTGGCCGATGAAGATCTGCACGCCTTCGGCCTTGAGACTCTGGTCGAGCAGATGCAGGAAATCGCGCTTCTCGTTGAATGCCTCGAACAGCCGCCGCAGCTTCTCCACGCTCGTAAGATCCGCGGCCCCCATGAGATTGGTCTCGCCCTTGATGACGTACTCGAGGCGGCTCTCGGCACCGCCTTCGAACACCTGCTGCGCCATGGAGATCGCGTCCAGCATGATCTGGTTGAGGTGGGCGTGCGCTTCAGACAGCTGGCGCAGGATCTCCTGGCGCACCTCGCGCAGCGAGCGGCCGCGGAACTGCTCGTTGAGGTAGTTGGTGGCGCGCTTGAGTTCATCGGCCGGGTAGTGGCGTTCGAGCTGGATGATGCGGTTCTGGACCTCGCGGTCGTTGAACACCAGCACCACCAGCACGCGGTTCTCCGACAGCGCGACGAATTCGATCTGGGTGATCGCGGCCTGCCGGGCGCGCGGGACGGTGACCACACCGGCGAGCTGGGTGACGGAGGACAGCAGCTGCGAGACGCTCGCGATGAGATCGGTGGAACTGTCGCGGCTCGCTTCGAACTGGCGGCGCATTTCCGCGCTCGCCGTCTCATCCGGCACGCGCAGCTGCAGCAGCGTGTCGACGAAAAACCGATACCCCTTGTCGGTTGGCACGCGGCCGGCGGAGGTGTGCGGGGAAGCCACGAACCCGAGCTCTTCCAGATCGGCCATCACATTGNNAGGATCCGCAGCAGGCGCTGCGCCCGCTCACTTAAGGCCTCGTCCCCGGCATCGTGCCCCATGGCGGCCAAGCTAGCGTCGCGCTTGCCCGACCGTCAAGCGATGCGACGGCCCGCACGCCTTATAACGGCGCATTGGCTGCCGGCGCGGCGAGCGTGCTACAAAGACT
>PLEC01000150.1 GCA_003136935.1 Gammaproteobacteria bacterium
CGCCAGCGTCGTGCGCCAGCCAGATGATTCGAGCCGCTGTGCCTGCACGCGCAAGGTCCCGCTGGTGCTCGCGGGCTGCGCCGGATCCCCCACCATCTGCAGGCTCAGATGCGCGCTGGCACCCAGGCTCTGCGGCAGCTGCAGCGTGGCATCGGCGCTCCACTGCGAGCCAAGGCGGCGCAGCGTGGCGTGCCGGAGTCCCAGAGCCAGCGGTAGCTGCGCGGCAAGCGTGGGCCAGTGCAATGTTCCGCCCTCGATGTCGATGCGCCCACCGCGCCAGCGGGACAAGGTCCGCGCCGCCGCCGTCCACAGCGGCGCCTGCGCGTCGTGCGCTGCGGCAGCGCCCGCGTCCGCGTGCAGCACCACATCGGGCGCCACCAGGGTGATGCGCCCAGCCTCCGGCCGGCCGCTGCGCAACATCCGCCACAGGTCGAGCCCCACTACCAGCTGCGGAGCACGTACCAGGAGAGCGCCGCTCCCGGGCTCGCCGAGCTCCACCTCGCTGAACACCGCCTCCGGGCCATACCAGCCCCAGCGCAAAGCGAGTTCGGAGAAATGCAGATCGAGATGGGTTTCGTCGCGGACCAGACTCTCGAGCGCCGCGCGATGCTCGGGAAGGCGCGCCACCGCCAGCTCGTAGGCGAGCCACACGACCGCGAACAGGCTGAAGACACAGCCGAGTGCCACCGCCAGAGTGCGCCAGTCCGGCCGCCGCGCGCGCGCACCCGCGCCGCCCGCTGCGGCAAGAGATGCCGGCCCGCCAGCCGGCTTCGCGCGCGTAACACTCACCGTCATGCCTTAAACGAGTACGACGTCGTACTGGTCAATGCCGTAGAGCGCCTCGACCTGCAGGCGGATCGGGCGGCCGACCTGCGCCTCAAGTTCGCCCAGAGTGGCGGACTCCTCGTCCAACAGGCGATCCACCACGTCCTGGTGAGCGAGTATCAGCAGCTCGCGGCTGGCAAACTGTCGGCTCTGTCGCACAATCTCGCGAAAAATCTCGTTGCACACCGTTTCCGGTGTGCGGATAAAGCCACGTCCTTCACAGCTTCGACACGGTTCACACAACAGATGTTCCAGGCTCTCGCGCGTGCGCTTGCGGGTCATCTCCACCAGCCCCAGGGGCGAGAGGCTCACGATGTGCGTCTGGACCCGGTCACCGGCCAGCGCGCGCTCGAGCGCGGTCAGCACCGCGCGCCGATGCGGCTCATCGCGCATGTCGATGAAGTCGATGATGATGATACCGCCTAGATTGCGCAGCCGCAGTTGCCGCGCGATGCTCACCGCTGCCTCGAGATTGGTGCGGAAGATGGTTTCCTCGAGGTTGCGGTGCCCGACGTAGGCGCCGGTGTTGACATCGATGGTGGTCATCGCCTCGGTCTGATCGAACACCAGGTGGCCGCCGGATTTCAGCGGCACCTTGCGATCCAGCGCCTTGGCGATTTCTTCCTCGACGCCGCCGAGATCGAAGAGCGGCCGCGCGCCCGTGTACAGTTCGATGACTGGCGCTGCCTCGGGCATGAAGGCGGCGGCAAACTCCTGCATGCGGGCGTGCTCGCTCGCCGAGTCAACGAGTACCCGGCTGACACCGCGCGTCAGCTCATCGCGCAGCACGCGCAGGCTGAGCGGCAGATCCTCGTGTACCACCTCGCCGGCGCTCACCTGCGTGGCACGCTCGCGTACGTGTTCCCACAGCTTCGCCAGGTACCCCATGTCCTCACGCAGGCTCTCCGCCGAGACCCCTTGCGCCGCGGTGCGCACGATGTAGCCACCGCCACCGGTGGCGCCGAGCAGCCCGGCAAGCGCCGCCTTCAGGCGCGTGCGTTCGGCTTCGTCCTCGATGCGCGCCGACACGCCGATCGCTTCCCCACGCGGCATATAGACGAGGTAGCGCGAGGGCAGCGCGATAAAAGTAGTCAGGCGTGCTCCCTTGCTGCCGATCGGGTCCTTGATCACCTGCACCAGGATCTCATCGCCCGGACTCACCAGACGCCGGATGTCCACCACCGCCGCCGCCGCAACCGCCGCCGGGGCGCCGAGTACCGTGTCCTCAGAGACGCGCGCGGCGATATCCGCGGCGTGCAGGAACGCGGTGCGCTCCAGACCGATTTCCACGAACGCCGCCTGCATGCCGGGCAGCACGCGCGATACCCGCCCCTTGTAGAGATTGCTCACCAGTCCGCGGCGACTGGTGCGTTCGATGTGGATCTCCTGCACCACCGCGCTCTCGAGAATGGCGGCCCGTGTCTCGCGCGGGGCCACGTTGACGAGGATCTCCAGGCTCACGCGCCGTCCCCGCCGGCGGCTGCGGCCTGCCAGTACGGCACGCCGGCGGCGTGCAGCAACTGTGCGGTCTCGAACAACGGCAACCCCATGACCCCGGAGTAGCTGCCGCTCAGCTGTTCGATGAAGACCGCGCCATGACCCTGGATGGCGTAGCCGCCCGCCTTGTCCCGCGGCTCACCGCCGCGCCAGTAGGCCACGCATTCCGCGGTGCTCAGCGCGCGGAAGCGCACCGCGCTCGCGCTCAGACGCTCCTGCACGCCGCCCTGCGGGCCCGCGAGCGCGACCGCGGTCAGCACCTGATGCGTGCGCGCTGACAGGCGCTGCAGCATCGCGACGCAGTCGGCCTCGCCGCGAGGCTTGCCGCAGATCAGCTCATCCACGACCACCGTCGTGTCGGCCGCCAGCACTGGCAGTCCCATGCCGCGGGCGCGCACTGCGAGCGCCTTCTCGCGCGCCATGCGTGCGACGTAGTCGCGCGCCTGCTCGCCGGGCCGCACCGTTTCGTCGATGTCAGCCGCGCTCACCAGGTAGCGCACGCCGATCTGGCTCAGAAGCTCCTGGCGACGCGGCGAGACCGAAGCGAGACACACGGCGGCGGTGGGGGTTTGTGGGATCATCAGTCGCGGTGATAAGGGTGGTTGCCCAGTATGCTGTGGGCGCGGTAGAGCTGCTCGGCGAGCAGCACGCGCGCCAGTGCGTGCGGCAGCGTCAGGCGCGACAGTGACAAGGTAAAGTCACTGCGGGCCAGCACCTCGGGAGCGAACCCATCGGGACCGCCGATCAGGAACGCGAGGTCCCTGCCGTCCTGCATACGTTTGCCGAGCCACACGGAAAGTTCGCGCGTCGAGAGCTCGCTGCCGCGCTCATCCAGCACCGTGACGTGCTCGTTTGCCTTCAGGGCACCGAGCAGCCGCTGCCCTTCCACCGCAACGGCCTTGTGCGCCGCGCCGCCGGCACTGCGCGCGCCGGGTGCGATTTGCGTGAGTGAGATGGACAGCGGCGCGAGGCGCTTCAGGTACTCCTCGGTGGCGGTGCGCACCCAGGCTGGCGGACGCGTGCCCACGGCGATCACGCGCACGCGCATCGCGCGGAACTTACCGCGCGGTTCGCCGCCGCCGGGCGGAGGCGCCGGCAACCGCCGGGGCCGCGGCGGGCGCGGCCATGCCGTTTTCCCACAGGCGCTCGAGCCCGTAGAACTCGCGCACTCGCGGCAGCATTACGTGCACGAGGATGTCCTGCAGATCCACCAGCACCCATTCCCCATCCCGCGTCCCTTCCAGCCCTAAGGGCCGGAACCCGGCGGCCTTGGCCTTTTCGACCACGCGCTCGGCGATGGAGCGCACATGGCGGTCGGAGTTGCCGCACGCAATGACCATCGTGTCGACAATATCGGTGAGCCCCCGCACGTCCAACGCCCTGACATTCACGGCTTTCATATCTTCGAGCGCGGTCGTCACGGCTTGTTGCAACGGCGAGGCGCGCTCCTCCGCGGGGCGCAGGCGTTTGCGGGTGATCATGTGCTTAAGTGGATTCTCCTGTGTCTTGCGAGGTTCGGCCGGTCCGCGGCCCCTCGCGCGAAGCATAGCACCTCGTCTCCAGGATGATCTGCCTCACCGGGTCGGGAACCAGGTAGCGCGGGTCGCGGCCCGCGACGATGAGCGCACGCAGCTCGGTGGAGGAGATCTCCAGCTGCGTGACCGCGTGCACGTACACGCAGCCGGCGGGCCGCTCGTGCAGTTCACGCACCGAGCCGGTGCCGTGATCAACCATGATCTCCCCCAGGGGGCCCATGGTCGGCGCGCGCCAGCCGGGCCGGTGCGCGACCACGATATGCGCGAGGTTGAGCAGTTCCCGCCAGCGATGCCAGCCCGGCAGTCCGAGGAACGCGTCCATCCCGAGGAGCAGGCACACGGAGGCCTGTGGATGCTCGGTGCGCAGCTCCGCGAGCGTGTCCACGGAGTAGGAAACGCCCGTACGGCGCACCTCGCGATCATCGACCACGAAGCCCGGCTGATCGGCGATGGCGGCGCGGACCATTTGCAGGCGCAACTGCGCGTCCGCGTACAGATGCTCGCGGTGTGGAGGATTGCCGGTCGGCACAAAGCGCACCTCCGCGAGCTTCAGCTCCTGCCACAGCTCGAACGCCGTGCGCAGGTGCCCGCAGTGGATCGGATCGAAGGTGCCGCCGAAAAGACCCAGGGGTTGCATGCGTGCCTAGCGGGCCACCGTCCGCTGCGCCGCGGGTTGGCGCAGCACCGGCGTCGCGCAGATGTCAGTGGCCAGCAGCGCCAGCTCGTCCCACGCATCCCCCGGCACGCGACCCTTGATCATGCGATCGGCACGCTCGGCGCGCTGCGCGAGCGCGGTGAATGACAGACGCCCAGCACGTTGCACGGCCTTCGCAAGCGCGGCGCCCTGGCGCTGCCAGGGGGGCGCTTTAGTGCCGCCGTCGGCGCGCGCCTGCCACACATCGCGCAGCGATTTGTTCAGCGTCCACAACACCAGGGTACGCTCGGTGCCCTCCGCGCGCAGTCCGGCGAGCATGCGCAGTGCCCGCGGCGCATCGCCCGCGAGCACCGCTTCGCCCAGTTTGAAGACGTCAAAGCGCGCGCTGTCAGCCACGCTCGCGAGCACCTCTTCAGGAGTGAGCGGGTGCGCGTGCGCGGACAAGGTGAGTTTCACCAGTTCCTGGTGGGCGGCCAAGAGGTTGCCCTCAGTGCGTGCGGCCAGGACCGCGAGCGCCTCATCGCTCGCCTCGAGCTTGAGTTTTCGGCACCGACCCTTCAGCCAGCCGACCAGCCGCGCAGGGTCCACGGGCCACACCTGTACCCAGCCACCGCTGGCCTCGACGGCCCGCACCCATTCGGCATTCTGTGCGTCGCGGTCCAGCCGCGGAGCGAGGATGAGATAGAGCGTGTCGGAATCGGCCCTGGCGAGGAGTGCGACCAGCGCGGCGTTGCCGGCTACCCCGGGCTTGCCGCTCGCGAGCCGGATCTCCAGCACGCGCCGCGAACCAAACAGCGACAGGTTCGCCGCCGAGGCACGCACGTCATCCCAGTCCGTGACGCGCTCGATGAAATGCACTTCCCGCTCGGTGAAGCCGGCGGCGCGCGCGCGCTCGCGTACGGCGTCCGCCGCCTCGCCCGCGAGCAGCGGCTCGTCCCCGGACACGAGGTAGGCCGGTAACAATCGTTCCCCGAGCGAAGCCGCGAGTGAGTCGGAGGTGAGCTTCATGAAGCCTCATCCCGGCACGTATGGCCGGTAGCGGCTCATTATTCACCATAGACCGGCGCCGGGTCAGTTTTCGACCCGGCGCCGTTGGCCCGCTTACCTCAGAACTGCCATGCCAGGCCGCCAAACAGCCCGCGCCGCGCGCCGTACTGGGGCGCAAAGACACCGATGCCGGTACCGCTGCGGATCTCGTAGACCTTGTCCAACACGTTGATGACATCGAAGCGCGCCGTCAGCGGGCCGGAGCTGGCGAGACGGAACTCGTGGCTGACGCCCAGGTTGACCTGGGTGTAGCTCGGCGTGTGGTCCCCGTTCGGGATGATGAAGCCGCTGGGTAGAACCAGATCGTCGCGCAGTCCGGTGCCAAACACCATGTCGGTACTGAAACGCGTCCCCCGCCACAGGTAGGAGACGCCACCAGAAGCCGCCACCCGTCCCTCATGATCCAGGTGGATGTAGTTGTCGGCTATGTAGTCGAGCCGTGGCTGGGCGAAGTTGAATTGTGAGGACTCGACGTCCTTGCCGTGGGCCGCCTGAACCGACAGGTTCCCGTACATGGAAAAATTGCTCACCGTGTAGTTGGCGGTGAACTCCACGCCGCCGATGAGGCCATAGCGGTAGTTGAACGGCGTGAGAATGATCGGCGCGCCGAACTGTCCCTCATCGATCAGGTGCTGCGCCTGCTCGTAGAAGCTGTCGATGCCCAGGGTCAGGGTGTCGTCCAGCAGCTTTTGTTGCACGCCGAAGTCGTAGTAGTTGGCGCGTTCGGCAATCGGTGCAGTGTCGAGCGTGACCGAGCCGGGTGGCAGGGCGGATGTGCCGGCGAACTTCGTGAAAGTCTCGGTACCGATCAGCTCGAACGGCGGCGGGGTAAAGTAACGTGAGTAGCCACCGTGCACGGTCGTGCCGGTATCGAGTTTCCAGACAAAGTTGATACGCGGGCTCAACTGGCTGCCGCTGGAATAGGCGCTGTAGTGGTCGAAGCGCAGCCCGTAGTTGATCGTCAACGGCGCCAGTGCCTGCCATTCGTCCTGCAGATACGCGCTCTCCATGGCCTGCGACTGATTGCCGTTGTCGGCGACGGTCAGCGGAATGTTGCTGGTCTGCGTGCCGGCGGCATTGATGGGCACGACCTGCGAGGTGGTATCGCTGGTGGCGCTGTCGTGTTGAAGATAGAACCCCGCGCGCACCGTGTGCGCGTCGCTCGCCTTGTAAGAGCCATCGGTTTGCCACCCGAAGGCGGTGTCATCCTTGAACGCGTTCTGAGCGAGGCCGTTATAGAGCAGATCACCGGTCCAGTCCGGCGCGAAGTGCAGGCTGGTGTAGCGCGTGGACAAGGAGCTCTGCCAGTTGAGCGTCCCTTGCGAGTGCTGCCAGCTGACGATCGCGTACTGCGCCGCCTCGTGCTGCGTTTCGTTGAGATCATTGCTCAGAAACGCGGTCTGGCCGAGGACGTCCAGGCCCAGGGTGGGCTGCAGGCCGCGCTGATTCGGAATCTGGAATGCGTCGTCCGAAGTGCCGAGAATCAGTGACAGGCGGTTGCTCGGATCGAGGATTTCCTCGAAATAGGCGAAGCCGTGACCCTGTGTCGAATGATCGTGCAGGGGGTTGGAGCTGGCGTCCGGGGATTCAATGCCCAGATCATTTTGCTTGTAGTCGCCGCTCACGTAGTAGCTGAAATTGCCGGAGCTGCCGCCGTACTCGGCCGCCGGCTGGAAGGTTCCGTGGCTGCCGCCATAGATCGACACCTCGCCACCTGGCTGCAGCAGTCCGCTAATGGTGGTGAGGTCGATGACACCGGCGGTGCGCAGACCATATTCCGCCGGCAGCGCGCCTGTGATCAGACTCAGTGACGAGATCAGCCGCGGACTCAACGTCTGGCTGAAGACACTGATGCCCTCGGGCAGGATGATGCCGTTCAGCCGATATTGCAGATCGTTGTGGTCGGCGCGCACGTGCAGCTGCCCGAAGGAGTCCTGGACCACGTCCGGCGCCTGCAGCAGGACCTGATTGAGTTGCACGTTATCCCCACCGGGAGTAGCGGCAATCGCACTGCTGTCGATCGTATAGGTCGACGCGCCGGTCTGGGTCTCGATCTCGGCGCGCGCCTGGTTGAGTCGCCGCGCAGTGATCACTACTTCCGCCAGTCCGTCGGACGTTGCAGGGGCCGCGGCAGTGCTGCTGTCAGCAGCAGCGCCGGCGGCGGCATTGTCGGCGGCCTGAACCGCGGGCGCGGCAAAGAAAATACCTACGGCGACGACCGCACCAAGCGCGGTGCCCCGGGATCGGGAATTAACCATAAACTACTCCGCAAGAACTGAAGCGTCACGCAGCACCAGATCGCTCAGGCGCTGCACCTTTCGGGAACGAAAGCTCGGTTCAGACTTGCGGGGGACCGCGACTGCGGGGAGTGGGCGCGTCAGCGCCAACGATGGTGAAGCGGGGTTCGGAAGCCGGGATGAGTGCGGCCGGACAGACCGCGAGATCGGTAGCCGCGGCGGTCGCAGGGTTCACAATCTGCGCAAACGCTTCGCAGGTCGGGCACAGACCGCCTTCGGCAGGCTGCAACTCTGCGCCCAGCGCTGCGCCAGCGCTGTGGCCGCCGTGGGTGAGGTGGCTGAGCTCGTGCAGCATCGCGCCGTGCTGGGCAAGCAGCAGCGACAGCGACAGAACCCACGAGAGACACAATCGACGCATATTTACGACAAACGGCCACACAGACCGGGACAGAGTCTAGCGTGCCACGCCGCCGGTTTCCTAGCTACGCCGCACACACTGAAGAGGGAGCCCGTCGCATAAATCCGTCCGACCATCGCGAGGGGGGCGGGCAGCGCTTTGTGCCGCCCGCCGTGCTCAGCGGCGCCTCAGGTGCGCACCGCCCAGGTGAGCTGACCGCCGCCGCCAATCACACCGCGCTCGATCAGCCACCCGCGCGCATCCCCGGCGTCGCGCTCGAACCAGGTGCGGGTGTTGCCCAGCCGGAAGCTGTAGCCCCAGGCATCCATGTCGGCGAACAGACGCTCGCGGCCCACGCCCGGCAACTCCCCGGCGAGCACGACCTGCAGATAACACACCGCGGATTCCTCGCCATCATCGCCGCCGGCGTCGCGCTCAAGGCCGGCGCGCCGTTCCGGGGTCATGCAGATGAAGTGACCCGCTTCGTGCAGAACCGAATGCACCGGGGTATCCAGGCGCGCGTACAGCCGGTCAGCCTTGAGTCCCGCCTCGCTCTCACCCCAGTAGGAGCCGGGGATGAGCTCCCCAGGGGCAGTCAGCGCCAGCTCCAGGCCGAAGCGGTTGAGGAGCAGCGCCAACGGCAGACGGTCGGTGGCGTTCAGCAGCAGCACGGCGGATTTTCCTTACAGGCTCGCCAGCCGGCGCATGACCCGGTCGGCGAGATCGCGCGCCATGTCGGCGCGCAGCAGGTCCTCTTCGTGACCCTTCGCCAGCAGCAGGCGCTCATCGAAGCTGTAGGTGCGGGTCGCGGACATGTCCTGCTGCGGCAGCAGCTCCTTGTCGCCCGCCGTCACCGCGAAGGTGATGGTGTAGGTTATTTCGTATTCGTTCGGCTGGTTGGTCGCCGACACCGACAGCACGCGCTTCTTGTAGTTCTCTTTGATGATCTGCACCACGGCGGACGATTGATCCTTGGCGTTTGCGAGCTGCGCGCCGTTGGACAGCAGCGTGTGCCGCAGGCTCGCCACGAACGCGCTCTGACGGTCCTGCGTCTCCAGATACGGCGCCTTCACCGCAGCGGGCAGCGGCGTATGGCCCTGCAGGTGAAACCCACAGGCCGCCTGCAGCAGCACGGCGCCGAGAATGAGCACCCATGCCGTGGCGCGCCTCATACCACGACGTTAACGAGCTTGCCGGGCACCACGATGACGCGGCGCACCGGCTTGTCCGCCACGAACCTGCGCACGTGCTCGTCCGCCAGCGCCGCCTCGCGCACGGCCGTCTCGTCGCAGTCCACCGGCACGCTGATACGTCCACGCAGCTTGCCGTTCACCTGCAGCACGATCTGCACTGCCTGTTGCGTCAGAGCCTGTGGGTCCGGGAGCGGCCAGCGCTCATCCACCAGCGCGGTGGTGTGGCCGAGGCCCTGCCACAGGGCATGGCATACGTGCGGCGTGATGGGTGCCAGCACCAGGGTTGCGATCTCGAGTGCTTCCTGGCGCACGGCACGTCCCTGGGCACTTGAGTCACTGAAGCGGCCGACGGCATTCAGCAGCTCCATGACCGCCGCGATCGCGGTGTTGAAATTGCGGCGCCGGCCGATGTCGTCGGTGGCCTTGGCGAGCGTCTGGTGCGCGGCGCGGCGCAGTTGCCGCTGCGCGTCGTTTAGCGCCCCGCTCTGCAGGCGTGGCGCGGCACCCGCGGTCGCGTGCTCATACACCGCATGCCACAGGCGCTTGAGGAAGCGCGAGGCGCCCTGCACCCCTTCATCGGACCACTCGAGTGTCTGCTCCGGTGGCGACGCGAACATGGTGAAGAGCCGCGCCGTGTCTGCGCCAAAGCGCTCGATCAGCCCTTCCGGGTCGACCCCGTTGCCCTCCGACTTCGACATCTTGCCGAGGCCCTCGTGCTCGACCATGAGCGTCCCCTGCGCGGTGGCGACCTCATAAATGTCCGCGCCATCGGCGCCGCGACGCACCTCGACATCCGCCGGATTGAAGTAGCTCTTGCGCGCGCCCGCCACCTGATGCGAGTAGACGTGGTTGAGCACCATGCCCTGCGTCAGGAGCTTCGCGAACGGCTCGCTGAGCTTCACCAGGTCCATGTCGCGCATCACGCGCGTCCAGAAGCGCGAATACAGCAGGTGCAGGATGGCGTGCTCGATGCCGCCGATGTACTGGTCGACGGGCAGCCAGTAGCCCACGCGCCGGTCCACCATGGTCTGCGCGTCCGCGCACGCATAGCGCAGGAAGTACCACGACGAATCGACGAAGGTGTCCATGGTGTCGGTTTCGCGCCGCGCCGGCTTGCCGCACTGCGGGCAGGTGCACTCGTAGAACGCCGCTGACTTGGCGAGCGGATTGCCGCTGCCGTCAGGCACCAGATCCTCCGGCAGCACCACCGGCAGCTGCGCATCCGGCACCGGCACCTGTCCGCAGCTGCCGCAATGGATGATGGGAATCGGGCAGCCCCAGTAACGCTGCCTTGAGATGCCCCAGTCGCGCAGGCGGTAGTGGACGCGCTTGCGCCCAAGGTTGTGCTTTTCCAGCGCCGCGGCGATGGCGTCCACGGCCGCCTGGAACGCGAGGCCGGAGAACCCTCCCGAGTTCACGGTCACGCCATAGTCGGCGTAGGCGGGGATCCAGGGCGCACGCGCTTCTTCATATGCGCCGCTGGTGGAACGCACCACCGTGACGATGGGCAGCGCGTTTTTCTGCGCGAAGCCGAAGTCGCGCTCATCGTGGGCGGGCACGCCCATGACCGCGCCCTCGCCGTATCCCATGAGCACGTAGTTGGCGACCCACACCGGCAGCGGCGCTCCCGTGAAGGGATGCAGCACGTGCAGGCCGGTCGGCATGCCCTTTTTTTCCTGGGTGGCGATGTCGGCTTCCATGACGCTGCCGCGGCGGCACTCGGCAATGAAGTCTGCGAGCGCGGTGTTGGTCCTGGCGGCGGCCAGCGCCAGCGGGTGCTCGGCGGCGACCGCCATGAAGGTGGCGCCGAAGAGTGTGTCGGCGCGCGTCGTGAAGACCTTCAGCGTACCGTCCACGCCCGCGGCGGTGCGCGCATCCGGCGCGTACGGAAACTCGATCTCGCAGCCTTCGCTCCTGCCGATCCAGTTCGCCTGCATCACGCGCACGCGCTCGGGCCAGCCGTCAAGTTCACCCAGCGCTGCCAGCAGCTCGTCCGCGTAACGCGTGATGTTCAGGTAGTACGTCGGGATTTCGCGTTTCTCGACCGGCGCGCCCGTGCGCCAGCCGCGGCCGTCGATCACCTGCTCGTTGGCGAGCACGGTCTGATCCACCGGATCCCAGTTCACGACCCCGGTCTTGCGGTAGGCAATGCCCGTCTCGAGCATGCGCAGGAACAGCCACTGGTTCCAGTGGTAGTAGGACGGATCGCAGGTCGCAACTTCGCGGCTCCAGTCGATCGCGAAGCCGAGCGACTGCATCTGCCCGCGCATGTAGGCGATGTTCTGCCGCGTCCATTTTGCCGGCGGCACGCGGTTGGTGATGGCGGCGTTTTCGGCCGGCAGGCCGAAGGCATCCCAGCCCATGGGCTGCAGCACATTGTGGCCCTGCATGCGCATGTAGCGCGCCAGCACATCGCCGATGGTGTAGTTGCGCACGTGGCCCATGTGCAGACGGCCGGAAGGGTACGGCAGCATCG
Source organism: Gammaproteobacteria bacterium (assembly GCA_003136935.1). GTDB lineage: Bacteria > Pseudomonadota > Gammaproteobacteria > Steroidobacterales > Steroidobacteraceae > 13-2-20CM-66-19. Next base: position 11,863 of record PLEC01000150.1, read on the forward strand.
ACAGGCAATAGAACTTCGGACGCGCCGGATCCTCGCGCACCTCGAAGGCGCGCGCGTCCCGCCAATACTTTTGCGCGGCGCGCTCGACCGCCGCCGGATCGTAGTTCTCTTGCATCATGTCTGACTCGAGCGCGCTAACACTTCGGATTCAACCGTATGGCCACCGGCGCAGCCGGCAAAAGCCACGCCTTTTGCCGGCGGAAACCCAGCTGATGTCCGGCAAAATCGCNNGGCGATTTTGCCCCATGGACTAGGGCAGGCGCAGCGGAATGAAAATCTGGGCATCCTCGCGTTGCACCAGCAGCGCCACGTTCTTGCCGGCGGACTTGGCCGCGTCCTGCAGTTCCTGCGTCGTGCGCACGCGCTTGCCATTGACGCCGAGAATCACATCCCCCGGCTCGACCTCGGCGGCCGCCGCGGGGCCGGTGACCTCCTCGACCAGGAGGCCCGCCTGCGGTGCGCCGGCCTGGCTCTTCTCCTGCGCGGTGAGCGGACGCACCGTGAGTCCGAGCGCGCTCGCGTGGCTGCTGGCGC
>PLEC01000157.1 GCA_003136935.1 Gammaproteobacteria bacterium
ACATACCGCAGCCCGGCAAGGCGGTCATTCCATCGCTCCAAAAAGCCCGCCTTCAATTTGCCATCAGCACCATGTTTTATGATACTGCTAACCCGTATGACCTAACGGTCATTGGGAAACACAAAACGAGGGAGTTCACGTGGCTCGGATTTTCACTTCGACGGTGCGCGTCGTGACGGCAAGCATCGCAGCAGCTGGTTTTGTGCTCGTCGCTCAGGCAGCCCAGGCCGCTGACGCAAAGAACGGTCAAGCGGTGTTCATGGACAATTGCGGCGTTTGCCATACGTCTGGGAAGGGCGAGGCCGCCAAGATCGGCCCGAACCTGTTCGGCGTGGTCGGCCGCAAATCCGCAACCATGGCCGGCTATATGTATTCGCCCGCCATGATGAAGGCAAACCTGACTTGGGACGTCCCGACGCTGCAGGTCTATTTGATGGGCCCGCAGAAGAAAGTCCCGGGAACCAAGATGGGCTTCCCGGGCTTCTCCGATCCGATGGACGAAGCCGATGTCATCGCTTATCTGGTATCGCTGAAATAAGGTTCTGCCGTTTCAAAACTGCCGTCTCAGCCTTCGTTTTACGAACGGCTGAGACGGCAGTTTCATTTTCGGGTAAGCCTGCGGCAATTCAAGCCCCGCACGAGAGGGAGCATTATCCCTTCTCCATCGGGCACAGCGGGAGGAAATCATGCAAAAATTCCGTACAGGATTGATGGTTGCGGCAACGGCCACAGCCATGTTCGCGGGTGGCGCGTTTGCCGCGTCGCTTGACAGCCTCGTCATCCATGGCGACGCAGCCAAGAAGATTCACGAGAAATATGCGCTCTCCATCGACGCCGCCAAGAAGATGGCTGCGACCTGCATCGCTTACGCCAAATCGAAGAACGTCGCCGTCTCGATATCGATCATGGATCCCATCGGCGAGATGATCTATTTCGAGCGCATGGACGGCCAGGGCAAGCTCAACACGTCAACCGCCATTCTGAAGTCGAAGACCGCTCTGGTCACGCGCGCCTCCACCCACATCGTGATGAACAATGTGCTGCAGGGGCAGGCCAGCGAATTCCGCGCCGGTTTCTACAACGGCGAGTTTGCCAACAAGGGCGGACTGCCGATCATCGTCGAGGATCAGTTCCTAGGCGCTATTGGCGTCGGCGGCTCGAATGTAGACGAAGAATGCGCCCAAGCAGCGCTGGAGGCCGTTGTCGGGCCTCAGCCGCCGCTCGTGCAGAATCTGCCGCGGCCGGGCCGGGCAAATGGCGGCTGAACCCTAGGGTTCGGCGGGCAGCTTGACATGGAAGGGCGGCTGAGTAGGTTAGCCGCCTTTCTCTTTTCGTTCTCAGGAGTTCCCTATGGCCAAGCCAACCACCGTCAAGATCCGGCTGAACAGCGAGGCCAATACGGGCTTTTTCTATGTGACGAAGAAGAACACGCGCACCAAGACTGAGAAGATGTCGGTCAAGAAATATGATCCCGTGGCGCGTAAGCATGTCGCGTTCAAAGAAGGCAAGATCAAATAGTGGCGTCTTTCCGCGCCTAGCCTTCGCTCGAACCAGTCGAAATGCATTCCTCTTTGCGTGCCCCTCCCCGGGCGGTTTCTCGCTATCATGCACGGGGAGTCTCGCTTGGCCCTGAGCGGCAGTTCGAGAGGCAACCATGAACGCGGCGATCGATTGGCGGGCCGAAGCCTCCCGCCTCACCATTCGGAACCAGGCTTTCATCGGCGGTAAATTCGTCGACGCCGCAAGCGGCGAGACTTTCGACTGCGTCTCGCCCGTGGATGGCACCCTGCTCGTTCGGATCGCCGCCGGTGACGGGCGCGATATAGACCTCGCCGTCGCAGCCGCACGCACCGCTTTCGAGGACGGCCGGTGGAACGGCCAACCGCCCAAAGCGCGCTGGCGCGTGCTGGTTCGCCTCGCCGAGCTGATCCAGAAAAACGCCAATGAGCTGGCGCTGCTCGAAACCCTCGACATGGGAAAGCCGATTGCAAACGCGCGCAATGGCGATTGCCGCGCGGTCGTCGAATGCGTCCGCTGGTATGGCGAGGCCATCGACAAAATCTATGACGAGATCGCGCCGACGGCGAAAACCGCGCTCGCCCTCATCACGCGCGAGCCCCTTGGCGTGGTCGGCGCTGTCGTGCCGTGGAATTTTCCCCTGCTCATGGCCGCATGGAAATTTGCGCCCGCTTTGGCCGCCGGCAACTCGGTGGTGCTGAAGCCGGCCGAACAATCGCCTTTGACGGCGTTGCGCGTGGCGGAGCTTGCGGCGGAAGCCGGCATCCCGCCCGGCGTGTTCAATGTGGTGCCGGGATTTGGCGAGACGGCGGGCCAGGCGCTCGGCCGGCATCTGGACGTGGATGCGCTCGCCTTCACCGGCTCGACCGAGGTCGGAAAGCTGTTTCTCAAATATTCGGGCGAGTCGAACATGAAGATCGTGAGCCTCGAATGCGGCGGCAAGACGCCCAACATCGTGTTCGCCGACGCACCCGATCTGGATGCGGCGGCGAAGGGCGCGGCGGATGGCATTTTCTACAATTCAGGCCAGGTGTGCGATGCCGCTTCGCGCCTGCTGGTAGAGGACAAAATACACGATGCATTCCTGTCCAAGGTGGCGGCGCTCGCGAAAACCTATCAGCCCGGCGACCCCTTGAACGAAAAAACCCAACTGGGGGCGATGGTAGATGCGGTCCAGACCAAGCGCGTGCTCGATTTCATCGAACGCGGGAAAGACGAAGGCGCGGAGCTCGCGCTCGGCGGACGGCAAGTGCGCCAGGAGACTGGCGGCTTCTACATCGAGCCCACGATTTTCGACGCGGTCCAGAACCGCATGACCATCGCACGCGAGGAGATTTTCGGACCCGTGCTGTCCACCATCGTCTTCAAGACGCCCGAGGAAGCAGTAAAGATCGCCAATGATTCCCAATATGGGCTAGAAGCCAATCTCTGGACCAACGATCTGACCAAAGCGCACAAAATCGCACGCGCGCTTCGCGTCGGCACGGTGACGATCAACACACGCGACGGCGGCGGCATCGAGGTGCCCTTTGGCGGCTACAAGCAATCGGGTATCGGGCGCGACAAATCCCTGCATGCGCTCGAGAAGTACACCGAGATGAAGACCACGTGGCTTGACCTCTCATGAGGATGGGACCAGCGCAGCGGCTCGACCTGTCGTGAGGTGAGCTCAAGTCCTCTCAGCTACCTCGTCAGCGCGCCGCGGGGACTGACCGATCTGCTGGCGCGCGAGCTCACGGGGCTTGGCGCGCAGGATGCGCGCGAGCGTTCCACGGGTGTGGTGTGCTCGGGAGCGCTGGAAGTTGCCTACCGCGCCTGCCTGTGGTCGCGCGTCGCTAACCGCGTATATCTCGAAGTGGCGCAGTTTGAGGCGCGTGACGCGGCTGAGTTTCACGCCGCCGTGCGCTCACTCGACTGGGCCGCGCATCTGCAACCCGGCGCGACACTGGCTTGCGATTTCACCGGCCGACATCCGACCATCACGCACACTCACTTTGGCGCCCTCAAGCTCAAGGACGGCATCGTTGATGCCATGCGGCTTGCCACCGGTGCGCGGCCGGATGTGGCGCTCGAGCGCCCGGACGTGAGGGTGCATGCACACGCGCACGGCATCGCCATCACCATTTCCATAGATCTTTCCGGCGAGAGCCTGCACCGGCGCGCGTACCGTGGCGCCGCCGGCGAGGCGCCGTTGAAGGAGAACGTGGCCGCGGGCGTGCTGCTGCGGGCGGGATGGGACGCGCTCGCCGCGCAGGGGGCGGAGTTGCTGGATCCGCTGTGCGGCTCGGGCACGTTTTGCATCGAGGCCGCGCTCATCGCCACCGATCGGGCGCCGGGGCTGACGCGTGAGCACTTTGGTTTCCTCGGCTGGCGCGGCCATGATGCCGGGCTGTGGGCGCGGCTGCGGGCGGAGGCCGAGGCGCGCGCGCTCGCCGGGGCGAGCACTCGTGCGCTGGTGCGCGGCAGCGATCGTGACCCACTCGCGATCCGCAGCGCCCGCGATAACGCGCGCCGCGCGGGTGTTGGAGGCTACGCGCGCTTTGAGACGGGCCTGCTCGCCGACGCCGCGCCGGCCACCGCCGACACACCCCCGCGGCCCGGACTTCTGTGCGCCAATCCGCCGTACGGCGTGCGTCTCGAGGACCACGAGGCCGCGCGGGCGCTGCATCGCGAGCTCGGAGCGGTGCTGCGCGAGCGCTTCCAGGGCTGGAGCGCCGCGATCCTCATCGGCTCACCGGAGCTCGGCATGGAACTCGGGCTGCGCGCCTACCGCACGCATGCGCTGTGGAACGGCGGCATCGAATGCCGGCTGCTGCGCATCAAGGTGGAGGCCGGCAGTGCCCGCGAGCCGGGCATGCTCGGTAAGGGCATTGCGCACCTCAAAGACACCCCGGGCGCACGCATGTTCGCCAACCGCCTGGGGAAGAACCTGAAGCGGCTGCGCAGCTGGGCGAAGCGCGAGGCTATTTCCTGCTACCGCGTGTACGACGCCGACATGCCCGAGTACGCTTTTGCCATTGACCTGTACACCACGCTTGCACCCGACGAGGCATGGCTGTACGTGCAGGAATACGCAGCCCCCGCGGAGATCGAACTGGAGGCGGTGCGCAAGCGCCGCGGCGAGGTGCTCGCCAGCCTCGCGGAGGTGACCGGAGTGGCGCCCGAGCGGGTGCGCGTGCGCACGCGGCGCCGTACCGCGCGTGGCGAGCAGTACGAGAAGCTCGATGACCGCGAGCACTTCCAGGTGGTGGAAGAGGGCGGGCTGAAGTTCCGCGTGAACTTTGAGGACTATCTGGACACCGGACTGTTTCTCGATCACCGCATCACGCGCGCGCGGCTGCGGGAAGCCGCGCGCGGTGCGCGCTTCCTCAATCTTTTTGCTTACACGGGTACGGCCACGGTGTACGCCGCTGCGGGTGGCGCGGCGGCGAGCACCTCGGTCGACATGTCACGCACTTATCTTGAATGGGCGCAGCGCAACCTGGCATTGAACGGCTTGCGCAGCCCGGCACACGCCTTCATACAGGCCGACTGCCGCCGCTGGCTCGAGGATGCGGCACGCTCGCGCGAGCGTTACGACCTGGTGTTCCTCGATCCACCGACGTTTTCAAACTCCAAGCGCATGGAGGGCGTGCTGGACGTCGAGCGGGACCACCCCGATCTCATCGATGCGTGCGCGCGATTGCTGGCGCCGGCGGGCCTGATCGTCTTTTCCAGCAATGCGCAGCGCTTGCGGCTCGCGGAAGCCTTAAGCGAACGCTATGAAATCCGCGATGTGTCGGCGGCGACGCTGCCGAAGGACTTCGAGCGCAACCCGCGAATTCACCGCTGCTACGAGTTGCGGGCACGCTATCCTGTAGGCGCATGAGCGAGCGAGCGGGAAAAAAGACCAAATCGTCCGCAGGCCGGCCCCGGCACTGGCAGGTCGCACCGCGCACGATCGGCCGCTACGAGTTCCTCATCAAGGGCCTGCCGAGCAACGTACTGCGCGATCTGTTCCACCATTTCATGACGGTCGGCTGGCCACGGCTGTTCGTGACCCTGGCCGCTTTCTTTCTCGGCTTCGACCTGCTGTTCGGCCTCCTGTATCACCTCGCACCCGGATGCATCGCCAACCTGAATCCGCCCGGTTTCGCGGGCGCGTTTTTCTTCAGCGTCGAGACCTTCGCGACCGTGGGCTATGGGGACATGCATCCGCAGACGCTCTACGGGCACCTGGTCGCCATGGTCGAGCTCTTCGCTGGTGTTATGTCGCTGGCGCTCATCACCGGCATTATGTTCGCGCGCTTCTCGCGTCCCCAGGCGCGCTTCCTGTTCACCCGCAACGCCGTGGTGCGCCCGATTGACGGTAAGACGACCTTCGTGGTGCGCGCCGCCAACGAGCGCCAGAACATCGTCCAGGATGCCTCGGCGCAACTACGCCTTTTGTACGACGACACGACTCTGGAGGGCATGGGCATACGCCGCATCGTCGATCTGCCGCTGGTGCGATCGCAACATCCGAGTTTCGCCCTCGGGTGGACCCTCATGCACGTCATCGACGAGGCGAGTCCGCTGCACTCAGAAACCGCGCAGTCGTTGCGCGAGAAAGATGCGAGCATCGTCCTCAGTGTGTCCGGCACCGATGACACCACCGGCCAGGTGCTGTCGGCGCGGACGGAATATACGAGCGAGGATATTCACTGGAACGCGGCCTTTCCGGACCTCCTGGAAGAAGCCGCAGACGGAACCCTGAACGTCGACTACAGCAGGTTCGACCAGGTCGAGCCGCTCGCGAAGGCGGATGTGCAGCCGCCGCCCCGCGGCTAGCGCGATTCAGCCCTCCACGAATACCTTGAGTCGCGCCAGCGCCTGATCCCATTGCTCGGACACCCGCTCGAGGTAGGCGCGCAGTTCCTGCAGCGGCTGCGGATCCAGCTCAAAACGGCTCTCACGCCCGCGGCGGCTGCAGCGCACCAGGCCCGCACCTGCCAGCACATGCAGGTGCTTGGTGATGGCCTGGCGCGTGAGCCGCGAGCCGTCCGTGAGCTGCGTGATCGAACGTGGCCGGCCGCCGGCCAGGGCGCTGACGAGCGACAGCCGCGTCTCATCGCTCAGGGCCGCAAACACCAGCGCGTGCTGGCGGCGGCGCGCCGGATGTTCAAGGTTGCAGCGTGACATGCTTCGCGATGTTGTTCATCTGTGCCGCCCAGCCGCCGTCATTCATGCGGAAGGCTTCGGCGCGGCGGGCCGCCGGGATGCGGTCGAAGCCCGACTCCGTCACCGTCAGCAGCGTCCCGCTGGCGTTTTTTTCCAACGTGAACTCCACCAGGGTCGGCATCTCCTGGGAGTAGTCGGCCTTGGGATCGACGGCGTAGGGGTGCCAGGTGAAACTGAAACGCTTCTCCGGCTCCATTTTCTGCACCACGAGCTGCATCCGCACGTGCTCCCAGCCGGGATAAGTAATCTGGCCGCCGGCCGACTGGCCGGGCACGAAGGGACCCTCGAGCTTCACGCCAAACCAGGTGCCGAATTCGCGGTAGTCGGTGAGCGCGCGCCAGACCCGTGAGACCGGGGCCTTCAGTTCCACACGTTTCTCAATGCGATCATTCATAAATAGCAACCTCCGGGTTGCATATTAGGCAGGCCTTGCGGGAAATGCAACCGTTTTGTTGCGGATTGATTCCGCCGGGAATTGCCTTAATCGAATTGGTGTGCTTTACAGCAGCTAGCCGGTACGGTAAACGAGTCACATGTCACCTCAGAGTTCTGCGCCAGCCGCCGCCGCCCCGGCGCCGGTCGTAGCCATTGTCGGCGCCACCGGCGCGGTCGGTGTGGAGTTGATCCGTTGTCTTGAGCAGCGGCGCTTCCCCTTGTCGGAACTGCGCCTGTTTGCCTCGGCGCGCTCGGCCGGCAAGACGCTGCTATTCCGCGGCGCGGCGCTCACCGTTCGTGAACTGACTGAAGACAGTTTTCGCGGCGTGAATGTCGCGCTGTTCTCGGCGGGCGCCAGTACCTCGAAGCGCTTTGCGCCGCTGGCTGTACGCGCCGGCGCAACCGTGGTCGACAACTCCTCGGCGTTTCGCATGCAGGCGGACGTGCCGCTGGTGGTGCCGGAAATCAATCCGCAGGCACTGCGCGGACACAAGGGCATTATCGCCAACCCCAATTGCGGCGCCATCATCGCCATCACACCGTTGTGGCCGATCCACAAGGTGAACCGCATCGAGCGGCTGATCTTAAGTACCTACCAGGCGGCCTCTGGCGCCGGAGCCGCGGCGATGGAAGAGCTGCGCGAGTCCACGCGCGCTTACCTTGAGGGCCGCGAGTACGCGCACAAGGTGCTGCCGCACCCCTACGCGTTCAACCTCTTCAGCCACAACACGCGCGTCGATCCTGCGACCGGCTACAATGACGAGGAGACCAAGGTCAGGGAGGAGACGCGCAAGATCTTCGGCGATCCGCAGATCCGCGTGTCGGCGACCTGCATCCGGGTGCCGGTGCTGCGCGCGCACTCGGTGGCGATTACCCTGGAGTGCGAGCGGCCGATCTCCCCGGACGAAGTGCGCGCGCTGCTCAGGAACGCTCCGGGGGTGAAACTGGTGGACGATCCGCAGCGCAACCATTTTCCGATGCCCAGGGACGCTTCGGGGCAGGACGCCATACTCGTCGGCCGTATTCGTCAGGATATAAGCGATCCGGGTGGACGCTCGATTGCGCTGTTCGTGTCCGGGGATCAGCTGCTCAAGGGCGCCGCGCTTAACGCGGTGCAGATTGCCGAGGTTTTGTGAAGGGGACGAGCCCCGGGACGTCGGCGCTGTAGCGTTCATACTCGCCGGCAAACGTTTCGCGCATGAAGGCTTCCTCGGTACGCAGCTTCCGTAGCAGCGACACGGTGATGATCACCAGCCCCACCGCCGCCCGCACCGTGCCGGAAACGATGGCCGTCCCCAGCACCGCGGTGATGAGACCGGTATAGATCGGGTGGCGTACATAAGCGTAGGGACCGGAACGAATCAGCTCGTGCCCCTCTTTGACCGTCACCGCGCCGCTCCAGTTGCGACCCAGATGCACGCGCGCCCAGACGGCGAACGCGAGTCCCGCGATGAGCAGCGTGAGTCCGATCCAGTAGGCCGTCAGCGAATGCGGCCACAGACGCGCATTGAGCGCACCCCACGGCAGGTTACGCCAGCCGATGAGCACGGCGCCCACGATGAGCGGTATGACATGCGCCAGCCGCGAAGCGGTGGACTCGCGGCGCACCGCGGCCTTGATGCGCACGGATGAGACCATCCAGTACCCCGCCCACGCGAACCAGAGCAAGCCGATGACGTGGCGGTAAATCGGCGGCGCGTGCTGCATGGCGAACGATCCTACCCGAAGCGGCACGCAGCGCGCAGCCGCGCGCCGGTGACGGCCGCTACAACAGATCCTTGATGCGGTAGTACAGCATCGCCAGCACCAGCGCCGGGCGGCGCAGCGCCGCACCGCCGGGGAAGTTGCCGTGAGGAATGCGCGCGAACACATCGAAGCGGCCGGCGGTGCCGGCAACCGCCTGCGCGACCAGCTTGCCTGCGATGCCCGTGAGGGCCATGCCGTGCCCCGAGAAGCCCTGCAGAAAGTAGACATTGGGCGCGAGACGGCCGAAGTGTGGCGCGCGATTCAGGGTGATATCCACATCGCCCCCCCAGGCGTAGTCGATGCGTACGTCGCGAAGCTGCGGGAACACACTGAGCATGCGCGCCCGGGTCGCCGCGGGGGCGTCGAAGGAACGCAATCCCGAGTAGTTGACGCGACCGCCGAAGAGCAGGCGGTGATCCGCCGAGCGGCGGAAATAATCCAGCACCCAGTTCATATCGGCGACCGCGGCGTTGTTGGTAATGAGCTGCCGCGCGCGCTCCGCGCCCAGGGGTTCGGTGGCGACGATGTAGGTCGCGACCGCCATGATTTTCGAGGCGAGCGCCGGGGCGGTCGCACCCAGGTAGACATTGCCGCACAACACCAGCTGCCGGGCGCGCACTTCACCCTCAGCGGTTGTGACCTGCACGGGCCCGGCGCCCGATGCCGTGTAGCGCAGCGCGCGCGTGCCCTCGAAAATCTGCACGCCTGCGCCACCGGCCGCAGCCGCGAGCCCCTGCGTGTAGTTGAGCGGATGCAGGTGGCCGCTGTTGCTGTCATACAGCGCGCCAAGGTAGCGCCCGGTCGACAGCGTCGCGCGCAATTCCTCGCGCGGCAGGTAACGCACGCTGGTGTAGTCGTATGTGTCGTGCAGCTCGCGCACTTCCTTGCGCAACTCCCGCTCATGCCGTGGCTTCACAGCCGTGAGCAGGTGGCCGTCGGCCCAGTCGCAGTCGATGCGAAAGCGGGCGATTAGTTCGCGCATGAGCGCAAGCCCCGCGACCGACACATCCCACACGGCGCGCGCATCCGCGGCGCCAATCAGCCGCTCGAGTTTGGCCTGGCCGGCGGCAACCCCAAAGAGCGCCTGCGCACCGCTGCGCCCCGATGCGCCCCAGCCAATGCGGTGGTCTTCGAGCAGCACGACGCGCATGCCTTGTTCGGCAAGATGCAGCGCCGCGGAGCATCCGGCGATGCCGCCCCCGACAACACAGGCATCGCACTCGATGCTGCCCTGAAGCTGCGGCCAGGGACGTGCCAGGTGTGCCGAGGCCGCGTAATAAGAGCTGACGTAGGGCAGAGATCCCATGGGCTGGTCTGCAAGATGAGCGTGTTTAAGATATCTGACGCCTGCTGGGCGCCGGGCGAGGAAGGATACGGGCGCAGAGGCTCGCGCGGCAAATCGCCCCGGCCGCCACACTAGCCCCCGGGGTGGGCGCGGATGGGCGCTACTTAGGCCTTTACCGCACTTTTGACCACCCGCGCAACTGAGGTTTCCCGGTGCTTCCTATGGTCTAATAGCCCGGTTGTTTGGAGAGTCAGTCGGTTCGGGTTTGTTTAATATACTAAACACACCCGGCTGCAAGCCCCATGGCATCCGCCCGCCCGCTCATTGGAATTTCCGCCGACCGGCGCATGGTCGGCGAGCATCCTTTTCACATGGTGGGGGAAAAGTACGCGCGCGCGGTGCTGGATGCGGCCGATGCAGCCCCGGTCATGATCCCCGCGCTGGCTGAGGAGCTGCGGTTTGATGAGTTGCTGCAGCGACTCGATGGCCTCGTATTTACCGGTAGCCCCTCGAACGTCGAGCCGCACCTCTATCAGGGTCCGCCGAGCGCTCCGGGCACGCTGCACGATCCGGCACGCGATGCGACCACCCTGCCACTGATCCGCAAGGCGGTGGAGGCGGGTGTGCCGGTGTTCGGAATCTGCCGCGGTTTCCAGGAAATGAATGTGGCCTTCGGCGGCACGCTGCATCAGAACCTGCACGAGATTCCCGGCTACCTCGATCATCGCGACGACATGACGCAGCCCCTGGAGGTGCAGTACGGCCCGGCGCACGAGGTGACGCTCGAACCCGGCGGCCTGCTGAGGAGCCTCGCTGAACGCGACCGCATCGAGGTGAATTCGCTCCACCACCAGGGAATCGATCAGCTGGGCGCGGAGCTTGCGGTCGAGGCGCGTGCACCGGACGGCGTCATCGAAGCGTTCCGCGTGCGCAAGGCGCAGCGCTTTGCGGTGGCGGTGCAGTGGCATCCAGAATGGCGGGTGATGGGCAATCCTTTTTCACGCGCGCTGTTCGCCGCCTTCGGGCAGGCGAGCCGCGAGCGGGCGCAGACAAGATGAAAGTGGTGAGTTTATGGTGAGCGAGATCCGCCAGTTCCTTCGTGATCACGGCATTTCAGAGGTCGAAGCCATCATNNGATGCCATGAGTCCGGCGGAAATCGACATTATTCTCAAGGCCGACCAGAAGACGGTGCGGCGCGTGCCGTGGGCGGCCGAGCCCACCGCGCAGGTGATCCACGACTGCTTTTATTCCGACGGCCGGCGGGTATCGATGGCGCCGCGGCACGTGCTGCGCAACATCGTGGAACTGTATGCGCAGCGCGGCTGGGAACCGGTGGTGGCGCCGGAGCTGGAGTTCTATCTCGTCGAGCAGAACAAGGATGCCGACTATCCGCTCAAGCCCCCCGTGGGCCGCTCCGGACGCTCCGAGCCCGGCCGCCAGTCCTACAGCATCGCCGCGGTCAACGAGTTCGATCCACTGTTCGATGACATCTATCAGTTCTGCGAAGACCAGGACATCGAGATCGACACCCTCATTCATGAGGACGGTCCGGCGCAGATGGAAATCAACCTGATCCATGGCCAGCCCATGGATCTCGCCGACCAGGTGTTTCTCTTCAAACGCACCGCGCGCGAGGCGGCGCTGCGCCACAAGATGTATTGCACTTTCATGGCGAAGCCGCACGCCAAGGAGCCCGGCAGCGCCATGCATATCCACCAGAGCGTGGTGGACATCAAGACGCGCAAGAACATTTTCTCCAATCCCGACGGCACACCCTCGCCGCTGTTCTTCTCACACATCGGTGGCCTGCAGAAGTACATGCCAGCGGCCATGGCGCTGTTCTGCTCCAACGTGAATTCCTACCGCCGCCTGACGCGCTACCTGTCCTCGCCGATCAACGTCCACTGGGGCTACGACAACCGCACCGCCGGCCTGCGGGTGCCGATGTCCGATGCCCAGGCGCGCCGCGTGGAGAACCGGGTGGGCGGCGCGGACGCCAATCCCTATATTGCAATCGCCGCCTCGCTCGCCTGCGGTTATCTCGGCATGGTAGAGGGCGTGCAGCCATCAGACCCGATCGTCGGCAGCGCGCACGAGCTGCCCTTCGGGCTGCCGCGCTCCCTCGATGGGGCGCTGCGCGAGCTGCGCGCGTGCGAACCGCTGGTGAAATTACTCGGCGAGACCTTTGTCGAAGCTTTCACCATCGTGAAGGAAGCCGAGTACGAGGTATTTCTGCAGGTCATCAGCTCCTGGGAGCGTGAACACCTGCTGCTCAACGTGTAGTGTCTTTGAGGTCCCCAGCGCCTTCTCAGGGCCGGCGCGCTGATATATAAAAAGAGAACGTGACGAACGCTCCCCGCTTCCCGGCCACCCGCGCGGCTCTCGCCGCGCTACTGGCCGTGGTCGCTGGTTGCTCGGGAGGCGCGCGCGACGAGGGCGCCGCCGGCGGCGCCGCGCTGGCGGACGAGAAGGTCCTCAACGTCGACAACTGGTCCGACTATATCCAGCCCTCGGTGATCGCCGATTTCGAAAGAGAGACCGGCATCAAGATCAACTACGACGTTTTCGACTCCAACGAGATCCTGGAGACCAAGCTGCTCACCGGGCATACCAACTACGACGTCGTGGTGCCGTCGGGCGCGTTCCTCGAACGGCAGCTGCAGGCCGACATTTACCGCAAGCTCGACAAGTCGCTGCTGCCGAATCTCAGGAATGTCGATCCGGACGTGGCGCGCGCCACGGCGCTGTACGATCCGGGCAACCAGTATGCCGTGGACTACATGTGGACCACCTCCGGCGTGGGTTACAACGTCGCCAGTATCCGGGCGCGCATGCCGGATGCGCCCGTGGACAGCTGGCGGATGGTGTTCGATCCGGCGGTGGTGGCGAAATTCCAGGATTGCGGCGTGTCGATTCTCGATGCACCTTCCGAGGTCGTCGGCACGGTGCTGCTCTACCTGGGCAGGAACCCCAATAGCAACTCGCCCGAGGATCTGAAAGCCGCCGAGACCGTGCTGCACGCCATACGCCCGTATGTGCGCCACGTGGACTCCTCGAGCTACATCGACAACCTCGCCAATGGCGACGTTTGTCTTGCGATGGGCTGGTCGGGGGACATCAAGCAGGGTCACGATCGGGCCGCGGAGGCGAGCAAAGGCGTGGATCTTGCCTATTCCATCCCGAAGGAGGGCACCATCAGCAACTACGACGTCCTCGCCATCCCCGCGGATGCCCCGCACGTGAAGAATGCGCACCTGTTCATCGATTACCTGCTGCGCCCGGAGGTTGCCGCCAGCAACTCGAACCTCATTAAGTACGCCAACGCGGTGAATCCGGACATCCAGCCGCTTAGCCCCGCGGTACGCGCCGATCCGGGCGTGTACCCGCCCGCGCAGGTGCGCGCCCGGCTGACGCCCGAGCGCGCCCGGCCCCCCGAATACCAACGCCTGCTGACGCGCATGTGGACGCGCTTCAAGACCGGCAAGTGAACCGCGAGCGATCTCTATTAAGATGAATGCCCGCACCCAAGTGGAGACCCCGTCCGTGCCCGTCGCCGCCGACCCCAATGCTTACGTGCGCATCGCGAACGTCACCAAGCGCTTCGGCGATTTCGCGGCGGTGGAGGATGTCTCGCTCGATATCCGGCGCGGCGAGATCTTCTGCCTCCTCGGCGGCTCAGGGTCCGGCAAGACCACGCTGCTGCGCATGCTCGCCGGGTTTGAGAGCCCGACGAGCGGCACAATTTACATCGACGGCGAGGACATGAGCGCGGTTCCGCCGTACGAGCGCCCGGTTAACATGATGTTCCAGTCGTACGCGCTGTTCCCGCACATGAGCGTCGAAAAGAACGTCGCCTTCGGCCTTGAGCAGGAGGGGGTGGCACGTGGCGACATCAAGCGTCAGGTAGGCGAGATTCTCGACATCGTGAAAATGGGTTCCTTCGGCGCCCGCAAGCCACACCAGCTCTCTGGTGGCCAGCGCCAGCGCGTGGCGCTCGCGCGCGCGCTCGTCAAGCGACCGAAGCTGCTGTTGCTCGATGAGCCGCTCGCGGCGCTCGACAAGAAGCTGCGCGAGCACACGCAGTTCGAGCTGATCAGCATTCAGCAGCGCCTCGGGGTCACCTTCATCGTGGTTACCCACGACCAGGAAGAGGCGATGACCTTAGGCACGCGCCTCGGGGTCATGAACCACGGCCGCATCGCGCAGGTGGGCAGCCCGTCGGACATCTACGAGTCGCCCGCCAACCGCTTCGTCGCCGACTTCATCGGCTCGGTGAACATGTTCGAAGGCCAGGTCGCAGACGGCTGCGACGATTGCCTGCGCATCGCCAGCACCGAGCTTGGGTGCACGGTGCGCGCGGAACCGGCGCGCCCGGGTACCACCGGCGCCACGGTGTGGGCCGCGATCCGCCCCGAAAAAATCAACATCACCCGCCGGCCGCCCGCCGGGCAGCCGGCGGCTGCGACGGCGCCGGAAAACCTGGTGCGCGGCACGGTACGCGAAATCGCCTACATGGGTGACATGTCCATTTATCTGGTGCAGATTGATTCGGGCAAGATGCTGCGCGTGACCTTGCCCAACGTCACGCGTGGGCGCGAACGGCCGCTGACGCGCGACGAAAGCGTGTGGCTGTCCTGGCATGGCACGAGTCCCGTGGTGCTGACGGAATAACCGCTGAGCATGCCGCGAATCCCACAGCTGTCGGGCCGGCGGGTAGTCGCGGGGATTCCGATCCTGTGGCTGCTGGTGCTGTTCCTGATCCCCTTCCTCATCGTGTTCCGCATTTCCTTCTCGGAAGTGCGGCTGGCGATACCGCCGTACACGCCGCTCTTCACCTGGCATCACGGCTCCCCGTCGCTGCAGCTGCACTGGTCGAGTTACGCGTTCCTCTTTACCGACTCGCTGTACGTCAGCTCCTATGTGTATTCGCTGAAAGTGGCTGCGGTCTCGACCTTGTGCTGTCTTTTGATCGGCTACCCGATGGCCTACGCCATCGCGCGTGCCGCTCCTGCGTCGCGCTCGGTGCTGCTGATGCTCATCGTGCTGCCCTTCTGGACCTCGTTCCTGTTGCGCGTCTACGCCTGGATCGGGCTCCTCAAGAACAACGGCGTGATCAACAACGTGCTCCTGTGGCTCGGGGTGATTCATCACCCACTGGTGCTCCTGCAGACGGATTTCGCGGTGTACATCGGCATCGTGTACTCCTACCTGCCATTCATGATCCTGCCGCTGTACGCCAACCTCGAGAAGCACGATGGCGCGCTGCTCGAGGCGGCCGCGGACCTGGGTGCGCGGCCCATGCGCGCCTTCCTGCGCATCACCCTGCCGCAGTCCCTCGCCGGCATCCTCGCGGGCTCCCTGCTGGTGTTCATCCCGGCGGTGGGCGAGTACGTCATCCCGACGCTGCTCGGGCGTCCCGATCAGCTGATGATTGGTCGCGTCCTGTCGGATGAGTTCTTCGAGAACCGTGACTGGCCGGTGGCGAGCGCGGTCGCGATTCTCGTGCTCCTGCTGCTGGTGATACCGATCATGTGGTTCCAGCGCCTCGAGCGGCGTGAGCTGGAGGCGAAGTGAGATCGCGGGGGCTGTTCTCACGCTGCGCGCTCATTCTCGGGCTCGTGTTCCTGTACGTGCCCATTCTCTCGATGATCATTTTTTCCTTCAACAATTCACGCCTGGTGACGGTGTGGGACGCGGCGCATTCCCCGACGCTCAAGTGGTACGTGGCGCTCGCGGCCAACGAACAGGTCCTGCGCGCCGCCTGGCTCTCGATCCGCATCGCGCTCGTCGCCTCCACCGGGGCGGTGATTCTCGGCACGCTCGCAGGCGTCGCCCTGGCGCGCTTCGGCGCTTTCCGCGGGCGCCTGCTGCTCGCCGGTATGACCACGGCGCCCATTGTCATGCCGGAGGTCATCACCGGTCTCTCGCTCTTGTTGCTGTTCGTCGCCCTGCAGCAGCTCATCGGCTGGCCGCGGGGCGTGGGCGCGGTGACCATCGCGCTCTCGCATATCACCTTCTGCATGGCCTACGTGACGGTCGTAGTGCAATCACGGCTGGTGGGCATGGATGTGTCGCTGGAGGAGGCGGCCATGGATCTGGGCGCACGCCCGGGGCGCGTGTTCTTCCGCATCACCCTGCCGCTCATCCTGCCGGCCATTGCATCGGGCTGGCTGCTTGCTTTCACGCTTTCGTGGGACGATCTTGTCATCACGCAGTTCGTGGCGGGACCGGGTTCGAGTACGCTGCCGATGGTTATTTTTTCCAAGGTGCGCTTCGGGGTGACCCCTGACATCAATGCGCTCGCGACCATCCTGGTGCTGATCGTGGCGACCGGGATCGCCGGCTCGACAGTATGGATGCGTTACCAGCAGCGCCGGCGCGAGCGCGATGTGCTGCTCGCCGCGGCCGCCAACCTGTGAACGCTCGGGTCGCGACCCGGCTGGTGCTGGGCATTGACGTCGGCGGCTCCTCGATCAAGGCCGGCCTGGTGGATGTCGGGTCGGGCCGCGTGTCCGGTCAGCTCATCGCAGCTCCCACGCCCGCGCCCTCAACTCCGCTGGCTGTGACCCAGATGATCAGCGCGCTCGCCGCGCAACTGCCGGGCTCGGCAGGCAGGGTCGGCGTGGCCTTCCCGTCCGTCATCAAAGGCGGCAGCGCCTACACCGCCGCCAACATCGATCCCTCGTGGATCGGCACCGATGGCGCCGCGCTCGCTGAGCAGACACTGGGGCGGCCGGTGCTGTTCCTGAATGATGCCGATGCCGCCGGCATCGCTGAAATGCGCTTCGGCAGCGGCCGCGACTGCGCCGGTACCGTCATCATGCTCACCTTCGGCACCGGGATCGGCAGCGCGCTCTTCACCGGCGGCAGACTCTTTCCCAACACCGAGTTCGGCCACCTGCCGATGTCGGGCCGGGATGCGGAGAAGTGGGCCTCGGCACGCGTGCGCACCGCCGAGGGCCTGGATTTTCCGGCCTGGGTCGCGCGCGTGAACGAGTACCTCGCGGCGATGCACCGCCTGTTCTGGCCCGACGTCTTCATTCTCGGCGGCGCGGTGAGCGAGCGCTTTACGGAATTCGCGCCGCTGCTGCAGTCCCCGGCGGAGCTGCGCCCGGCGCACTTCGCCGGCCAGGCGGGCGTCGTCGGCGCGGCGCTGGCCGCGATCGAACCGGCAGCCTGAGCCGAACTGGCGCGAACGTGACGGCGCTGCGTCCCGGCAAGCTCCCCGACGTCGGCACCACCATATTCACGGTCATGTCGCGCCGCGCGCACGAGCTCGGCGCGCTGAACCTGGGACAAGGGTTCCCCGACTACGACATCGATCCCAGGCTCACCGAGCTGGTCGCGGCGGCGATGACTGCCGGGCATAACCAATACGCGCCGATGGAAGGTCTCTTGTCGCTGCGTGAGCGCATCGCCGCCAAGCTCCTCAGCGTCTACGGGCTGCCAAGCGATCCGGAACGCGAAATCACGGTGACGCTCGGGGCAACGGAGGCGATTTTCTCCGCCATCCAGGCCGTGGTCGGCGCGGGCGACGAGGTGATTGCGTTCGATCCCGCGTACGACTCCTACGAGCCGGCGGTGCGCCTTGCGGGCGGCCGCTGCGTGCGGGTGCCGCTGACGCAACCGGGGTTTCGCTACGACTGGGAACGGGTGCGCGCGAGCGTCAATGTGCGCACCCGGCTGGTACTCTTCAACAGCCCGCACAACCCGGCGTGCACCGTGGCGACGGGTGCGGACCTGGATAGGCTCGCCGCGGTAATCCGCGACCGGGATATCCTGGTGCTGTCGGATGAGGTCTACGAGCACGTGGTGTTTGACGGCGCGGCGCACCATTCGGTGCTGACGCACCCGGAGCTGGCGGCGCGCAGCTTCGCGGTGTTCTCCTTCGGCAAAACGCTGCACGCCACCGGGCTGCGCATCGGTTACTGCGTGGCGCCGGCGCATCTGACGGCACAGCTGCGCAAGGTGCACCAGTTCAATACCTTCAGCATCGCCCATCCGCTGCAGCACGCGATCGCGGCCTACCTTCAGGAGCGGCCCGACTGCGGGCTTGAGCTCGCCGCTTTCTTCCAGGCGAAGCGTGATCGGTTGCGCAGCGCGCTTAAGGGCAGCGGCTTTGCGCTGCCGCCGGCACAGGGGAGCTACTTTCAGCTGCTCGACTTCAGCGAGTTCTCCCGGGCTGGGGATCTTGAGTTCGCGGAAACACTGCTCACCGCAGGCGGCGTGGCCAGCATTCCCCTGTCGCCGTTCTACGCCGTGCCGCAACGGCTGCCGTTCGTGCGGCTGTGCCTGGCAAAGCGCGACAGTACCCTCGATGAAGCGGCTGCGCGGCTCAACGCCTTCGCCGCACGGCCGAGCAGGAGTTGAGCTGATGAGCACGCTACGTGTGTCATTGCTGCAGCAGCCGCTGGTGTGGCAGGACCCGCAGGGCAACCGTGCACACTTCGAGGCGCTGCTGCTGCCACTCTCAGGACACACCGACCTCGTGGTGTTGCCGGAGACTTTTACAACCGGGTTCAGCATGGACGTTGAGCGCCTGAGTGAGCGCGCGAATGGTCCAAGCTCACAGTGGCTCCTGGGGCTTGCCGCCAGGCTCGACGCCACCATCACGGGAAGCGTAATCACCCAGGACGGCGGGCACTACTACAACCGCTTGCTATGGGCCGCGCCGTGCGGGGAGCTGCGCACCTACGACAAGCGGCACCTGTTTCGCATGGGGCGTGAGCACGAGCACTTCACGGCCGGGCGCGCCGCATGGAGCGTCTCCTGGCGCGGCTTCAACATCTGCCCGCTGGTGTGCTACGACCTGAGGTTCCCGGTGTTCAGCCGCCGCCGGGCGCAACTCGACTACGACGTCCTGGTGTACGTGGCCAACTGGCCCGCGCCGCGCGCCAACGCCTGGCGGCAGCTGCTGCGGGCGCGCGCCATCGAAAACCAGGCATACGTGATCGGCGTCAACCGGGTGGGCGCGGATGGGCCGGGCATCGCGCACGCCGGGGACAGCGCCGCTATCGATTTTCTGGGGCAGCCGCTCACGGAACTGGGCGCCACGGCTGCGGTCTCAACGGTGAGCCTCGACCTCGAAGCGCTGCACGCCTTCCGCAGCAAGTTTCCCGCGCACCTCGACGCCGACGCCTTTACGCTCGAGGCATGAAAAAGTCCACCCGCGTCAACCATCCGCCTGCCGTCGAATTGCCTGCCGGCAACCACGCGGTGGTGGCGCCGATTTACCAGACGGTGAAGTTCGAGTTCGACACGCTCGCCACTACGGAAGCGTTCCTGCGCGGCGAGCGCCCGGGTTTCTTATATACACGCGCTTCAAATCCCACGACGCGCCAGCTCGAGCAATTGCTGGCGGAACTGCAGGGGCGCGAGGACTGTCTGGTGACCGCCAGCGGTATCGGTGCAATTGCCCAGACGCTGCTCACGCTTACCGGCCAGGGCGACCACGTAGTGTGCTTTGTCGAGACCTACCCCGCCACGCGCTACCTCATCCGGCGTCTTCTCGGGCGCTTCGGTGTCAGGCACACCATGCTCGGCGTCGAGGACCTCGCCGGAGTCGAGCGCGTGCTCGCGGCGCAGCCCACGCGACTGGTGTTTTTCGAGAGCCCGACCAACCCCATCACCCGCATCGCCGACATCGCCGCGTTGACGCGGCTGGCACGTGCGGCGGGGGCACTGACCGTGATGGACAACACTTTTGCCGGCTTCCACCAGCACGGCGACTACGACATCGACCTCTTCGTTCATAGTCTCACCAAGTACGCCTCCGGGGCCGGGGATGTCATGGGCGGGGCGGTGATCGCCCGCAGCGAGCTGATCCGCGGCATGCGTACGGATTTCAGCGCGCTCGGCGGCGTACTCGATCCGCACGCGGCGTACCTGATCCTGCGGGGGCTGAAAACTTATTTCGTGCGCTATCAGGCGCAATGCGCCAGCGCCGGGCAGATCGCCCAGCTCCTCGCCACGCATCCACAGGTGGAGCGCGTGCATTACCCGGGTCTTGCCACGCACCCGCAGCACCAGCTTGCGGCACGGCAGATGCGCGACTTCGGCAGCATCGTCAGTTTCGATCTCAAGGGTGGCGAGCCCGCCGGCCGGCGCTTTGCCGACGCACTGGAGCTGTTCGCACTCGCGGCGAGCCTCGGTTCAACCGAGTCGCTGGTCGTCACGCCCGCAATGATGGGCGGGCGCGACCTCGACCCCGCCCAGCAACGCACGTCCGGCATCAGCGCTGGCACGATCCGCCTGTCGATTGGACTCGAGGATCCGCAGGATCTGCTGGCGGACGTTGCGCGCGCGCTCGAGGCGGCGCGTTCATGAAGAACCGTTCAAGACCAGTTGCTCACGAAGGATCACAATCTAAGGCTATGCGCGCCTCGTCCGAAAGCGACAGTTTCATGAAGAATTGTCAGGTCGCGGCTGACATCATTGCGTCGTGGAACTGACGCATGATCCCCCGGTCTCAAACCCCACGAGCGAATACGACGTGCATCGACAGCAAGGACCTCTCATGAACATTGAGCCCCGGATGCCTTATAACTTCGCGGATCTCGAGCCCGCCATGTCCCGCGATACGCTGGTGTTTCATTTCCTGCGCCACCAGCGGGTGTGCTACGACCGCATGGTCGCGCTGTCGCGCGGCACCGAGTTCGAGACGCTCGCCCTGGAGGAACTGGTGCGTGCCACCGAGCGCAATCCGGCGCATCACACGCTGTATCGCCACGCCGCGGAAGTCTGGAACCATGACCTTTTCTGGCACTCCATGCGCCCGCGCGGCGGCGGCGCCCCTTCCGGCCTCATGGCCCAGCACATCGTCTCGCGCTTTGGCAGTTACGAGCGCTTCACGCGTGAGTTTCGCGATGCGGGGAGCGCGCATTTCGGCAGCGGCTGGCTGTGGCTGGTGTGGCGCGCCGGGACGCTCGAGATCGTCACGACCAGCAACGCCGGCACGCCGCTGGTACGCGGGGACACGGCGCTGCTGGCGGTCGACCTGTGGGAACACGCCTATTACCTCGATCATCAGAACCGGCGCGCGGCGTACGTGAACACGTTTCTCGAGGAGCTGGTGAGCTGGGAGGATGCCAACCGCGCGCTGGCGAGTCTGTCTGCCGCGCGCGACCTGCGGGTCCCGCCGCGCGTGCGGGCGGCGGCTGAACTGCCGTTGCGACGACACCGGCAGTAGGTGGCGAGGCGTAGCTGAGCTTAAGGGTGTGTCATGAAGCGCTGTAGCTGGTTCCTGGGTGCGGGGCTTGTCCTCCCGGCGACTTTGGCGCTGGCCGCCGGTAGCGCAGCGCACCCTGCGACAACCCCTGCCGAATGGATGCCGCACGAGCTCATCGTGAGTCTGACGGATCTGCCGCGCGCGTATTCCTGTAATGATCTGTGGTACCGCTTTCACGACGTGCTGTCCGCGATCGGCGCACGGGAAATGCGCATCCTCACCTATGACTGCAGCGATACTGCCGCCCACGCCCACGGGTCGCCCAAAGTGGAGCTCAAATTCGAGTTGCCCGGCGCGCTCACGGGCGCAGACGCACGCTTCGCGGACGTTCCCGCTAACGATTCCGCGGTTCGCTTCCTCCCCGGCAGCCCGCGCTCGCTTAGCGGGGACGACTGCGAGCTCGTGAGACAGATGACGGTGGGCCTTTTCGGGGCGCTCGGACTGCACACCGACGCGAAGTTCCGCTGCGACGCCAAGGCGCCCGCGAAGCGTTTTGCANNGTCGCCCGCTCTGAGGCGCTGCTGCACGCCACGCCAGAAAGCGGCGGTGAGGATTTCGGCATGCAGTCGCAGCAGCGCCGCACGCTGCGATTCGTTGAACGCCAGGAAATTGATGAAAGTCTCCGGGAACACGTCGTTCTCACCCACGTAGAACCACGCCTCGCCGCGCATCTCGTCTTCCTCGTTCGCCGCCTTGGGGACGTCGCGGAAATTACAATCGGTGACCCGACACAGCTCGTCGTAGTCGTAGAAAATCACCCGCCCGTGACGCGTGACTCCGAAGTTCTTCAGCAGCAGGTCGCCCGGAAAGATGTTCGTATAGGCGAGGTCGCGGATGCACTGTCCATAGTCGAGCACCACGCGTTCCGCGACCTCCGCGGGCGCGCTGCGCAGGTACAGGTTCAGCGGCGTCATGCGCCGCTCGATGTACATGTGATCGAAGACCAGATCCTCGCCATCCTCATGCACTGAGCCTGCGGCTTCACGCCGCAGCTCCTCCAGGAGCACCGCGGCGAAGCGCGCGCGCGGAAAGCGCAGGCGCCGAAACTCCTGGGCATCCACCAGCCGCCCGGCGCGGTCGTGGATGAATACCATCTGGTACTTGGCGACGACCTCCTCGCGCAGCACCGTCTTGGGATACGCGAAGCGATCCCGGATGACTTTGAAGACGACGTCGAAGGAGGGCAGGGTGAAACACACCATGACGAGTCCCCGTTCCCCGGGGGCGTGCTCGAACTGGTCGGCGGTACGTTCGAGGTTGCGCATGAGTTCGCGGTAGCGCTCGGTCTTGCCCTGCCGTGCCCGGCCCAGCACCGTGAACAGCTCACTCACCGGTTTCTTCGGCATGATCGACTTCAGGAACACCACCGCTTCGGCCACGCGCTCGAGGTCGGCGTGGAAGTAGGAGCGGGTGAAGCTGAAGACAATGCTGACATCTTCCTCGGCGAGCATCACCGCATCGACAAGCACGCCGCCGTCGGTGTTCTTGAGTGCGATCACCAGCGGTGCGAGGAAGTCGCGGCCGATGACGCGCCCGACGACATAGGCGCGCGAGATCTGGTAGAACATCGGCCGGATCACCTCGACGCGCTCGAGCGTGCGGCGTTCAGCGCGCGCGCGCAGGTAGGCGCGCACTTCACTGACGACGTGGTCGATACTCTTGTCGAGATCCCGCCACGGCGAATGGCAGCGCACATCGCCGAGCAGATCCTCGAACAGCAGCGACAACGAGCCGTGATTCACATAGGTGTTGCTGCCGACCGCGGAAGTGATGTTCGCGAGTGGATCCAGATCCGTGGCGACGAACTCGATGTCCGGTGCGACCCCCACGGTGCCGAACATCCGCCGGCTGATGGAGCTGAAGAAGGTCTTGATGAACTCAGGGTCCGGCAGCGCCGTGATCTGGGCCGCAAACGCTGCGTGGATGCTGCGCCACAGCTGCCGATCAAGGGCGTCGGGGCCTAAGCTGGCGCGCAGTTCGGCGATGGCCTGGTTAACGCAGCGATCGTAGAGCTCGATGCGCTCGACGGCATCGCGCTGGCTCGCCTTCCAGTCGCGGCTGTCGAAGCGCAGCGGCGCGCGGCGGGTGATAGCGCGAAACTCGGCGTTGTAGCCGGCGAACGCGGCGACGATGTGCCGGGCGCAATCGTCTGCGCCGCGCACGCTGGCCTACAGGTTCCGGATCAGCGCGTCGCCAAACGCGCTGGTGGAGACTTCCTTCGCGCCCTCCATGAGACGCGCGAAATCGTAGGTCACGATCTTCTGCCCGATGGTCTTGTCCATCGCGCTGATGAGGGCATCCGCCGCTTCCACCCACCCCATGTAACGCAGCATCATTTCCCCCGACAGGATGAGCGAGCCGGGGTTCACCTTGTCGAGGTTGGCGTACTTGGGCGC
>PLEC01000146.1:0-19204 GCA_003136935.1 Gammaproteobacteria bacterium
AAGAAGGTGCCGATGATCGAGGCCACGATCGAGGCGGCGCCCAGGGCGAGCGGGTAAATCACCGCGGCGAGCGCCGCATCAGCGCCCTGGCCCGCGAACAAGAGACCCCCGAGCAGCATGGTCGCGACGAGGGTGACCGCGTAGGTTTCAAACAGGTCCGCGGCCATGCCGGCGCAGTCGCCNNGGGTTGCGCGGGTCATCCTCGGGAATTCCGGCCTCGACCTTGCCGACCAGATCCGCGCCGACGTCCGCACCCTTGGTAAAAATGCCGCCACCGAGGCGCGCGAAAATGGAAATGAGCGAGCCACCGAAGGCCAGTCCCACCAGCGCGTGCAGCGCGCCTTCGGCGCCGACCGAGGTAAACCGCCGCAGCACCATGTAGTAGCCGGCGACGCCGATGAGCGCGAGCCCTACGACCAGCATGCCGGTGATTGCGCCGCCGCGGAAAGCGACCTTCAGGGCCGCGTTCAGGCCGCCGGTCGCGGCCTGCGCGGTGCGTACGTTGGCGCGCACCGAGATGTTCATGCCGATGTAGCCGGTGAGCCCCGAAAGCAGCGCGCCGACCGCGAAGCCGCCGGCGGTCGGCCAGCCGAGTGGCGAGAAGCCGATCGCCAAGAGCAGCACGACACCCACGATGAGGATGGTGGAGTACTGGCGGTTGAGGTAGGCCTGCGCGCCGGCCTGGATGGCCGCCGCGATTTCCTGCATGCGGGCATTACCGGCCGGCAGACGCAGGATTGCACTCATCGAGAACACGCCGTAGAGCACGGCAAGCACGCCGGCCGCAACGGCGCCCCACAGCCAGGTGTTGGCATCCATCAAAGAAACCTCCCCCAAAAAAGGCCGCGCACTATAACACGCAGGGCTGCGGCGGCCGATGGCCGGCAGCGCCGCCGCCGCGCTTACTTAACCTGGTACTGCGTGGTCAGCTTGCGGCGCACGGGTACCCCTTTGATGCGCACGTAATCCGGCAAGCCGTCCCGATAGGGGGGATAGGCCTCGCCCGCGATCAGCGGCTCGAGGTAGCGGCGGCAGGCCGCCGTGATGCCGAAGCCGTCCGCGCGGATGTACTCGCGCGGGACTTTCTTTTCCTTGTTGGCGACGGCCGCGAGCGGCGCGTGGCCGATCGTCCAGCGGTAGGGGCGCGAGCTCTTACGTACGATGGTCGGCATGACCGCGTTGACGCCTTTCACGGCCAGTTCCACCGCCGCCTTGCCGACGGCGTACGCCTGCTCCACGTCGACGCGCGAGGCGATGTGCCGCGCGGAGCGCTGCAGGTAGTCCGCCACTGCCCAGTGATACTTGTAGCCGTGCGCCTCACGCACCATGTTGGCGATCACCGGCGCCACACCGCCAAGCTGCGTGTGGCCGAAGGCATCGCGCGTGCCGGCGTCGGCGAGGAACTTGCCATCCGCGTAGGCCGCGCCCTCGGAGGCGATAATCACGCAGTAGCCGTAATCGGTGACACTCTGACGCACCCGCTCGAGGAAGCGCTGCCCGTCGAAGGCAACTTCCGGAAACAGGATGATGTGCGGGGGCTCATCGAGGCCGTGGCCGGCGAGTCCGCCTGCGGCGGCGATCCAGCCGGCGTGGCGCCCCATCACCTCCAGCACGAACACCTTGGTGGAGGTGCGCGCCATCGAGGCGACGTCGAGCGCCGCCTCGCGCGTGGATACCGCGACGTACTTGGCGACCGAGCCGAAGCCCGGACAGCAGTCCGTATGCGGCAGGTCGTTGTCCACCGTCTTTGGCACCCCCACACAGGTGATAGGGAAGCCCAGCGAGGCGCCGATCTGTGACACCTTCAGAGCCGTGTCCATCGAATCGTTGCCGCCGTTATAAAAGAAGTAGCCGATGTCGTGCGCGCGGAATACTTCGATGAGGCGCTCGTACTCGGCGCGGTTCTGCTCGAGTCCCTTCAACTTGAAGCGCGCCGAACCAAAGGCGCCCGCCGGCGTGTGCCTGAGTGCACGGATAGTAGCCGCGCTCTCGCGGTTCACATCGATGAGATCCTCGGTGAGCGCGCCGATGATGCCGTGCCGCCCGGCGTAGACCCTGTTGATGTGTCTGGAGCGTAGCGCCGTCTCTATCACCCCGCAGGCCGAGGCGTTGATCACGGCGGAAACGCCCCCGGACTGGGCGTAGAAGGCATTTTTGGGGGTGGTTTTCTTCATCGGCAAAGAATAACGCAAGGGGCCCGCAGTGCGCGCGGGCTGCGCCACCGGTTTGACCTCGCCTGGGGCCGCCGGTAACGTGACAACCCTTCGGCTGTCACCGCCTGCGGTCCAAAGCTTAAAAAACATGCGTATCGTCCTGTTGGGCGCGCCGGGCTCCGGCAAGGGCACCCAGTCTCAGCGTCTGGTCGAGCGGGTCGGGATCCCGCAGATCTCGACCGGCGACCTGCTGCGTGCGGCAGTCGCCAGGGGCACCGAGTTGGGCCTCAAGGCCAAGGAGGCCATGGACGCCGGCCGGCTGGTGGATGATTCACTGGTCCTGGGGATGTTCCGCGAGCGTCTGAAGGAACCCGACACGCGCGCGGGCTTCATCCTGGACGGGTTTCCACGCAACCTCGCCCAGGCCCACGCGCTGGAGCGGTTGCTCGAGACCCTGAAGCGCCCGCTGGATGCCGTCGTGCAACTGGATGTCGACTACGCCGAGTTAGTGGGGCGTATTTCGGGCCGGCGCACCTGCGCGGACTGCGGGCGGGTGTTCAACCTGCTCACCTCGCCTGCGGCGGCGCAGAACGAGCCGTGCCCAAAGACCGGCGCCCCGCATCGCCTCATGCAGCGACCGGACGATAACGAAGCCACCGTGGCGGAGCGCCTGCGTGTATATGACGAAAAGACGCGGCCGCTGATTGATTTCTATCGCGCGCGCGGACTACTGCGGGTGATCAACGCCGAAGGCGAGGTAAACGAGGTGACGCGGCGTCTGGCGCAGGCACTCGGTGCGCCCTTGCGAGCCCCGCCCGCACGCCGTAAACCAACACGCAAGCGTGCAGCAGGCAAGACCGCGCTCAAAGGCGCACGCCGCAAGAGCGCCGCCGGGCGCACCACGCGCGGCACTGCCGCGGCCAGGACACCAGCGCGGCGCAAGGCGCGCGCAAGCGTGCGCAGGAAATCGCCGCGCCCGGGTCGTACAGGTCGCGGCGCGAAGGCCAGGGCGAAACGCCGCTAAAGGGCGGCGAGCAGCCGCTCGCCGAGGATCGCGCGCCGCCAGCCGGTCAACACCGCCCCATCGCGCCGGCCATCGGCCAGCTGCTCCAGCTCGCGCCGGGTCGCCAGCACTTCCGGCACGAGGTTCAGTTCAGTCGCGATCGCCTGGCTCAGGGTGCTGAGCTTCTTCACCAGCAGGGTCTTGGCCGGATCCGGGCGCGCGCGCGCCGGTAGCGCTGGCGGCGGGTCCGAAACCTGCGCGGCCTCCACACACGCCAGCAACTCGGCTCCGCGCCGCCTGACCAGGCCCGGCGGCATGTCCGGCAACTGCCCGAGCAATTCGAGCGTGCGCGGCACCTGCATGACGATCTCGCGCAGTACCGTGTCCTCGAGTATCCAGCCGCGCGGCCGGTCGTGCTCCACCGCGTTGCGCTCGCGCCAGGCGCCCAGGGCGCGCGCGAGCCGCGCGCGCGCCGGGTCCAGATCGCGCAAGCCGCGGATGCGCAGCCACGCCTCGTCGGGCTCGACGCTGAGCGCACGCGCATCCCCAAGAGCCGCGAGTTCCTCACCGAGCCACTCGAGCCGCCCGAGGCGCGCGAGTTCCTCCTCCAGCAGCTGCGCGAGCGGCAGCAGGTAGCGCACGTCATCCAGCGCGTACTCGATCTGCTCCGGTGACAGTGGCCGGCGCGACCAGTCGGTGCGCGTGTGGGACTTGGGAAGGTCCTTGCCCAGCTTGCGGCGTACCAGCTCGGCGTAACCCACCTGCGCGGGCAGCCCAGTGAGGCCGGCGGCGATCTGCGTGTCGAATACCGGCCGTGTAAGACCCACGACCGGCAGCAACACCTCGAGGTCCTGCCGCGAGGCATGCATGACCTTGGTGATCCCGGGGGCGGCGAGCAGCGCGGCGAGCGGCGTCAGATCCGCAAGCGCCAGGGGATCGATGCAGGCCGCGGCTGCGCTCCCCGAGAGCTGCACCAGGCACAGCTGCGCGCGGTAGGTACGTTCGCGCAGGAACTCGGTATCGAGGGCAATGCGTGCCTCACCGGCGAGGAGCGCGCTGAATTCTGCAAGGGCGGTGGTGGTGGTGAGTACGGGCTGCAAAACGCAATGGTCGGTGATCTGTACAATCCTTCGGTCGCGCATTATGCGCAGGCCCGCGCCGGTACCGAAAGACATGCAGGAGTTTGTCCGGCTCTTCACACAGATTGCGCTGCTGCGCCGCGGGCCGCAGGATCTGCCCGCCTCGCTGCTGCTGCTGGTGCTGACGCTGGCCGGCTACCTGGGTGTGAACGCACTGGTGAGTGCGCTGCTGCCGCCAGTCAGCGCCTGGCCGCTGCAGTTGCTGGTCGACACGCTGTTCACCTTCGCGTGGTACGTGGCACTGCTGCAGCTGGTCGGCCGGCCCGAGCGCATCCTGCAGACGAGCACCGCGATGTTCGGTTTCCAGACGCTGTTATCGCCGCCGCTGATCGCCTCCGAATGGCTCATGCGCCGATTCGGCGAGCAATCCTCGTGGTCGCTGCCCATCGCGGTCGCGGGTCTGCTGCTGGTGGTGTGGCTGGTCGTCGCCAGCGGGCACGTGGTCAGATCGGCGCTCGAGTGGTCGGGCACCGCGAGCATCGCGATCGTCATCGCGCAGATCTTCAGTGGCCAGCTGCTGCTGTTCGCCTTGTTCCCGGCACCGGCACGTCCATGAGTTCACCCCGCCACGTCCACATTCTGGGCATCTGCGGCACGTTCATGGGCGGCGTCGCCGCGCTCGCCCGGGCTGCGGGCTTTCGGGTCACCGGCTCCGATAACAACGTCTATCCGCCCATGAGCACCCAGCTCGAGGCGCTCGGCATTACCGTGACCGAAGGCTTCGACGCCGCGCAGCTCACTCCGGCGCCGGATGTCGTGATCGTGGGCAATGTCATGACGCGCGGGCAGCCGGTGATCGAGGCGCTGCTGGAGGGCACCGTGCCGTATGTGTCGGGGCCGGAGTGGTTGGCGCGCGAGGTGCTCAGGGACCGCTGGGTGCTGGCGGTGGCCGGTACCCACGGCAAGACCACCACCTCGTCGCTGCTGGCGTGGATCCTCGAGCACGCCAGCTTGAATCCGGGCTTTCTCATCGGCGGAGTGCCGGCGAACTTCGCGACCAGCGCGCGGCTTGGCGCGCCGCCATTCTTCGTCATCGAGGCGGATGAATACGACACCGCCTTCTTCGACAAGCGCGCGAAGTTTGTGCACTACCGCCCACGCACCGTGATCCTCAACAATCTCGAGTACGACCACGCGGACATCTACCCGGACCTCGCCGCGATCCAGCGCCAGTTCCACCACCTGGTGCGCATCGTGCCGGGGGGCGGGCGCATCGTATGGAATGCCGCCGATCAGAGCCTGCGCGACACGCTGCAGATGGGCTGCTGGACACCGCTCGAGGGTTTCGCGCGTGCGCCGCATGCGGACGCGCTGTGGACGGCACGGCCGGTGTCTGGCGGAGAGGATTTCTCGCACTTCGAGGTGCTGGAGTCCGGCCGGCCGCGCGCGCGGGTGCAATGGGCGCTCATGGGCGCCCACAACATGGAGAACGCGCTGGCGGCGATCGCCGCGGCGCGCCACGCGGGTGTGGACGTGCCGGTGGCGTGCGATGCATTGCAGGGATTCAAGGGGATCGCACGCCGCATGCAGGTGCGTGGCGAGGCAGGCGGCGTCGTGGTCTACGACGATTTCGCACATCACCCGACCGCCATCGCCACGACCATCGATGGCTTGCGCCGCCGCGTCGGTTCCGCGCGGATCATTGCGGTCCTCGAGCCGCGCTCCAACACCATGCGCATGGGTGTGCATCAGCACACGCTCGGACCGGCGCTAGCCGGTGCCGATGAGGTGTGGCTTTACACCCCGAGGGACCTGGGCTGGGATGCCAGTGCGGTCCTCGCCTCCCTCGGCGCGCGCGCGCATTCCAGCGCCGACGTGCCGGGGCTGGCGCGCGAGCTCGCCCGCAGTGCGCGCCGCGGTGACCACCTGCTGATCATGAGCAACGGCGGTTTTGGCGGCCTGCACGACAAGGTGCTGGCCGAGCTCAGGCGCGCTCGCCCGGACGCCTAGAGTTTCAGGATGCCAGCGCGCTGAGTGCGCTGAGCACTTCCTCGAGACAATTGCGCACCCGCGCTTCGCCGGGATGCACGGTTGCCGCCGGCCCGGTTCCACTCTCCAGCAGCCGGCGCGCGGCGCTCTCGATCGCCTGGCTGTCCAGTGGCGCTGGCAGCGCAAGTCCTGCGCGGGCACAGCTGTCGATGCGATGTGCCTGGTCGTGTGCGATCGGCACCGCTACGCACGGACGTCCGCACGCCAGCACCTGCAGGAGCGTGTCGCCGCCGTTGCAGATGACCAGTCGCGCACCGCGGATGAGCTCGCACAGCTGCGCCAGCGGCAGCAGTGGCACCCGCTGCAGCGGCTGCGGGTCATTCGCATCCCCGGCGCTGGTGCCGACCAGGACCGTGGGGTAGCCGTGCGCGGCGATCGCACGCGCCGCAGCCGCCACGGTGCCCGGCGCATTCTCGGCCCCGGGATGGGCGCTGCCGCCGCCCGGCACGACCAGCACGTAGCCGCGTGACTTAAGTCCGAGGCGTGCCAGCGTGTCGGTGGCCAGCGCCGCATCCGCAAGCGGCAGCAGGGTGTCCACATAGCGGATGCGCGGGCCTCCTGCGAGCCGCAGCTTCAGCCGCTCGAGCGGCGTCAGGCTGCCGGCGATGAATTCCGGATACGCGATCCAGTGCTCGTCGAGCAGCGGCAGCCAGCGCAGACGGAACGCCTTGCGCCGCTGCCGGCGCCGCGAGCTCACGAACACCACGCGCGCGCCGGCCTCGTGCGCGGCGCGCAGCTGCTGCGTGCGACCGGCATTATCGAACACCACCACCCGCGGCCGGAACTCACGGATCAGCGCCGACACCTCGCGCGGATGAAAGGTTGGCGAGGAGGGCAGCAGCGTGGTCGCGAACGGCGTGGCCGCCGCGTACGGGGCGGCGCGGCTGAGCGCGAAATGCACTTCGACTCCCGGCGAGCGCTGCACCATGGCCGTCGCGATCGCGACGCTGCGGGCGTATTCCCCCATCCCCATGGGTCCGGACACGGGAATGAACAACAGTCGCGCGTTGGGTTTCGTCATCGGGGCGAGTGGTAGAGTACTGCAATCCGGCGAGTCTCTCGACGCGCATTGGCGGCGCAATGATCCCAGTGTTGTTCTTTGATCCTTTGTGTCCGCGGCCGTACGACGAGGCGACGCTGCGTGAGGCGGGACTTGCCGGTACCGAGGCGAGCACCGTGCGCATCGCAGAGGCGCTCGACGCCTGGGTGTCGCAACACAACCGCACGCAAACGCAAGGGCGCTACCGCGCGCCCGCGACCCTCGCGGATGTGAAGCAGGTGATCGTCCTGCGCGACCCGCGCGCGCTTGGCGCGGTAGCGCGCCTCTACCCGGGCGCGCGTATGTACCTGTGGGTACACGATCGCATCGAGCCTGGATCCTCGCGCGCCCGCTGGTTTGCGGCGGCTGCCCCTGAGCTGCGCCGGCTTAAGCCGGACATCATCTGCGTATCCGAATATCAGCGCGCCACGGTCGCCGCAACCGTGGCTCGCATCCCGGGTTGCGAGCGCCTCGCGGTGCGCAGGATCTACAACCCGGTCGATGACGACATCGTCCCGGACGGCACGCCCGTTGACGCCTCGAAGCTCGTGTTCTTCTCCTCGCCGAACAAAGGACTGCGCTTTACGCTCGACGCATTCCGCGCGCTGCGCCGGCATATGCCGGACCTGCGCCTGTGTGTCGGCAACCCCGGCTACAAGGACTTCGCTGGTGGAGGAATCGCCGGGGTCGAGTGGCTGGGTTCCCTGCCGCACGCGCAGGTGCTGGCACAGGCACGCACGGCGCTGTGCACCTTCAGCGGCAATTTCGTGATCCCTGAAACCTTTGGGCTGGTGTTTGCTGAGTCGCAGGCCGTGGGCACGCCGGTGCTGACGCCGGATTGCGGCGCGGCCCGCGAGGTCCTCGATGATCCGCGCCAGCTTCTGCCCGTCAGCTGGGCGCAGCGTGCGTATGAGACTCCGTTGCGGCGCCTTGCGCCGCACTGGCGCAAGGGAGCGGCGCGCCTCGCCGACACGCTGGGGCTGTTTGATACCTACATCGAACGCATCGAGAGCTGGCGCGGTGGCGAGCGTCCGCAGGTTGGGCCCGATCCGCGCTTCAGGTTGTCGGTCGTCGCTGCAGAGTGGCGCGCGTTACTCACGACCTGAGAGACTTCCCGGCAATGCGTGCCTTCATCTCATTCCTCGGCCTCGTCGCGCTCGGGTTCGCGGCCATCGCGCTGTTCACGTACCCGGCGTGGCTGCTGCTGCACCCGCACTTCGATTTTCCGTTTCATCGTATTGGCGAACGCATCGGCATGCTCGCGCTGCTGATCGCGTTCGTGGGTGTTGCGAAGCGCTGGAACCTCGCCGACCGGGTGAGCCTGGGTTACGGCCTCGCCCGGCGCGCGTTTGTGCGCGAGCTCGGTGTGGGCGTCGTGATCGGCACCGCCACCATGCTTGGCGTAGTGGCCATCATGGGCGCGCTCGGCTTGCTCGACTGGACACGCCTTGGCCTCCTGAGTGGCGGCGAGCTTGCGAAACTTATCGTGCTGCGGGCCCTAAGCGCGCTGTCAGTGGCGCTGATCGAGGAGACCTTCCTGCGTGGCGCCATGCACACCGCCATCGCCAGGCAATCCGGCCCGCGGCCCGCGGTGCTCCTGACCGCCGCGCTATACGCCGCCACGCATTTCTTCGCCAGCTACCACATCAGCGCGCCACAGGTCACACCCTGGAGCGGAGTTGCGTTGCTGGCCGGTACGCTGCATTCATTCGCAGCGCCGCTCACCATCATCGATGCGTACCTTGCGCTCATGGCTGTTGGCGTCGTGCTCGGCGCGGTGCGCGTCGCCACCGGCAACATCGCCGCCTGCATCGGGCTGCATGCCGGCTGGGTGTGGATCATGCTCGTCGCCCACGAGCTGAGCGCGCCACGGCGCGCCGCGCCGCTCGCCTTCCTGCTGAGCCGCTTCGATGGCTTCGTGGGTTGGCTGGTGCTCGCCGCCACCCTCGCCATGGCGGTGCCGTTGTGGCGCTTCTACCGCGCCCGGCTGGTCCATTAGGCCGAAATCGCAGGAAGCGATTTCGGCGGACAGCAGCTNNGGCCAAAGGCGTGGCTTTGGCCGACTGCGGCGGTAAGCACACGGCTGGTTCCGCGGTTCTAACACGTCCTAATCGAGTTGCAGCGGCTGGTAGCCGGCCTGGCGCAGCAGTTCCAGTAATCCCCCGTCCCCCACCAGATGCAGCGCACCCACGACTACCAGGGTATTGCGGTCGTCCTTCAGGAAACGCTCGATCTGCGGCAGCCAGTGTTGATTGCGATCCGTCACCAGCGGCCGGTAGAGCGCGGGGAACTCGCGGTACTCCTTGGACAAAAGCGTCGCGAGCCGCGCGGTATCCCCGTGCCGCCAGGCGCTGAGCACCACCAGCATGTCGGCCTGCGAGTCCTGCAGCTCACTTAAGGTCTGGTCGAGAATCTTCAGCTGGTCCGCGCGCGGCAGCCGCTCGAGGCCGCCAAGCTCCTCGTCCACGGTTTCAAGTCCCGCGGTCGGCTTGCCGTCCGCCTGCGCGCGCCGCAGCAGCTGCTCGTCAACACCCTGCTCAGGGTCGTAACCGAGGCGTGTGTACTCAAGCTCCGCGAGTTCCACCCCGATCACCCACGGCGCCTGGGTGTCAAGCAGACTCATGGGCGCACCGAGTCCTGATGCAGCGGCCGCCAGGCGCGTGTAGCGCGGCTCACCGAGCACGGCGCGCAGCGTCGTGTCTGCGCCAAGGGTGCCGTGCTGCTGCATCCACAACGCGAGCTGCTGCGGATCGAGCTTCCCCAGGTCGAGCTCCATCACGAGGATGGCGCAGTCGCGATAGGCACGGTCGAACGCGCCCGGGAGTGCGGCGTCCTGCGCCGGCAGCAGGTGGACCGAGCCTGCGAGGTACACGGTACCGTGGGCACCGCGCACGGCCCACACCGGTGCCGCGGCACGGACGTACTGCGAGGGAAGACTCAGGCCGCCGAGCAGACAGAACGCGAGGAACCACCGCTGTGCTGTTCTACCCACACGACCTCCGTCAGCAGCGAGCCGTCGGCGCGCAGCTCCAGGGTGCGGAAGGCTGGTGGCCGCTGGTCAACCGCGAAATCCTGCGCCTTGGGCAGGAACTGCGCGCAGGTCGAAGGCGTTGCGAGCAGTCGCACCCCTTTACGCAGCGAGTCGTAGTTCTGGTGTACATGGCCCCACACTATCGCACGGACGTTCTTGTGGCCGTCGATGGTGTGCAGGAATTCCGCCGCGTTGGTCAGCCCGACGCTGTCGAGCCAGCGACTGTGCATCGGTACCGGGTGGTGATGCAGGCAGACCATGCAGTGCCGTTTGCCGGCACTCGCGAGCGCGGTCTCAAGACCGGCGAGCGCCTGCTCGCTGATGGCGCCCCTGGCGGAGCCGGGGATGCAACTGTCGAGCAGTACGATGCGCCACTGTCCCAGGTCGACGAAGCCGCCGAGCACGAACGGCGCGCCCGCGAGCTCGCGGCGCATGGCCTGCGGCTCATCGTGATTGCCGGGCACGCACAACACGGGCAGTCCGAGGGCACCGAACAGGCGGCGGAAATGGGGGTACCCGGCCGGGTCGTCGTTCACCAGGTCGCCGGTAACGAGCACGGCATCCGGCGGCCAATCGCGCGAGCGCGCGTGGCTCAGGGCCGCCTCGAGCGCCGGCAGGGTCGCCACTCCGCGCAGGCGCTGGTTCTCCCCGCCGTGCAAATGCGTATCTGTAAAATGAGTGAGACGTACGACGCTCATGATGGAAAGCCTAGCAGAGCCCCCGCGAGCGGCGCAGTGAACCA
This sequence comes from Gammaproteobacteria bacterium, assembly GCA_003136935.1. Taxonomy (GTDB): domain Bacteria; phylum Pseudomonadota; class Gammaproteobacteria; order Steroidobacterales; family Steroidobacteraceae; genus 13-2-20CM-66-19. The sequence goes on from PLEC01000146.1 coordinate 11,097, forward strand.
CGTCCCCCGGCGCAAGGCCGCACTTGCGGGCGACTTGACCTGCTGCGCGTTCTGCGCCGGTAATAATGTGAAATAGTCCGCGCTGCCGCGCGGAATGTGCTTTAAGTCGCCTCAGGCCAGGATGAAGGTTCATTTAACTTCGATTGAGCATCCGGCGCGAGTGGTGGAAAATGCGCGCCCCTGATGGTGCGCGCCGCGCTCACTGCGGCCACGAGCCGCCCCTAAGAGGTGTATGACTACACGCCGTGAACTCGCCAATGCCATCCGCGCGCTCTCCATGGACGCCGTGCAGCGCGCTGACTCCGGACACCCGGGCATGCCGATGGGCATGGCGGACATCGCCCAGGCGCTGTGGGGCGGGTTTCTGCGCCACAACCCGGCAAACCCGCAATGGCCCGACCGCGATCGCTTCGTGCTCTCGAACGGGCACGGCTCGATGCTCCNNGTCGGCATGGCGTTCGCGGAGAAACTACTCGGCAACGAGTTCAACCGCCCCGGCCTGAACATCGTCGATCACTACACCTACGCGTTCTGCGGCGATGGCTGCCTGATGGAGGGCGTCTCGCACGAGGCCTGTTCATTCGCCGGCACGCTGGGCCTGGGCAAGCTGATTGTTTTCTACGATGACAACGGCATCTCCATCGATGGCAAGGTTGTCGGCTGGTTTACCGACGACACGCCCAAGCGTTTCGCAGCCTACGGCTGGCACGTGGTGCCGGCGGTCGATGGTCTGGACGGGGAGGCGGTAAGCAACGCCATTCAGGCCGCGCGTGCAGAAACGGCACGGCCGTCACTCATCTGCTGCAAGACCATCATCGGCTACGGCGCGCCCCACAAGCAGGGGACTGCCGAGGCGCACGGTGAGGCTCTGGGCGTCGAGGAGGTGGCTGCGGCGCGCGTGGCGCTCGGCTGGCCATACCCGCCGTTCGTGGTGCCGGAGGAGATCCGCGCCACGTGGGACCACCACAGCCAGGGCGCGGCCATCGAAACGGCCTGGCGGGGACTGTTCGCGCGCTATGCGAGCGCGTTTCCGGATCTGGCGCGCGAGTTCGAGCGCCGCACGCGCGGGGATCTGCCGGGCAACTGGCGTGACACGGCGGCGCAGGTGCTGCAGGCGGCGCTGAAACAAACCGCGGCGCAGGCCACGCGGGCGTCCTCGCAGGCGGTGCTCAATGTCATGGGTCCCGCGCTGCCGGAGCTTCTCGGCGGCTCAGCCGATCTGACGCAGTCGAACAGCACCTTGTTCAAAGGAGCAACCACCATCACGCCGGCTCATGAAGCGGGTGACTACCTGCACTACGGCGTGCGTGAGTTCGGCATGACGGCGATCATGAACGGTATGACGGTGCACGGTGGGCTGATCCCCTACGGTGGCACTTTCCTGGTGTTTTCCGACTACGCGCGTAACGCGGTGCGCCTCGCGTGCCTGATGCAGGTGCGCACGATCCTCGTGTACTCGCACGACTCCATCGGGCTCGGTGAGGACGGTCCGACCCACCAGCCGATCGAACACCTGGCGAGCCTGCGCGCAATGCCGCACATGAACCTGTGGCGGCCGTGCGATGCGGCGGAGACCGCCATCGCCTGGACGCTCGCCATCGAGCGCCGGGGACCTACCGCGCTGGTGCTCACCCGGCAGGGGCTGCCGCAGCAGACACGTACGCCGGCGCAGCTTGCCAACATCGGCCGCGGCGGTTACGTGCTGATCGATCCGCCCGGAACGCCGCAGGTGCTGGTGATTGCCACCGGCTCGGAAATCGGCATCGCGGCGCAGGCGGTGAATACCCTCAACGCCGCGGGCAAACGGGTGCGCCTGGTGTCCATGCCGTCGACCGAGTCGTTTGACGCCCAGGACAAGGCCTACCGCGAGAGCGTGCTGCCGCCCGGGGTGACGCGCCGGCTCGCCGTCGAGGCGGGGGCGAGACAATGCTGGTGGCAGTATGTGGGCGTGGCGGGCCGGGTGCTGGGTATCGATCAGTTCGGCGCGTCCGGCAAGGGCCCTGACGTGCTCACGCATTTTGGTTTTAGGGCCGATAATGTCGCGCAACAGATACGCGAGCTGCTGGAGGAATGAGCGCAATGGCAATCAAGGTTGGCATCAACGGTTATGGACGCATTGGACGCAATGTCCTGCGCGCGCTCTACGAGGGCAAGCGCACCGGCGAGCTGCAGATCGTGGCGCTCAACGATCTGTGCGATCCGAAGGCGAATGCGCACCTGACACGCTACGACACGGTGCACGGCAGGTTCGACGGTGACGTGAAGGTCGATGGCGACTACATGGTCGTGAACGGCGACCGCATCCGCGTGTTCGCCGAACGCGACCCGGCGAAGCTGCCGTGGGGTGCGAGCGGCGTTGACTATGTGCTCGAGTGCACCGGACTTTTCACCAGCAAGGCCAAGGCGAGCGCGCACTTGACGGGTGGCGCGAAGAAGGTGGTGATTTCCGCGCCCGGCGGCGAAGACGTCGATGCCACTATCGTCTATGGCGTAAATCACCAGGTGCTCAAGAGCACTCACACGGTGATCTCCAACGCCTCCTGCACCACCAACTGCCTGGTGCCGGTCGTCAAGGTGTTGCACGACAAAATGGGCGTGCTCGCCGGCATCATGACGACGATTCACTCCTACACCAACGACCAGGTGTTGACCGACGTCTACCACTCGGACCTGCGGCGCGCGCGCTCGGCGACCATGTCGCAGATCCCGACCAAGACCGGCGCTGCCGCCGCGGTCGGGCTGGTGATGCCGGAACTGAAGGGCAAGCTCGATGGTTTCTCGGTGCGCGTGCCGACCATCAACGTATCGCTGGTCGACCTGACGTTCACGGCAAAGCGCGCCACTTCGGTCGAAGAGGTCAACCGCTCCCTGCAGGAGGCAGCCGCCGGAGCGCTCAAGGGGATCCTGGCTTACACCGAAGCGCCGCTGGTGTCGGTGGATTTCAATCACGATGCGCACTCTTCGATATTTGACGCCACGCTCACCAAGGTGATCGACGGCACGCTGGTCAAGGTGTGTGCCTGGTACGATAACGAGTGGGGATTCTCCAACCGCATGATCGACACCACCCTGGCGTGGTCGCGGGCGACATGAAGGTGCTGCGCATGGCGGATACGGACCTGCGCAACAAGCGGGTCCTGATCCGGGAAGACCTCAACGTGCCGGTGAAGGACGGCGTCGTGACCAGCGACGCGCGCATCCGCGCCTCGCTCGCGACCATCCGCTATGCGCTTGACCAGCACGCCAGGGTGTTCGTGATGTCGCACCTCGGGCGGCCGCAGGAGGGGCGGGCGACCGAAGCGCTGTCGCTGGCGCCGGTGTCGGTGCGTCTTTCGGACCTGCTCGGCAAGCCGGTGCCGCTGCGCAAGGACTGGCTCGCGGGTGTCGACTGTGCGCCGGGCAGCGCGGTGCTGTGCGAAAACGTCCGCTTCAACACCGGCGAGAAACAGGACGATGAGCAGCTCGCGCGCCGCATGGCGGGTCTATGCGAGGTATTTGTCATGGACGCCTTCGGCACCGCGCATCGCGCCGAGGCCAGTACGCACGGCGTGGCGCGTTACGCGCCGGTCGCCTGTGCGGGCCCGCTGCTGGTGGGCGAACTGGAGGCGCTGGAGCGCGCACTGCAGAAGCCCGCGCGGCCGCTGGTCGCAATCGTCGGCGGCTCGAAGATCTCCACCAAGCTGACGGTACTGGAGTCGCTGCTGGAGAAGGTCGATCAGCTGATCGTCGGCGGTGGCATCGCCAACACTTTCCTCGCTGCCAGCGGTGTGGACGTCGGCAAGTCGCTGTGCGAGACCGAGATGCTGGATGTGGCGCGGCGCCTCATGGACAAAGCGCGCGCCCGCGGCGCGGAGATCCCGCTGCCGACGGATGTCGTGGTCGGCAGGGAATTCGCGGCCACCGCGCACGCCGATGTGCGCGCGGTGGGCGAAGTGCGCCGCGACGAAATGATCCTCGACATCGGCCCGGACACGGCGGACCGCTGCGCTGCGTTGTTGCAGGCCGCCGGCACCATCATCTGGAACGGCCCGGTGGGCGTGTTCGAATTCGAGCAATTCGGCGAGGGTACGCGCGCCATCGCCCATGCCATCGCGCGCGGCAAGGCATTCTCGCTCGCCGGCGGTGGCGACACGCTCGCGGCCATCGAGAAGTACGGAGTCGAGGACGGTATTTCCTACATTTCGACCGGCGGCGGCGCGTTCCTGGAATTCGTCGAGGGTAAGACTCTGCCCGCGGTTGCCATGCTGGAGCAGCGCGCCCATGGCTGAGCGGCCGGCAGACGCGCAGCTGCGGCGCACCAAGATCGTCGCCACCGCGGGTCCCGCGACCGACAACCTCGAGGTACTGACCGACATGATGCGTGCCGGGGTCGATGTCGTGCGCATCAACGCCTCCCATGGCACGGTGGAGGACCGCAGGCGCCACCTCGGGCTGGTGCGCGCCGCGGCGCAGCGCACCGACAGATGCATTGGCGTGCTGCTGGACCTCGGGGGGCCGAAGATCCGCATCGAATGTTTCCGCGCAGGCCCGGTACAGCTCGCGGACGGGCAGGTATTCACCCTCGACACAAACCTCGACGCGAAGGCCGGCACCAACGCGGTCGTCGGCGTCGCCTATAAGGATCTGCCGAAGGACGTCGCCGCCGGCGATACGCTGCTGCTCAATGACGGCCAGATCATCCTCGACGTCGAACGCGTCGGCGCTACGACCATCGAAACCCGCGTGCGGGCAGGCGGGGAGCTCTCGGATCGCAAGGGGCTCAATCGCCAGGGCGGCGGCATTTCGGCCCCGGCCATTTCCGAGCGCGACCGCGAGGACATCCGCTTCGCCGCCGCCGAGGGTGTTGATTACCTTGCGGTATCCTTCGCCCGCGACGCCGCCGACATGCAGCAGGCGCGCTCACTCATGCGCGCGGCCGGTGGCGAGGCACGCATCGTTGCCAAGATCGAGCGCCATGAAGCGGTCGATAACCTGCACAGCATCATCGACGCATCCGATGTGGTCATGGTAGCCCGCGGTGACCTGGGCGTGGAGATGGGGTACGCGGAACTGACGGGCTTGCAGAAAACCATCATCCACGAGACGCGCACGCGCAACCGGGTCGTCATCACGGCCACCCAGATGATGGAGTCCATGATCCAGAGTCCGGTGCCAACCCGCGCCGAAGTGAGCGATGTGGCGAATGCGGTCATGGACGGCACCGATGCGGTGATGTTGTCAGCGGAGACGGCCGCCGGGCGCCACCCGGTAAAGGCCGTGCAGGCGATGGCGCAGGTCATCGAGGGGGCCGAGAAATACCAGCTCACCCACCCGCGCTCGCGCCAGCGCATGGTCGAGGGTGAGTTCCGCAGCACCGAGGAAGCCATCGCCATGGCCGTGATGTACACGGCCAACCACATGAAGGTGCGGGCGATCGTTGCACTCACGGAAACGGGCGCCACGCCCTTGTGGATGTCGCGTATCCGCTCCGACATCCCGGTGTATGCCTTCACGAGCCACGAGGCCACGCGGCGGCGCGTGACGCTGTTTCGCGGCGTTTACCCGGTGATCTTTGATGTCACCGGCGCTGGCGATACCGCTGAGAGTCTGTACCGCGCTCTGTTCACGCGCCTGCTGGAACTGAAGCTGGTGGACAGGCGCGATCTCGTGATCCTCACCAAGGGTGAGGCGTCGGGCGTGCAGGGCGGTACGAATTCCATGCAGATCCTGAAAGTCGCGCTGGACTGAAATCCCCGCTCACGTGAAGCGGACGTTGCAGTACATCGGTGCGGCGTGCGCGTTCCTGGCGCTCGCCGCGCTGCTACTGGCGTACGCCGCGCTGCGCGCCTCGCTGCCGCGCCTTGACGGCACGCTGCGCGAGCCGGGACTTGCGGCCCCCGTACAGATCACCCGCGACGCACTCGGCGTGCCGACCATCACCGCGGCCAGTCGCGCCGACCTCGCGTTTGCGACCGGATTTGTGCACGCCCAGGATCGCTTCTTCCAGATGGACCTGTCGCGCCGGCTGGCGGCCGGGGAGCTGGCGGAATTATTCGGCCCTGTGGCGCTTGCTCAGGATAAGAACGCGCGCCTGTTCCGCTTCCGGGCGCTCGCCCGCGAGGTGATCGCGCAGGCGACCCCCGAGCAGCGTGCGGTGGTGCAGGCCTACACCCTGGGGGTGAACTCAGCGCTCGCGCACCTCACCTCAAGACCGTGGGAGTACTGGGTGCTCCAGCAGCTTCCGGAGAACTGGGCTCCCGAGGACACGGTGCTGGTCGAGTACGCGATGTGGTGGGACCTGCAGGCGAATGGCCTGCGCCGCGAGATCCAGCGCCGCGAGATCAACGCGCGCCTGGGCGGCGCCGAGTGTGCGCAGGGTTGGAAGTGCGCGCTCGCGTTTTTGTATCCGGCCGGGACCAGTTGGGATGCGCCCGACGCCAGCGGCAGCGGATCGCAGGCGCAAGCCACGGACGTGCCGCCGCCCGCGGCTGACGTGCTGGATGTGCGGGACGCGGGGCCGAGCGCTCTTCAGCCGGGTGTTGCGCGCTCCCCGTCCGGGGGCAGCAACAGCTGGGCCATCGCCGGACGGCTCACCGCCACGGGCGCGGCGCTGGTTGCCAACGATATGCACCTCGGGCAGCGGGTGCCGGCGGTGTGGTACCGCGCGCGGCTGCGCCTGCTGGCGGGCAACGCCACAGGGCTGGATCTCAACGGCGTCACCCTTGCGGGTGCACCGCTGCTGGTGGCGGGGTCCAACGGCCACGTGGCGTGGGGCTTCACCAACAGCTACGGCGACTGGCTCGACGTCGAGCGCCTGGCCTGCGACGGCGATCCGCCGCACGCCGTGCACTCGGCTGCCGGGGACGTGCCACTGCGCGTGGTGCACGAGGAGATCCGCGTGAAGGGCGGGCCGGCATTGCAGCTGCAGGTACAAACGGGTCCCGCGGGCGTGCTGCTGCGCACCGATCCGCAGCAGCACGTGTGTTGGTTTGGCGCGTGGCTGGCGCAGCTGCCGGCCGCGACCAACATGAATCTCATGGCCTTCGAGCGTGCCGCATCCGTCGCCGACGTGCTCGCACTTGCTCCGACCGTCGGCATTCCGCACCAGAACCTGGTGGTGGGTGACACCCTGGGGCACATCGCCTGGACCATCGCCGGCCGTATCCCCGAGGATGTCGGCGCGGCGCGCGCGCGTGGCATGCCTGAGTGGACTACTGCGAGCGATCACCCGCGTATTGTGGATCCGCCACGGGGGCGCATCTGGACGGCTAACGCCCGGGTTGCGACCGAGCCGCACCAGCAGCAACTCATCGGCGGTGACAAGGTGACGCTCGGCGTGGAATACGACCTCGGCGCACGTGCCGGGCAGATCCGTGATGACCTGTTCGCGCTTGGCGGCAACCTCACCCCGGCGGACATGCTGCCCATTCAGCTGGACGATCGCGCGCGGTTCCTGGCGCGCTGGCGCGTGCTGCTCTTGTCGGTGCTCGATGCGGCAGCGACCGCCGATCACCCCGAGCGCGAGGAATTTCGCCGCCTCGTCTCGGATTGGGACGGACACGCGGGCATCGGATCGGTCGGCTATCGCCTGGTGCGCGCCTGGCATGACCGCACCCAGGACGCGGTGTGGCAGATGCTGCTTGCCGGACTCACGGTGCCACCGGGCGATGCCTCCCTGCCGCCGGCGCAATTCGAGGGCCCGCTGTGGCAGCTGGTGACCGCGGGGCCGCTCAATCTTCTGGCCAGGCGCTACGCTGACTGGCACGAGTTCATGCTGGCACAGGTGGATACGACCAGCGCCGATCTGCAGCACAGCTGCGGCGAGCTCGCCCACTGCACCTGGGGCCGGTACAACACGGTGCGGGTGCGGCATCCATTGTCGCGCGCGCTGCCGTGGCTCGCGCCGCTCCTCGACATGCCCACCGTCGAGCTGCCCGGCGATCACGACATGCCGCGCGTGCAGAACGGCGCCTTCGGCGCCTCCGAGCGCTTCGCCGTCTCGCCCGGTCACGAGACCGAAGGGTATTTCCATATGCCGGGAGGGCAGAGCGGACATCCGCTCTCGCCGTACTACCGCGCGGGGTTCATGCAGTGGGCGCGCGGTGAACCGCTGCCATTCCTGCCCGGCA
>PLEC01000146.1:19244-19786 GCA_003136935.1 Gammaproteobacteria bacterium
GCGGTTAGACTTGGCTTGATGAGTAACCAGCGCTTCCACGGCACGGCGCAGTACGTCGCGACCGACGATCTCACGATGGCGGTGAATGCGGCGATCACGCTCGCGCGGCCGCTGCTGATCAAGGGCGAGCCCGGCACGGGCAAGACGCAGCTCGCCCTGGAGATCGCGAGCTCACTGCAGCGACCGCTCTACGAGTGGCACATCAAGTCCACCAGCAAGGCGCAGCAGGGCCTGTACGAATACGACGCCGTGTCGCGGCTGCGTGACTCGCAGCTCGGCGATGCGCGTGTCCACGACATCGGCAACTACATCGTCAAGGGACGGCTGTGGGAGGCGTTCGACTCGCCGCTGCAGCCGGTGCTGCTCATCGACGAGATCGACAAGGCGGACATTGAGTTTCCAAATGATCTGCTGCGCGAGCTGGACCGCATGGAGTTCTACGTTTATGAAACGCGCGAGCTGGTGCGCGCGCGCCATCGGCCGATCATCATCATCACCAGCAACAACGAGAAGGAGCTGCCGGACGCGTTCCTGCGCCGCTG
>PLEC01000145.1 GCA_003136935.1 Gammaproteobacteria bacterium
TGGTGGCGGCCGCAGGTGGCGTGGCGGCTGCAGGCGCGGCGGCGGGTGCGGACAGCGCAGCGGGCGCCTTGGTCGTGTCGACTCCCGGCTCGAGTTGATCCGGGCGCGGAATATCACCCGCGCGCGGCGCGGTAGTCGGCGCGGCCGTGGGCGGCACCGCAGTTGGCGCCGCTGGCGCCGGGGTCTGCTGGGCCAACACCACCGCGCACGGCGCCAGGCACAGTGCCAGAGAAAGGAGCCAGGGCTGAAAGCCGCGGGAATTGCGCATGTTCAGTTTCCTCCCTTGGCGGGTACGGTTGCGTCGGGTGCCGCGGCGGGTGTTTCCATCGCAGGCCGTTTCGCGGGTGCGATCCCCAGCCGCTGGTGCAGCTCGGCAATCCAGCCACTCACAGGCTTGTCTTCGCCGCTGAGCGCTTTGTATTGCTCGAGCGCGCTCAGCGCGCGGCGTGGGTCATCCAGATACAGATCCGCAACTACGCCGAGGTTGCGCCACGCGGGCGCATAGCGCGGGTCGGCTGTGATCGCAGCCTGGTACGAGTTTGCCGCGTCCTTGAACTCCGCGCGCAGACTCTGTGTGGCGCCAAGTTCCGTCCACGCGACCGCGCTGCCGCTCTCGTGCGCCACCGCAGTCTTCAGCAGCTGCTCCGCCTCGGGGAGTTGTCCTTGCTTGCGCTTCAGGATCGCAAGGTTCACCAGCGGGGCGGCGAACTGCGGATACTGCTGCGCGACCTGTTTGAATCCCAGCTCCGCGCCGGACGTATTCCCGGCGCGCATGAGATTCACCGCACGGTCGAAATCGGCACGCGCCGCGGGTGGCACTTCCGGGTGTGGCGCTGCGACCGGGCCGGTCGCAGCACCCGCGGGACTGCTGGCCGGTGTGACCGTGGCCGACGCGCCCGCAGCGCTGGCGGGCGCTGGCAGCGCGGGTGCGGCTGCGGAAGCTGCAGCCGGCGCAGGGACGCGCACTGCGGATGGCGTGTCCGCGGGACGGCGCGGTGACGAGCCGCAGGCGGCGAGCCACGCGATCGCGATGCCCAGTGCCGCCGCGCGCGGCACCACTCGCACGGCCGTGCCTGGCGCGCTGGCAATGGCCTCATTCGAGGCTGGCAACGACATCCTGCCTCACCTCCGTCTTGCCGTAGCGTGCGGGCTTGAGTTCCGCCAGTGCCTGGAAACTCTTACGCACCCATTCATCGCAGATCCCGTTCTGGGTGCGCGCGGTGTTGATCTCGTGGGCCTTGATCGCCTGTTCTTCGAACGGAAACACCTGCTCCTCGAGGAGCGAGTTGTATTCCTCGAGCTCATCGCCCTTGAGGTTCGGCGGGCGCTGCGAATGCAGCAGGTCGCTCGCCAGGGTGCGATACAGCTCCGCCATCTCATAGGTTGCCGCGGTGGTCACCTCTGCGACCTGGTACGCGGCGGCGCGCTTGTAAGCGTCCATCGCCGTCTCCAGCGCGTTGCGCTTGGCAACCAGGCTCTTCTTCAGTGGCGCAGTCAGCCGCACGGCGCGGAACTCGTCACGCGGGGCCTGCGCGAGCGCGAGCTGCGCACGCGCCGCAAGGTAATGCGTGCGCTCGGTGCCGCTGGCACCCGCCTGCGCATCGGCCTTGATGATTTCCCGGTACCAGTAATCGCGCCGCGTGCCATCGCCACTCTTGCCGGCGTAGTCCGCCAGGCGCTGCCGGGCTTCCTCGGCGTCGGCGAGCGGCGCGGGATTTGCCGCCACAAACTTCTCGAGCATCGCCACCGCTTTGGGGGTGTTGCCCGCCTGCGCGTACAGGTCGGCTGATTGCAAGAGTGCTTCGCGTTGCACCGAGCGCTCCTCTGCCGGATTCGCGGCGATGCGCTCGAACTCCGCGGCGGCCTCGCCCGGGCGATGGGCCTCGCCGTAGGCAACCGCGAGCTTACGTGTCACCTCGCGCTGCAGCTCGTGCTGGGGGAACTGCCGACGAAAATCCTCGAGCACGCCGATGGCGCGATCCCATTGTTTGAGGTTGATGAGCTCGGCGGCCGCGTCGTACTGCGCGTTGGCACGGATCTTCGAGTCGGGCGCCACGCGCCCCACCCGCAGAAAGTCCTCCACCGCGCCGCTGCCGTCGCCGGCCTTCTGCCGCGCCTCACCCTGCTTGTAGACCGTGGCGGCGAGGCGCTCGGTGAGATCGGTGCGCATCTTGCCATCGCCGCCGGCAAGCGCTCGGGCCTGCACGAAGGCCGGCTCCGCCTGCGCGTATTCGCCGGCATCGAAATGCGCCTGCGCAATGATGGTCCAGGCAATGCGCTGCTTGGCGGCGTCCACCGGCGGTGAGCGCGCGAGGATCGACTGGGAAATGCTGCTGGCGCGCAGCCCGTCACCGGCGGCGAAGATCTCCTCCGCGGCGCGCGTCAGAACGCCGGCGCTGTCCGGGTGCTCGGGGAAGGTCTGGGCGAATTTGACGCCGGAGTCGGTGGCGCGCTTGTGCCAGGCTGCCTTGTCGGCGCCCGCCAGGCCCTCCTCTCCTTTCTGATAGCACACCAGTGCCGCGTAGGCCGCGGTCGAGGATTTGTCGTTGCGCGGATAATCGTAGGCGGTGTGTTCGTACTCGGTGGCGGCGTCCTGGTACTGGTGGCTTTCAAACAGCGCTTCCGCCAGCAGGTAGTTGGTGGCCGCGGAATCCGCATCCCCGGGGAAGGACTTCAGATACGCGCGGTACCAGCGGGCCGCCTCCTGGTAGTCCTCGACGCGCTTGGATTTCTGCGCACTGGCGTGAAAGTAGGTCGCGACATCCTTGAGATTGGTCTTCAGTTCCTGCACCACCTGCGGGTGATCCGCGCGGTCGCGGTTCTTCCAGTAGGGTGAGTCGAAGTTATAGTGCTCCACGAACTCGTGCTTGGCATCAACCACCAGCTGACTGAAGCCGCCCTTGCCGTAAGCCACGATGGCCGCCATCGCCAGCTCCGGGGCGTGATCGCTGTAGGGATCGCGTGCCACAAAAGCGCGATAGGTGCTGGCGGCGTCCTGGTAGCGCTGCTTCTCCACGTACAGGTTGCCGAGTCGCGAGTACAGCAGCCACGCATAGGGGCGCTCGCCGTGCGTGTGCAGAAACTGCTCGAGCGTCGCGGCACCTTCGTTGTAGGAGAAGGTGATGCTCATTACCCGCAGGGTGTCTTCGACCAGCTCGCGGTCACCGCGCCTGAGACTCTCGAGCGACTTGCCCTTACCGCTGCTGCCGAGTTCCTGATCGAGCACCGCGCCAAAGGACGGCAGACTCTCGAGCGTCTGGGATTGCTTGAAGAGTGACCAGCCGTGCTTGTACAGGCTCTGCTGGTAGAACTCGGAAGGCCCGTGCTGAATCACCGCTGCGTAGGCGTGTACGGCCTCCGGATACCGCCTGGCGGAAAACAGCAGCTCGCCGCGACGGAACTGCACTTCCTGAAGCTGCGGACTGCCGGGGTAGTGCTGCACGATGCGATCCAGAGTGCCGAGCGCGAGTTCCGGCTGGCCGGTAGTCTCGTAGGCGCGCGAGAGCTGGTAGAGCACCTGGTCATTGCGTGCATAGTCCGGGTAGGCCTTCAGCAGTGTCGTGTAGAGCCGGATAGCCTCGGCTCCCTGCAGATCGGTGACCGTGACCTCCTGCTCCAGGCGTTGCATTTCACCGGCGTCGAGATTCAGGTCACCGAGTCGCCGCAGCGCCTCGGCGCGCAGCTTCGGATCGGTGTTCTGCAGTTGCAGAAAGCGCCGGTAATTCTCCATCGCGTTCGTAACGCTGGCACTCGCCGGCGTGTCCTTATGCACCTCCACCTTGTGCTGCGTCAGGTCGCCGATAGTCTGCGCCCTCGCCCAGGGAGTCACTCCGGCGAGCAGCAGCGCCAACGCGAAAACTCGCGGTGCAAGCGTTGGCGTGCCGACTTTCACCGCTGCGGCTCCGGTGCCGGGGCTGGCGGCGGCGATGTTGGCGGCGGTGCCAGATCCGGCGCGGTGGCCGGCGGCTCGGCCTCGACACCTTTCTGGATCGGCGCCGCGCTCTTGGTACGATCGCCTGAGCTTTGCGCGTTGGCGGCCCGATCATAGATGGAGGCGAGCGCGAAGCGCGCCTGCACCTGATAAGCCGCCAGGCGCCCCTTCTGCGCCTGCAGTTCGTTCGCCGCGATCTGCGCGAGGTAGGCACTCTGCTTGCGCTGCGTCGCCGCGAGGCGCGACTGGATGGCGTCGATGCGTGCCTTGAGGGAAGCGACCCGTATCGCAAACTCCCCGGTGTTCGCCGGCATGCTGCGCAGCGCCCGCTGCACCCGGATCCAGCGGCTCTGTGCCTCGCGCAGCGCGAGGTCCAGGTCCTTGAGGTCGCGCTGCACCTGCCACAGGCGCGCGTTCCAGGCATCCTCGAGTCGCAGCTGCAATACACCCTTCACCAGCGCCAGCCGCTCGTGCAGCTCGGCGTTGTCGGGCGTATCGGCCGCGCCGCCCAATGCCGCCGTCACACGCTGCACACGCGCCCATTGCACGCGCTCGGGGTCGGTGGCCAGAGCGGCCACATCGTGTCGGGCAACGACGTCGCGCAGCTCATTCTGCAGCGCGACGTCGCGCTGCTGCAGGCGGTCGACGGCGCCCGAGGCGAGCAGTTCCTGCGCACGCGGCACGCGCTCAGCGTAGGCACGATCGCGCGTGGCGATCATGTCCTGGAAGGCCTCCATGCTGTCGCTCCAGCGCGCCAGCCGGTCCTGCAGGAACACCAGGTCGCGGTAGTTCTTCAGGCCCTCCTGGAAGTCGTGCCCGGCGAGTACGGCGTAGAGGTAACGTGACTCGGGCGCATCAGGCAGATCCTTGAGTTGCCAGAACCACCCGCCATTCGGCCCGCCTTGGTCGCCTTTGCTGTCCGCGGCGAGCACGCGCTCGAGCATGTCGCCCTTTTCTATGCGTGCGATCGCATCATCGAGGCGCCCATCCTCGGTGGTGAAGGATTCGATTGCGCGCTCGTAGTAGTCCGCCGCCTGGGCGTTGGCGTTCAGCTTGCCGAAGGCATAGGGCACGGCGAGATAGGATTCCTGCACGGCCGCGTCCGGCAGGTTACGGCTGCGCAGCTCCATCCACGGCGTGAGCGCGCGCTGGTAATTCCCGAGGGCGGCATTCGCCCAGCCGGTGCCGAGCAGCGCCTTATCCGAGTAGGGTCCGTTCAAACGCACCCGCTCGAGGGGCGGCAACGCTTTGGCAGGTTCGCTGGCCTGCAGATACGCAAAACCGAGCGCGAGATTGGCACGGTCGCGCAAGGCCAGCATCTCGGGGGTGTCTGCGACCATCGAGCCGACGCCGGCCAGGAACGGTTCGGCGTCGGCCAGGCGCTGTGTACGCACCAGCGCGACCCCGAGATTAAAGCGCGCGTACGCCGACCAGACGGCCGACCCGTGCCATGATGCCAGCAGGCGGATCGCCTCATCGAAGCGGCCCTCGTACATCAGCACGTTGGCGAACAGCAACTCCTTGCGCGCCTCGAGCTGCGGGGACATCCGTCCGTTGACCTTGCGTAAGGCAGCGTCGGCCTTGTCGAGGTAACCGCGGACATACCAGACCTGCGCCAGATAGAACCACGCCTTGTTGCGCACGCCCGTGGGCACGTCGTCCGTGAGCAGCCTTGCAAACAGCTTGCCGGCCTCGTTATGCATGCCGAGCTGCAGGTAAAGACTTCCCATCAGGAGCTGCGCCTCCGGCTCGTGGTGAGGCAGGCGGCCCCAGTGCTCATAGGCAAGCAGGCGCGTCAGCGCCTCGAGGTCCTGGTTCTCCTGGTAGTAATAGAAGAGTGCATCGCCGTAGTGCAGGTCGCGAATGCGCGTACTTGGCATCTGCTCCGGATCGTGCCGGCGGGCACTCGCAGGCGGGGCGAGCAGCGCCGCACAGGCGGCCAGCAGCAGCGCACGCATGAAGGCAGCCAGGGGCAGGTGCCTACTCCCAGTCCTTGATCACAAACTCCGGCTGCAGCTTTTGCTGCCGGTCATCGATCTTCAGCTCCAGGTACTTCGCCCCGACGCCCTTCTCAAAACGGATGGTCGCGCCGCGCTTGTAGGGGCGATCGTTCGGCCCCTGGCCATTGAAGTAAGCGACCAGCTCGTGACGGCCAACTTTCAGATTGCCCAGGTACAGGCGCTGCACGCCGCCCTTGAGCAACGCCTGGACCTCGCGCGGCGTATACAGGTAGTTGATCACTTCCTTGTCATCGATCCGCAGCTGCACCGAATCAAGCGCGAAAAAATTCCCGACGTCCATGGACAGGAACACCGCCACCTGGGTGTTGGCGGGGAACAGCAGCTCCTCCTCGAGGATGAACAGGTCCTTGTTCAGATCGACGGCATCTTTCTTCAGACCCTGGACCTCGGTGTCCAGGCCGCGCGTGTCGGCATCGGCTGCAGCAGCGGGCGTGGCGGCGGCGGCTGGGATGCTGGCCGGCGTTGCGGGGGTGGTTGCAGGCTGAGCGTCCGGCGGCGCCGCGATTGCCGACGGCGGCGTCATGGCAAGCGCTGTCCCCAGCAGCAACCCCGCGAGAGCGCCGGCGTGCACCGCGCGCCGCTGGCGGGCAACGGCGGGAATCATGAGTGTGATATGCGACATGGTGGTTCCGATCATTCATTCAGCAGCGCGCGCAGCTGCCGGAGGTAAATTTCATCGCTCGCCGCGCTGTAGTCGCGCAGCACATAACGCACCGTGCCACTGCGATCGATCAGCACGGTCATCGGCAGGTTGTCGACCTCATAGGCGCGACCCACCGACTTCTGCGGGTCAAGGAGCATCGGGAAAGTCACCCGCTGGTGCTGCGAGAACTCGCGCGACAGGGTGGGACTGTCGTCGACACCGAAGCCAAGCACCACTAGGCCCGCGGAGGCGTAGGTAGCAAGGCTGCGATTGAGCGCCGAGAGCTGCGGACGGCACG
>PLEC01000163.1 GCA_003136935.1 Gammaproteobacteria bacterium
CGAGGTCAAGCGTACAATCGGCCGCGTGCCGGAACCACGACCCACCTGCAACGCGATGTCCAGCTTATAGGCACGCCTGTGCGCCGGCCGACCTTTCGACGTAATTGAGAGGAGCCCGGCGATGAAAATCAAGATCGAAGTGGTCGAACACGCCGGGTGGTGGCGGGTGAAGGTCTGCGGCCTGCGCCATTCGAGATATCACTCGCGGACAGCCGCTAGAGGTGGTGCGAAGCGGCTCGCAGCGCGGGTGCAGAAGCTCAGCGTGCAGGCGCGCAGCAGGGCAGGCCGCATGCAGCTCGGGCAACGCCTGCGCGTCGCGCACTGCGAGTTGTACTGCATCCGGACGCTGCTGCGAGGGCGACGCTGACTGCAAGCTGCTCCCGCGTGCGATTCGAGAGCGCCGCCTCAGCAGCTCGAAATACCGTCTTATCACCGAGGCGCGCCTGTTTCTCGTCGAGGATGTGCTTCACCTTGTCGGCGTTGCGCCCGTGCAGGCCTTGGAGCGTCTCGTACGCGCCTGGCAGACACATATTGCCCACTGAGGGCTGGACCGCCAGATCAAGGCCACGGAGCGAGGAACGACTGCATGCGATCCCAGAGGCCGGTACAGGTGGTCCAGAATTACTTCTGNNTGTAGGCCATAGCTCACAGAGTCTTACGCAAGCAGCCGACGGCGCGGGCGGCAGCGGAGGTGTCTACTTGAACGTACTTATTGGGTGCCGCGAGGTTGACGATATGAAGGGTTCAAGCCGGTTCTCCGCACTTGGTGCGCTTGTCTCGGCCGCCTTGATGGTGTGCCTGTCAGGCTGCGTAATCCACAACAGTCCGCCAGCCCATGACAGCAACTATGCTCAGGGGTACCAGGAAGGCTACTACGATCGTGAGCACAATCGTTATTGGCATGAGAAGGCATGGCACGACTGCGTAGAGCACGACCAACATTGTTCGGATGTTCGATAAGTTGGGCCAAGGCGAAATCGAGCGCAGGGAGCACAGTCGCTTCTGGGCCACTTAATTTTAAATGGGGCGTGACGGGATCGAACCGTCGACCAGCGGATTAAAAGTCCGATGCTCTACCGACTGAGCTAACGCCCCACCCAGATGCGATTGACGCCGCAGCGGCCTTTGAAAACGGGCCGGCGGCGCGGGGGCGGCATGATACTACAGGCCCTGATAGCGGGTCGGATCGGGCGTTCCCGCCGCCTCAAACCCCGCATGGCGCAGCCGGCATGAATCGCAGCGCCCACAAGCCCGCCCCTCGGCATCGGCCTGGTAACACGACACGGTCTCACCGTAGTCAACCTTAAGGCGCGTGCCGGCGCTGATTATCTGCGCCTTCGTCAGAGCAATTAGCGGCGTGTGCACGCGGCAGGGGCTCCCCTCCACGGCAGCCCGCGTGGCAAGCCCTGCGAGCGCGCTGAAGGCCGCGATGAACTCCGGGCGGCAATCCGGGTAGCCGCTAGAATCGAGCACGTTCACGCCGATGAATATGTCACGCGCGCCGAGCACCTCGGCCCAGGCGAGCGCGAGGGAAAGCATGATGGTGTTGCGTGCCGGGACATAGGTGACCGGAATGCCGGTCGTCGGCTCCTCGGGCACCGCGATCGCAGGATCCGTCAGCGCCGAGCCGCCGATACCGGCGAAGTCCACGCGCATGACGCGATGCTGATGCGCGCCTCCGGACTGGGCCACGCGGCGCGCCGCTGCGAGTTCCGCGGCGTGACGCTGCCCGTAGTCAACCGACAAGGCATAACAGGTAAACCCCTGCTCGCGCGCCAGCGCCAGGGCCGTCGCCGAGTCCAGGCCCCCGGACAGCAGCACGACCGCCGGCCGCGCGCTCATTGCCAACCCGACCCGCGTCTCACGTCATTTCCCCGGTACGTTGCCCCACAGGTACTTGTGCAGTTGCAGCTGGAAGCGCACCGGCAGCCGGTCCGCGAGTATCCAGTCGGCAAGTTCGTGAGCCGGAAGCTGCTCATGGCTGGGAGAAAACAACACGGTGCAGCCGGCCGGCAGTGACAGTTCCTGCAGCTTCGCACGGCTCCACTCGTAGTCGCCGCGGTCGCAGATCACGAACTTGACCAGGTCGTGTGCATTGAGCCGCGGCAACTCCTCATACTTGTTGCGCCCTTCTTCCGCCGAGCCTGGCGTCTTGACGTCGACCACCTTCACCACCCGCGGGTCGACCTCCGCAAGGGCCATCGCGCCGCTCGTCTCGAGCGACACCCGCAGTCCCGCATCGCACAGGCGCTCGAGCAGAACCACGCAGGCTTTCTGCGCCAGGGGTTCCCCGCCGGTGACGCACACGTAGGGCGTACCAAACTCGCGCACCCGCGCGAGGATGGCATCCAGTTCCCACCATTCCCCGCCGTGGAATGCGTACGCCGTGTCGCAGTACTGGCAGCGCAGCGGGCAGCCGGTGAGGCGCACGAATACGGTTGGAAACCCGGCCGTGTCCGCCTCCCCCTGCAGGGAGTGAAAAATTTCCGTGAGCTTAAGGCGCGTCATGCCGGACGCGGGGCGCGCAGGGCCGCGCGCCTATTGGGAAGGCTGTGCGGGAATCCGCCGCAGGCGCTCCGCCGCCAGCTTCGCCGCATCACTGCCGGGAAACCTGCGTGTCACATCGGTCAGCGTCGCGCGCGCCGCCGGGTACTGGGCCTGCTCGTATTGCGTGAAACCCAGCTTCAGCAGCGCGTCCGGGGCCTTGCGCGAGTTGGGCCACTTGCTGAGCACGGTGCGAAAAGCGCCCGCGGCCGGGGTGTAGTCGTGATTCACGTAGTAG
>PLEC01000066.1 GCA_003136935.1 Gammaproteobacteria bacterium
TCGAAGATCAGCACCTGCGGATCCGCAGCGGCTTCCGCGGCACTCCCGGAGTCGGCAAGTGGTTCGATCATGGCCCTATTGTGCAAGACGCACACGTCGCACGTAAACGGCGTGCACGGATGCGACCGACAGGTACGGCCATGCGGGATCGATCAAGAGCGTGGCTGACCTGCGAGCGCGAGGTAGCGCGCGTGCAGCGTCGCGACCTGATTCTGCACGGCACTCATGTCGGCTTCGTTCGTGATGATATCGTTGGCCGCCTTCAAGCGCGTGCTGCGTGAGGCCTGGGCGTCCAGAATCGACCTCACCTGCTCCAGTGTCGAACCGTCGCGCGAGCGCAGCCGGCTGATTTGCAGCGTCTCATCACAGTCCACCACCAGCACGCGGTCAACCTGTGAGCCGAGGTGCTTCTCCACCAGCAGTGGAATGACCAGAATCTGGTAGGGGCCTCCCGCGGTCGCCGAGCGGGCCTCCAGCGCCGCGCCGATGGCGGGGTGAGTCAGTGCCTCCAGATCCGCGCGGGCCCTGGGGTCCGAGAACACGATGTCGCGCAGCGCCGGGCGATCCAGGTGCCCGTCGGCAGTGAGTATCGACGCGCCGAAGCGCTCCACCAGTCGCTCGAGCGGCGGCTGGCCGGGCTCCACGACATCGCGTGCAATCTGGTCGCTGTCCAGGATCGGCACCCCGAGTGCCCCAAAAAACTTCGCCGCCGTGGACTTGCCGCTGGCGATGCCGCCGGTCAGACCAACCCGAAATACGCGCGCACTCACGAACGGGTCCTCACGGGATGCGCGTGAAGGCGCCGAGGTAACCCGCGACAACCTTCTGGCCGAACAGGAGCATCAGCCAGCCGGCCGCAGCGAGGAACGGGCCAAAAGCAATCGGGGTCGAGCGATGCTGCCTCCTGATGGTGAGCATTGCGATGCCGGTGACAGCCCCCACGCACGAAGCAACGAGAATGATGGGCACGAGCATCTGCCAGCCGAGCCACGCGCCGAGCGCCGCAAACAGCTTGAAGTCACCGTACCCCATGCCTTCCTTTCCAGTGAGGAGCCGGAACAGATGATAGACGCTCCATAGGCTCACGTAACCGGCGACGGCGCCGATGAGGCTCGAACGCACGTCCACTGGCACCGGCCCGCCAGCGCCCAGCGGTACCCACAGACTCGCGCATAGGCCCAGCCATAAGAGCGGCAGCGTCAGGGTGTCCGGAAGCAATTGATGGTCCAGATCGATGCAGGCCAGGGCAACGAGGAACCAGGTGAGGACCATCCCCGCGAGGGCGGTCCACCCAAAGCCGAATTTCCAGGCCACGATGGCGCAGAGGATTCCCGTGAGGCCTTCCACCAGCGGGTAGCGTGCGCTGATCGCTGCACCGCAATTCGCGCAGCGACCCTTGAGGTACAGGTAAGACAGGACCGGGATATTCTGCAGCGCGCCGATTGGCGCCTTGCACGCGGGGCAGGCGGACCGCGGTACGATGAGATTGAACCGTTGCGGCGCTACCGCCGGCACGGTGGTGGCACCCGCTTCCGCGCCGCCGAGATCCGCGCACTGCGCGCGCCATTGCCGCTCGAGCATGACGGGTAAGCGATAGATGACGACGTTCAGGAAGCTGCCAACGATGAGACCGAGCACCAGGCAGGTGCCAACAAAGAGCGCAGGGGAGGTTGCCAGGAG
Source organism: Gammaproteobacteria bacterium (assembly GCA_003136935.1). Classification (GTDB taxonomy): domain Bacteria; phylum Pseudomonadota; class Gammaproteobacteria; order Steroidobacterales; family Steroidobacteraceae; genus 13-2-20CM-66-19. Next base: position 1,681 of record PLEC01000066.1, read on the forward strand.
CTCGATCACCGACGACATGGATGCCTTTACCTGGTAAAGAAAACGCCGCGCTAAGCGCGGCGCTCTCTGGACACGGAGCCGAAGTCCTAAGCGTCAGATCACGGCGGCCAGCTTGAAGATCGGCAGGTACATCGCGATCACGAGACCGCCAACCAGCACGCCCAGGATCACCATGATCAAGGGCTCAAGCAGGCTCGACATGGCATCGACCGCGTTGTCGACCTCCGCCTCGTAGAAGGTGGCTACTTTGGCAGACATCTCGTCCAGCGAGCCAGACTCCTCGCCAACGGCGATCATCTGGTTGACCATGTTGGGAAAGAGGCCGGTGTTTTCCATCGCACGCTGCAGGCGCTGACCGGTTGCGACCTCGTCGCGCATCGCGAGTACACCCTTCTCGTAGACGATGTTGCCCGTGGCGCCGGCCACAGAGTCGAGCGCTTCCACGAGCGGCACGCCGGCGGAGAACATGGTGGAGAGCGTGCGCGCATAACGCGCGATAGCTGCTTTCCTCATGATGGGGCCGATGATCGGTACCCTTAGCGTCAGGCGGTCGAGGAACTCGCGCATCGCCCTCGAGCGCTTCTTGAAATAGATGAAGCCCCAGATCGCGGCACCCACCACCATCGCGATGAACACACCGTCGTGCTGCACGAATTTCGAAAGACCGATCACGAACTGCGTAAACGCAGGCAGGTCGGCACCGAACCCTTTGTAGAGGTTTTCGAACTCAGGAATCACGAAGATCAGGAGTATCACCGTGACGATGACCGCGACACCGAGCACCGCGGTGGGATAGAAGAGGGCCTTTTTGACCTTCTTTTTCAGTGCTTCGGTCTTTTCCTTGTACGTGGCGACCTTGTCAAGCAACGATTCGAGGGCGCCAGCCTGCTCGCCGGCCTCCACGAGATTGACATAGAGATCGTCAAAGTAAAGCGGGTGCTTGGCGAGCGCCTCGTGCAGCGATGTGCCTCCCTCCACGTCCGCCTTGATGTCGAGGATCAGCTTTTGCATCGACGGCTTGTCATTGCCGTTGGCGACGATCTCAAACCCCTGCACGAGCGGTATGCCTGCGGCCAGCATGGTGGAGAGTTGCCGGCTGAAAATCGCGATATCGCCTGCATTGACCTTGCCGCCCTTGCGGCCCTGGCTCTGCTTGCGAACTCTCGTGGGCGCCACACCCTGGCGGCGCAATTCCGCACGCAGCGCCTGTTCGTCGGGCGCCAGGCTCTTACCCTTGATTCGTGCGCCGCGCTTGTCGCGGCCCTCCCAGGCGAAGGGGATGTCGCGTTTGATTGCCTTGATTGAGGCAGTTGCTGCTTGAGCCATAAGTTACTTCCGTCGCGTCAGTCGACCGTAATGCTATTAACTTCCTGGAGACTGGTCAGTCCGTTCTTCACCTTCTCGAGTCCCGCGCGCCGCAGATCCCAGACCCCTTCCTTGGCCGCCTGCGCGGCTATTTCCAGGGCACTGCCCAGGGCAAGAATGATGCGGGCGATCGCCTCCGTCACCGGTAAGACCTGGTAGATGCCCACGCGGCCCTTATAGCCGTCGGTGCAGTTCGAGCAGCCCTTAGGCGCGAAGATCTTGATGCTGCCCTGGGCGACTTCCATCTCGCTGAAGCCCTCCTTCAGAAGGGCTTCCTTCGGAATATCCGCGGGCTGTTTGCAGTGCGGACACAGGCGTCGCGCCAGGCGCTGCGCAATGATGAGGCTTACAGAGGTCGCGATCGCGTAGGGCTTCACACCCATGTCGATCATGCGGGTCAGTGTCGACGGCGCATCGTTCGTGTGCAGAGTGGACAACACCAGGTGGCCCGTCTGGGCGGCCTTGATGGCGATCTCGGCGGTTTCGAGGTCGCGGATCTCACCCACCATGATGACATCGGGGTCCTGGCGCAGAAACGCGCGCATCGCGGCGGCGAAAGTCAGCCCCACTTTCGGATTGACGTTCACCTGGTTGACGCCCGGGAGATTGATTTCCGCCGGATCCTCGGCGGTGGAAATGTTGGTGTCCTCGCGATTGAGGATGTGCAGGCCGGTGTATAGGGAGACGGTCTTGCCGCTGCCGGTAGGCCCCGTGACCAGGATCATGCCCTGCGGTTTGGCCAGATACTTTTCGAACAGAACCTTCTGGAACGGTTCGTAGCCGAGCGAGTCGATGCCGAGGGCCGCCTGCGCGGGATCGAGAATACGCAGTACGATCTTCTCGCCGAAGAGCGTCGGGCAGGTGCTGACGCGAAAATCGATGGCGCGCGTCTTGGACAGCTTCATCTTGATGCGGCCGTCCTGGGGGACCCGCCGTTCAGCGATATCCAGGCGCGACATCACCTTCAGGCGCGCGCACAGTTTCGGCGCCAGCTGCACCGGCGGCTGGGCAATCTCCTTCAGTACCCCGTCCATGCGCAGGCGTACGCGATAGATCTTTTCGAACGGCTCGAAGTGGATGTCGGATGCGCCCTTGCGAATCGCATCGAGCATCACCTTGTTGACGAAGCGCACGATCGGGGCGTCTTCGACGTCGTCGCGGCCGAGCTTGTCGTCGAGTTCGCTCTCGTCGGTGCCGATCTCAAGCGCTTCAAGATCGACGTCGTCGCCCCCCAGCTCCGCCATCTGCGTGTCGACCTGCTCGAGGGCCTTGTCGATCGCCTTCTGCAGCTTGTCGTCATCGACGACAACCGCTTCGACATTCAGGCTCGTGTGGAACCTGATCTCCTCGAAGGCGTGTAGGTCGGTGGGATCGGCTACCGCAAGAAACAGCCGCTTGCCGCGACGGAACAGGGGCAGCACGCGATGCTTGGCGAGCAACTTGTCGTTCACCAGGCGCACGCACTCAAGGTCCACGTTCATGGCATCAAGATCGAAGAGCGGCGCGCCGAACTCATTGGACGCTGCCAGGGCGATGTCACGCGCGGCGGCGACCCCGCTCGTCACGAGCTGCGTGACAACGTTCGTCTTGCGCTCACGCGCGGCGTTTACGGCATCAAGCATCGCGGCGTGCTCAACGACGCCGTCCTGCACCAGGCGCTGCGGCAGCCCTCCGAAGCCCGCGCGCGTGGCGCCGAGCGCTAAAGAAGCGTTGTCATTCATGGACTTATGGCAAGCGAACCATGCCCGACGATCAGTTTACCCGAGAGGCTGCGACGTGCAATTGTCAAATCTCGGCCGATCCTCTCACAGGCTCATGCCGATGCGCGTGATTCGCCTCCCAAAAGAAGAAGCCCCTCCTGGGGAGGGGCTTCCGGACCGACTGGGCGTCGGTTTACCGACTCATCAGGCCTTACGCGTGGCAAGCGCTCGGCAGGTACTGGTTGGGCACTGACGTCGCCACTATGGTAGCGCCGGTCCCGATCACATCGGCAGCATTGGGCACGACGGCCGAGCCGCACACCCATACGATGTCGTTGTTGGTGTCCAGGTACGGGGTCAGACCGAGGGTCTTGGTATCGAGAGCCTTGTTGGCCTGATAGTTACCCGTAGCGGCGTACGTAACCTGGACCCCGCCAGTTAAGATCGTGACGGACGAGACGTACTTACCGCTCGAAACGGCGGAAGCGCCCATCTGGATACACCCAGCCTGACCGACGGTCGCGCAGAGGGGGAAGGTGCCAGTGTTGGAATAGAACTCGGCAATAGCGACCTCCCAGCTGTCCGCCAGACTCAGGCCCTCAGTGACCTGCGAGCGGATCAGGTAGTTCTGGTACGCGGGAATGGCGATGGCCGCCAGGATGCCGATGATCGCAACCACGATCATCAACTCGATGAGGGTAAAACCCTTTTGGAGAGACTTCATTTGTAGGAACTCCTAAAATTTTTGGGTACAAACTCAAGCGGCGCAAAAAGGCGCCCCGGGGGAATGAAAGCAAGGCGCATGCCAAGGCCTGTGAGCGCTTATAACAACTTGATTCTAAAGGCTAAATAGCGCGCTGCTCAGACACACGGGTTGACATACTTCTGTCGCAGACTGACGCCACCTGTTGGACGCTGTGTCAGAAAGTGACCCAGACGGTCACCTGGGCTCGCCGGCCGGTGAGGGTTAGCTATTCGATCCCGAGCTTCTTGATCCGGTAGCGCAGTGCCCGAAAGCTCATCCCTAGGAGCTTCGCCGCCGCCGTCTTGTTGTAGCGGGTCTTCTCCAGCGCCTTGACGATGGCGTCGCGCTCGATGCTCTCGAGCTGGCTGCCGAGTGCGCCACCGCCCTCGACGGGCGAGGCCGCCAACGCGGCCACGGCACCCGCCGGATCCGCTGCCGTTGCTCCCGAGCGCAGGCGGATGTGTTCGGGACTGATGACCCCTGTTGTGCACAGGGTGAGTGCTCTTTCGAGCACATTCTCCAGCTCGCGCACGTTGCCCGGGAAGGCGTAGGTCTCGAGCGTGCGCAGTGCGTCCGGGGAGAGCTCGGGTGCCGTGGTGCTGGTGCGTCGGGCCAGGCGCTCGAGAATCGCATCGGCGATCTCGGCGATGTCGCCGCTGCGCTCGCGCAGGGCCGGCACGCGCAGTTCGATGACGTTAATGCGATAAAAGAGGTCCTCGCGAAACAGGCCCTGCGCGACCAGATCCGCGAGGATCTTGTGGGTGGCGGAGAGGATGCGCACGTCGACGGTCTCTTCGCGCGCCTCGCCCACCGGGCGCACGGTCTTTTCCTGCACCACGCGCAGCAGCTTCACCTGCATGTGCAGCGGCAGGTCCGCCACCTCGTCGAGAAACAGCGTCCCGCCTTCCGCGCTCTGGATGAGTCCTTTCTTATCGGCCACCGCGCCGGTGAAGCTGCCGCGCTTGTGCCCGAAGAGCTCACTTTCCATGAGCTCCGTCGGGATGGCGCCGCAGTTGACGGCGACGAACGGCCCTTCGCGCCGCGCGCCGCTCTCGTGAATCATGCGCGCGACGAGTTCCTTGCCGGTGCCCGACTCCCCGCAGATGTGCACCGGCGCCTGGCTGCGCGTAACGCGCGCGATCATCTCTCTCACCTGCTCCATGACCGCGGAACTGCCGAGCAGACGCGGACCCCGCAGGGTCGCAGGGGTTTCCTCGATGGAGGCGCCGAGCCTGATGGCGCTGCCCACGAGCTTGCGCAGTACGCCCAGGTCCAGGGGCTTGGAAACGAAGTCGAATGCGCCGAGCTTCAGCGCGCGCACGGCTGCCTCGACGTTGCCATGCGCCGTGATCACCGCCACCGGCAAAGCGGCGCGGTTCTCCTGGATCCAGCCCACGAGGTCGAGCCCATCACCGTCGGGCAGGCGCATGTCCGTCAGGCACAGGTCGAAGCGCTCGGCTTTCAGAAGCTTGCGCGCGCCGGCGAGGTCGGCCGCCGTGCGGGTCTTAAGATTCATGCGACTCAAGGTGAGGCTGACGAGCTCGAGCAGGTCCGGTTCGTCGTCGACGACCAGCACCACCGGCTGATCGGCGGCGTCGCGCATGCCTGCGAGTCCCTGGTTCATCACACCTCCCAACGACGCGGATCGGCAAACACGAGCCTGAATACGCTGCCGCCGCCGGCACGCGGCTGGTAGAGGAGCGTAGCGCCATTGCTTTGCGCGAGCTCGCGCGCCAGGAATAGCCCCAGGCCCGTGCCCTGTCCGCCACTGTAAAAGGGCTCAAAAATGCGCCCGACGTGCTCCGGCGCCACACCGGGGCCGCGATCGGCGACTTCCAGGAACGGGCGCGCACCGCCGCTCATGCGCCCGTATCGTATCTCGACATTCTGGTCCGGGTTGTCCCGCACCGCGTGCTTGAGCGCGTTGTCACACAGATTCCACAGGATCTGCCGCAGCTGATCGGGGTCCACGCGGACCTCGACGTCCTCTGTCGCGCTGCTCACTGTGAGGCGCGTACGCGGCAATTGCATGGTGGCGGCGAACTCCTGATGAAACTCTTCGGTCCATGCCGCCAGCGGCAACCGTTCGATCCGCGCGGCTTCCCGCCGTGACAGCCGCTGCACGTTGTCGATAATGCCGCTGACACGGTCGGCATTGGTGCGGATGATCTGCGTCAGGCGGTGGTCGTCGCTGGTCAGGTTCGGTGACTCCGCCAGCAGCTGTCCCGCGTGACTCATGGCGCCCACGGGATTTCTGATCTCGTGGGCGATGCTGGCGCTCAAGCGCCCGAGGGCCGCGAGCTTGGATTGCTGCACTTTCTCCTCGATGAGGCTGGTGTCCTCGAGGAAGATCAGAAGCGGCGCGGGCGTGGTCGCTCCCAGCGGCGCGAAGTGCGGGCGGATCATGCGAGCGCCATCGGCGGCGACGAAGGTCTGGTCTGCTACATAGGCCGCTGCCTCCGCGGCGCCCTGGCGCCAGGACTCCAGCAGATAGAGGAGTCGCGGCGAGGCCTCACCAATCAGGGCGTCCGGATAGGCGCTCTTGTCCCCGAGCATCTGGGCTGCGGATTCGTTGATCAGCCGGATGCGGTCGGAGGCGTCAATTACCAGGATGCTCTCGCGCAGATGCTGCACGATGTACTGCGAGAGCTGCGCCATGTTGGCGAGGTCCACTTCCTGGCGGCGTACGAGCGCTTCGCTCTCGCGCAGGCGATTGGCGACCGGCCAGGTCGCGAGCGCGACGATGAACAAAAGCGTGCCGAAAAGCCCGGCGGTAACGTAGTCGGTCGCGGGGGTGGTCAGGGTAATCCCGGCAAACACCTGTTGTACCAGGACGGCGAGCGCTGCGACTGCGGCAATCAGCAGCGCATCGCGACGGCCGGCCAGCACCGTGAGCGCGAGCACCGGCAAGACCAGGAGAATCCCCAGCCCGCTCGCGACCCCGCCGGCGGCATAGAGGATAAAACCAATGGCCACCGCGTCCACACACGCATTCACGAGCGCAACAATGCGCAGGCTCGACCACTTGAGCCTTCTCGCGATGACGAGGAGCACCGCGGCGGTGAAGTACGCGACGCACGCGCTCACGAACAGTTGCGGACGCGCCGCGACCAGACCGCGGACCGGACCGCCGAGGACCACCATCGCGAGCAGCACCAGCGGTACCAGCAGGCGATAGAGGTTCAGGAGCCCGATCACGCGCCAGGCGAGATCGCTCGGAGTCACGGAGGGGACTGAGGGGCTGGCCGACGTCTGAGACAAGCGTGTTGGCGGGCCGTTGGAAACNNTATCAGGCGAAAGAGGTGTTCCGCAGCTACGGGATTCCCGTGCCGGCGGGCAAGGTGGCGGCGAGCGCCGAGGAGGCCGTCGCGGCCGCCCAGGAGCTCGGCGGGGCCGTGTGGGTGGTGAAGGCACAGGTACACGCGGGGGGGCGTGGCAAGGCGGGCGGAGTGAAACTCACCCGCGACCTCAACGCCGTGCGCGCCGCGGCCACAGACATGCTCGGCAAACGGCTCGTGACCCAACAAACGGACTCACAGGGCCTCCCGGTAGGGCGCGTGTACGTCGAATCCGGGTCCGACATCGCCCGCGAGATCTACCTGTCCCTGACCCTGAATCGCGAACGCGGCCGTATCGCCCTGATCGCCTCCGCGGCCGGCGGCATGGACATCGAGGAAGTGGCGCACAAGACGCCCGAGAAGATCCTCAGCGTCACCATTCACCCGGCGGCGGGGCTGCAGGCGCACCAGGCGCGCGAACTGGCGTTTGGCCTTAAGTTGACTGGCACGCAGGTCGGGGAGTTCGTGGCGCTCGCCGCGGCCCTCTACCGGCTGTACATCGACAAGGACTTAAGCCTCGTGGAGGTGAATCCACTGATCGTGACCAAGGCCGGGAAGCTCGTGGCGCTGGATGCCAAGATCAATGTCGATCCCAACGCGCTCTTCCGCCACCCCGAACTCGCGCAGCTGCGCGATGCAAGCCAGGAAGATCCCATGGAGCGGCGCGCCGCCGAGCACGATCTGAACTACGTGTCCCTGGACGGCAACATCGCCTGCATGGTGAACGGCGCCGGGCTCGCCATGGCGACCATGGATCTGATCAAGCTGCACGGCGGGCAGCCGGCGAACTTCCTCGACGTCGGCGGCGGCGCGACTGCTGAGCGCGTCACGGCGGCATTTGAACTCATTCTCTCCAATCCGAAAGTGCGCGCGGTGCTGGTGAACATCTTCGGTGGCATCGTGCGCTGTGATCTCATCGCGGACGGGATCATCACCGCGGTGCACAAGGTTGGCGTGAAGGTGCCGGTGGTGGTGCGGCTCGAGGGCACGAATGCGGAAACTGCGCGTGCGACGCTCGCCAGGAGCGGACTTGCGATCACGCCGGCTACGGATCTGACCGACGCCGCGCGCAAGGTCGTCCAGCTTGCCGCGAAGGGCAAAGCATGAGCATTCTGATTAACGCGAAAACGCGGGTGATCTGCCAGGGGTTTACCGGCAAGCAGGGCAGTTTTCACTCCGAAGCTGCGCTCGCCTATGGCACAAAACTGCTTGGCGGCGTCACCCCCGGACGTGGCGGACAAAAGCACCTGGGACTGCCGGTGTTCGATACCGTCAAGGATGCGGTGCGCGAGACCGGCGCCACGGCCAGCATGATCTACGTGCCGGCGGCGGCCGCGGCGGATTCGATTCTCGAGGCGGCCGATGCCGACATCGAGCTTGCGGTATGTATTACCGAAGGCGTGCCGGTAAATGACATGGTGCGCGTGAAGTCGGTGCTGGCGACTTCCGCGACGCGGCTCGTAGGTCCCAACTGCCCCGGGGTCATCACTCCCGGGGAGTGCAAGATCGGCATCATGCCCGGCTTCATTCACAAGTCCGGCACGGTCGGCATTGTGTCGCGCTCGGGCACGCTCACCTACGAGGCCGTGTTCCAGACCACACGCATCGGGCTCGGCCAGAGTACCTGCGTTGGCATCGGCGGCGACCCGGTACGCGGCATGAACTTCATCGATGTGCTGGAGCTCTTCGAGCGCGATCCGCGCACCGAGGGCATCATTCTCGTCGGGGAGATCGGCGGCAGTGATGAAGAAGCTGCCGCGCGTTACATCCATAAGTTCGTCAGAAAACCCGTCGTCGCGTATATCGCGGGCGTCACCGCGCCTCCCGGCAAGCGCATGGGGCACGCCGGCGCCATCGTC
>PLEC01000062.1 GCA_003136935.1 Gammaproteobacteria bacterium
GGTCCGTTCCGGCCACATGGGTAACGGTTTATACCGGACACATGGGTGACACTTTAGCGTCGAACGGGTTCGGCGCGCACTCCACCCGCCCGCTTTCGCTGTCAAAAAACCCTAAGTCGTAGTGCATGAAGCTCACGAGCCAGATCTTCTCGCTGACTTCGCGGATACCCACCGTCTGACCGGCAAACACCTGACTGAGATTGATCTTTCTGCCGTCGAAGCACAGGCGACCGCAGCAGGTGACGGTAATGGCCCGATCGTGGAAGGGGTACTCGAGGTCACACAGTCCCTGGTAAGGGCGTGTGGAGAACTGGTAGAGCTCACCCGGGTAGCGCATGGCCAGAGCCTGATGCGGTCGCTCGTGGTTGTAGCACTCGATGAAGCGATCGAACTTGGCCTGCTGCTGCAGGAGGTTCTTCGCAGCCGGCTTGGTAGCCTCTTTCTTCAACGTCAGATGCATGCGCTCATGGCGCCCGTTCTGTTGCGGGTTGCCGGGCTTGATACGCTCAAGGGCGATCCCTAAGCGCAACCACCATACCGAGAGCTTGCTTAAGCCGAAGAAGGCGCTGCGGCTGGCGAAGGGCACGCCGTTGTCGGTGCGGATCGCAAGCGGCAGTCCGAAGTCCTTAAAGGCCCTCTCAAAGACGGTAAACGCATAGCTCTCCTTCGTGGTCCCCAGAGCATCGCAGCACAACAGGTAACGGCTGGCGAAGTCGGTGATGGTGAGCGGATAGCAGTAACGCCGGTCCGCCAGCATGAACTCGCCCTTATAGTCCGCGCACCACAGAGCGTTCGGGCGCGTGGGTGCCGAGAGCTGCGTGCCTTCAGCCCGGTAGCGCTCCCGATGCCGCCCGCGTGAGACCAGGCCGTGTCGATCCAGGACCGCGTGCACGGTGCTGATGGCCGGCAGCGTGATCTGGCTGTGCTGGCGCCTGAGCTTCTCGCGGATCTTAGGAGCACCCCAGCTGGGATGTTCCTTGCGCAGCTGAACAATCAGGGACTCGACCTGGAAAGGTAACCGGTTAGCCTGCCGGTACGGACGTCGACTGCGATCAGTCAGTCCTTCCAGCCCACAGTCCTTGTATCGAGAGAAGAGCTTGTAGCCGGTCTTGCGGGAGACATCGAACTCCCGGCACAGCACCGCCATCTTCTCCCCCTCCAGCAATCGACCCACAAACCGCAGCCGCTCGTCCATCTTGTAACACTCCCGCCACGGCATTTTGCGTCTCCCGCAAATGCCGGAAAGTGTTACCTATGTGCTCGGAACGATGTGTAACCTATGAGCCCGAACGCTCAGACGGTCTATTCCGGACACATGCGTAAACAATGAACGACGAGTACAGGCAAGCCCTCCAGGCGGTTGCGCGCTCCGCAACGCCAGGGGACCTCTCAATCCTGCAAGCAGCGCTGACGGAGTTGCGTCCGGAGCGACCGATCCTGTTGACGACCGCCCTCGGGTCCAATAATGACAAGCTGTGGTCGCAGATGGTCGCGTTGGGGTGTATGGACGCGGCCGAACCGCTGGACGCCCACCTGGTTGGGGATGTGGAATTCGCCGCCGCACACGCACGCGCCGCGTGGGTCACGCCGGTCCCAGGTGGCGTGGGACCCATGACGGTCGCGGTGCTGATGCACAACACCGTGCAGGCGGCGCATATCCGGCGCGGCGCACTCGGCGTCCTGGATTAGGCGCGCCGCCAGGTGCTCGTGCCGCCCGGCTTATCCTCGAGGATCACGCCGCCGGCGACGAGTTCGTCGCGGATGCGGTCCGACTCCGCCCAGTTCTTCGCGCGGCGCGCCGCGACACGCGCCGCGATGCGCTCCTCGATCTGCGCGTCGCTAAACGGGGTGGCAACGTTCGTCGGGGAAGTGCCGGGTGCGGATGACGCTCCACTTGGCGGGGCACCCGCAGGCACGAGCCCAGGACTTGCGAGCCTGAACCACTGTGCCGGCGGCACTTCCAGCACGCCGAGCACGCCACCGAGCGCCCTGAGCTCCGCGGCGAGCTGTGCCGCGCGTTGCTCTTCGCCCGCGTCGCGGGCCGAATTCACCTCGCGCGTCATTGCCTGCAGGACGGCGAGCGCCTCCGGGGTGTTGAAGTCATCGTCCATGCTCGCGCGGAAACGCTGCGTGTAGTGGCTCGCGGCGGGGGGCACCACCGGCAGATCGCGCAAGGCTGTGTAGATACGGTTGAGCGCCGCGTCTGCCTGCTCCAGCTGATCGAGCGAATAGTTGATCGGCCCCCGGTAATGGCTCAGCAGGAAGAAAAGGCGCATCACTTCCGGATGCCGCAGCCGCCCCAGCACGTCCCGCAGGGTGAAGAAGTTGCCAAGGGACTTCGACATCTTCTCGTCATCGACGTTGACGAAACCATTGTGCATCCACAGATTGACGAAAGTGTCCCCGGTAGCCGCGCACGACTGCGCGATCTCGTTCTCGTGATGCGGGAACTTAAGATCAATGCCGCCGCCGTGGATGTCGAAATGCGTGCCGAGCAGCGCGGTCGACATCGCGGAGCACTCGATGTGCCAGCCGGGNNCGTCGCTATTCGCGGCGACATAGGCGTAGTCGCGCGCGATGAGCTCCTCCACCATGGCGATGATCTGCGGAAGGTACTGCGTGGCGCGCGGTTCCTCGTCCGGGGGGAGAATGCCGAGCCGCGCGCAATCCGCGTGCATCGCCTCAATGAAGCGCGCGGTGAATGCGCCGATCGGTTCGCCCGTCTGTGCCGCGCGCTGGATGATCTTGTCGTCGATGTCAGTGATGTTGCG
>PLEC01000079.1 GCA_003136935.1 Gammaproteobacteria bacterium
AGTGTCATTCTCCAGAAACCGGAGCGTCGCCGAGATGCTGCAGCGCGAGCGTGCAACAGATTGTCAGGCTACGCTGAAGTCTGCCATTGTGCCGTGACTGTCGCCGTCATCTGATCGAGCAGGTCCCGGTCGGATGTCGCGGTTTTCTGCNNCGAGAGGGGATCAGCATCGCGCAATTTCTCACCGTCGCCGACATCAAGCGATCAGCTCGCTACTACGAAAAGGTCTTCGGCGCTCGCATTCTGAGCCTGGGTGACGGCAACGCGCCTGGGTACCTTCAGCTTGCGAATATCTGGATGATTCTGAACGTTGGGGGCGGGCCGACCCCGGATAAGCCGACGGTAACGCTCAGCGTCCCCGACCCGAATCACATCAACAGCTTTTTGAACATCCGCGTTGCGGACATTCAAGCGTGCTATGAACTGTGGAAGAGTCGAGGGGCCGAGTTCATCACAAAGCCGATTCCCAAGTACGGCGAGATTCGCTGCTACATCCGNNATCGAGGTCGGACAGAGCACCGATCTTACGTACGGTTGACGCGCGGCCCGATGGCATGTCGGATTAAAACGCTCAGCGCAAACTCTCCTGATCGTTTTCGAAACGGTTTTTGACTGTTGGCATCGTAATCTGTGGGTTGCCGCGACAGGGCATTGATTCGTGGAGAGCTGGTAAATGCATATTGGCCTTATCGGAGGGATTGGCCCTGCGGCGACTGATTTTTACTATCGGCGCCTGATTTCAACGTTTGCCAGCAAGAAGGTGGCGCTTGAGCTGACGATCGTGCATGCCGACACACCAACGCTCCTCCGGAATCTCGCAAGTAATGACGCCGCTAGCCAAGTCGCCATCTATATGAAGCTGACCAACCGCTTGGCGGCGGCAGGGGCCGAGTGTGTCGCTGTCACGTCCGTCGCCGGCCACTTCTGTATCGACGCGTTCAAGGCGTCGTCCGTGCTACCCGTCGTCGACATGATTTCCGAAGTTAACCGAGCCATTGCACAACGAGCCTTCAAACGGATCGGCATCCTCGGAACCCGCACGGTGATGGAGACGCGCCTTTATGGAAGCGTTTCCGGTGTTGAAGTCGTCCCGCCCAGCGGCCAGGATCTGGAAGATGTGCACGACGCCTATGTTGCGATAGCAGCGTCCGGCATCGTTACAGCAGCTCAAAGCGCGGTTTTCACCGCGGTCAGCAAACAGTTGCTTAAGGAATCTGGCGTCGAGGCAATCATGCTCGGAGGCACCGATCTCGCACTGGCGTTCAACGAGCGAGACACAGAATTTCCGCTCATCGACTGCGCCGGCATCCATGCGGACGCCATCGCGAAATTGGCCGCCACCTGAGATTGTCGTGACGTCGGCAGCCCGCTGCGGAGAGGTCCGCTCGCCGTCGAAATACCAGGGAGATCGGACTAGATCGTAGTTTTCGCTTCAGGATAGCCGCCATTCATGACGGGCAGCTTCGGAGTCGCCTATCCAACGCCCTGGAGTTCGTCATCAGGGCGTCGTCACCGTCAACCGCACGCCAAGAGAATCAAGCAACTTGCGTACCGTTTCGTATCGGATCTTTGCACCTGGCGCGAGAGCCTTGTAGAGGCTCTCCCTTCCCAGGCCTGCGTCCTTTGCCACTTCGGAAAAACCCCGCGCCTTGGCAACATCCGCCACGGCCTGCAGGAACACATCGGGATTGGAGTCCTCCAAAGCGGCCGAGAGGTACTCGGCAATGACCTCCTCGTTGTCCAGATACTCGGCCGCGTCAAACGGCGCAATTCCCAGTCGACTCTTTCGCTTCGCCATTCTTCCGCTCCTAGTGCGCACCGCTCTCCTTGAGTTCGCGCACCATCGTCTTTGCTCGCCCCATGTCTCGCACTTGCGTCGACTTGTCGCCGCCGGCCAACAAGAGATACACGGTTTCTGCGCGGCGCATGAAGTAGAGCCGGTAGCCCGGACCGACATCGATCCGCATCTCGCTCACCCCTCCCCGATGGCTTTAGAGTCCCCGAAATTGCCATGCTGTGCGGAGACAATGCACGCGAGAACTCGGGCCTTCGCCTTACCGTCTCGCAAAGCTCCGAGCCATCGATCGAACTCGGCAGTGCGCTGTATCGTGTTCAAGGCGAATGTATCCGAGTGGATACTTTAGGGCAAGCGACGTTTGATCGGTATGACCGTAGAAGATCGCCGGCCGTCGTCAGCCGGCTCTCCAAGAGGTCCTTTGAACTGGAATGGTTCATGGCGTCGAGATCTCTCCCGCGTCTATGACAGACGGGGCAACTCCTTGCCGAGACGCAAGCCGTCGAGATAGTCAGCCCACGCCTGCATCATCTTACGGCGCTCGGGGAGGCGTTGAGCCTTGTTGTAGGCCGCCCTCACCTTGTTGCGCTCGCTGTGCGCCAGCTGCAGCTCTATCACGTCAGGCGGAAAGCCCTGCTCATTGAGCAGCGTACTCGCCATGCTGCGAAATCCGTGACCGGTCTGCTCATCGCCGGCGAAACCCAGACGCCGCAAAGCGTGATTGATCGTGTTACTCGACATCGGCCGGTCGCGGGTGAGAAGTGACGGGAACACATAGCGACCTCCGCGCGAGAGAGGTTGGAGTTCCCGCAATATGCCGATCGCCTGACGCGCGAGCGGCACAATGTGCTGCTCCCCCATCTTCATCCGCGTAGCGGGGATCCGCCATTCCGCCTTAGCCAGATCGAACTCGGACCATTCGGCGGCGCGCAGCTCGCCGGGCCGAACGAACACCAGGGGTGCGAGCTTGAGCGCGAGCGCAGTGACCGGCTGGCCGTCGTAGCTGTGGATCGCAAGCATGAGTTCGCCTACGCGGCCGGGGTCGATTATCGACGCGAAGTTGCGTGACCTCACGGGCGCCAGAGCGTCCCTTAGATCCGCGGCGACGTCGTGGGCTGCGCGCCCAGTGGCGACCGCGAAGCGCAGCACCCTTCCCGCCAAGGCGCGCACGCGGTGGGCGGTTTCGTTTCTGCCGCGTGCCTCGATCCGACGGAGCGCGGCGAGGAGTTCTTGCGCGGTAATCGCCCCCACCGGGCGATGGCCAATGTACGGGTAAAGAAAGCTCCTCAGACGAGTGCCGAGAATGGACATGGTTTCCGATGAGAGGGCCTGGCTTTGAAGGGCAAGCCACTCCGCGGCGACTGCTTCGAACGTATCGGCTTGCGCTCCCCGTTCGGCCTTGCGTTTGTCGGACGGGTCAATGCCATCGGCGATCAGCTTGCGCATTTCGTCGCGCTTCTCTCGCGCACGCTTGAGGGTGACGTCGGGATACGCCCCCAGGGAGAGGAGTTTCTCCCGCCCGTGCATGCGATAGCGCAAGCGCCACAGGCGACCGCCCGGAGGCGTCACGAGCATGAAGAGTCCGCGCTCATCAAACAGCTTATACGGCCGGTCAGACGCTCTCGCAGCGCGAATTCGAGTTTCGGTGAGGAAGGCCACAAAACTGGGGTATGCAAAATGTTAGATCGACCATACCCCTGCTTTTTACCCTCGTCAAAGGAACGCTGCCCGTGAACGCCAATGACCACGAACGGACAGTTTCATACGTAAAACAGTGTGTTACGCGACAACGCGGGACACGGAGGGACGGCGTCGGACAGTGATCTGGAGGCTAGGGTCGGAATCGAACCGGCGTAGACGGCTTTGCAGGCCGCTGCATGACCACTCTGCCACCTAGCCATTTGAGGTGAGGCGAATCGGCGGAGCGCGGGCCCCAAACCATTAAACCCCGCGAGGCTCTGGCGCCTGCGGGGCGTTCGCTTCGATTGCAGTGGCGCGCAGCGTAACAAATAGGAAAGAATGCGTCGATTGCCTGCGGGGTGTCGCCTCGTCTGTACGGTCGGATCCAATAATAAGGAGCGCGCGATGTCCGCTGCAAACGTCACTGCCCGGCCGGGATTCCTCGACAGGGAGCGCATCGTCGCCGGACCCGGATACAGCCGCTGGCTGGTTCCCCCCTGCGCCCTCGCAATTCATCTGTGTATCGGCATGGCCTACGGCTTTTCGGTGTTCTGGCTGCCGCTGCACAGGGCCATTGGCCTCACCAAGCCGATCGCGTGTCCGAAGGACCTTGGGTTCTTCGCAACCATTACCACTACCCACTGCGACTGGCAGATTTCCCTGATGGGGTGGATGTTCACCCTCTTCTTTGTCTTCCTCGGCACGGCCTCAGCGCTGTGGGGTGGCTGGCTGGAGCGCGTCGGCCCCCGCAAGGCCGGCATCGTCGCCGCTTTGTGCTGGTGCGGAGGATTGGTTATTTCCAGTTTCGCCGTCGTCGGGCACCAGCTGTGGCTGATGTGGTTAGGCTCGGGAATCATCGGCGGCCTGGGATTGGGCTTAGGTTACATCTCGCCTGTTTCGACGCTCATCAAATGGTTCCCGGACCGGCGCGGCATGGCCACGGGCATGGCCATCATGGGATTTGGCGGTGGCGCGATGATTGGCGCGCCGCTTGCGGACCTGTTGATGAAGCATTTCGCCACCCCGACCTCGGTCGGCGTGTGGCAGACGTTTCTCGTACTGGCCGCCGGCTACTTCGTGTTCATGATCGCAGGTTCGCTCGGCTATCGCGTGCCCGCCGAGGATTGGAAGCCTGCAGGCTGGCAACCCCCGGCCGCCGGCAAGACCAAGGCGCTCGTGACGGATCGTCAGGTGCACCTGAACGTTGCCTCCCGCACCCCGCAGTTCTGGCTGTTGTGGGCCGTGCTCGCTCTTAATGTCACCGCCGGCATCGGCATCATCGGCATGGCGTCACCGCTTCTGCAGGAGGTGTTTGCCGGCAAGCTCATCGGCGTCAAGGCCGCGTTTGATCAACTCAACCCGAAACAGCTCAGCACCATCGCGGCCATTGCGGCGGGCTTCACCGGCCTGCTGTCTCTATTCAACATCGCCGGCCGCTTTTTCTGGGCGTCGACGTCAGACTACATCGGCCGCAAAGCCACCTACATGGTGTTCCTGCTTCTGGGGCTGGCGCTCTACGCGTCCATTCCGTGGATTGCCGCCGCAGGGAACCTCGCGCTGTTTGTGGGCTTCTTCTGCATCATCCTCTCGATGTATGGCGGCGGCTTTGCCACGGTGCCGGCATATCTGGCGGACCTGTTTGGTACCAAGATGGTCGGCGCCATTCACGGGCGCCTGTTGACGGCGTGGTCGGCGGCCGGCGTCCTCGGGCCGGTGTTGGTGAACTACATCCGCGAGTATCAGTTGAACCACGGTGTGCCGCGCGCGCAGGTATACAGCATCACCATGTACATCCTGGCAGCCCTCCTGGCATTGGGTTTCGTGTGTAATCTCCTGATCCGGCCCGTGGCCGAGAAGAATTACATGACACCCGAGCAGATCGCGGCGCTGGATGCGAGCGGCAGGAGCGCCGCAGCCGCGGCCCATAAGGCAGGCGATTGGATCCCAAAGGTCACAACCCGAACGCCCACCTGGCAACTCACGGCGGCGTGGCTGGCAGTCGGAATCCCCATCGCGTGGGGCGTGTGGGTGACGCTGCAGAAGGCGGCGATTCTGTTCGGATTCTGAAGCGCGCCGTGAGCGCCACGGCATGAGTTCACCGACCCCGATCCGCCGCCAGGTCGGCACCTTCGCCCTGATGCTCACAGGCTTAGGCTCGATCATCGGATCGGGCTGGCTGTTCGGTGCGTGGCGCGCGGCCGGCCTCGCCGGTCCCGCGGCGGTCTGGGCGTGGGTGCTCGGAGCCCTGATCGTCACCACGGTGGCGCTGACCTACGCAGAACTCGGGGCGATGTTCCCTGAGTCCGGCGGCATGGTTCGCTACGCCCACTTTTCTCACGGTCTGCTCGTAGGATTCATCGCCGCCTGGTCGACCTGGATTGCAATCGTCTCGGTGCTTCCGGTTGAAGCTGAAGCGTCCGTCCAATACATGGCGTCATGGCCCTATCAGTGGGCGCGCGATCTGTACGTCCACCTACCCGATGGCCACGGCGAACTGACGCCCGCGGGTCTCCTCATCGCAGCGACACTGGTGATCATCTACTTCCTTCTCAACTTCTGGAGCGTGCGACTATTCGCGCGTTCGAACTCCACCATTACCCTCTTCAAGCTGGTTGTTCCGGCTGCCACCGGACTGGCGTTGATCGCCAGCGGCTTCCACGCGCAGAACTTCAGCGTCGGCATAAACGGCGGCAGCGGCCACGCCACCGACTTTGCAGCCGTCCTTACCGCGGTAGCGACTGCCGGCATCGTGTTCAGCTTCAATGGGTTTCAAAGCCCGATTAACCTCGCCGGCGAAGCGCGCAACCCGGCGCGTATCCCCCTCGCCGTGCTGGGCTCGATCGCGCTCGCCACCGTGATCTACGTGATCCTGCAGGTCGCATACCTGGGAGCGGTGCCCCCGGCGATGCTCGCCAAGGCGGGCTGGCACGGGATCGATCTGCGTTCACCGTTTGCCGAACTCGCGCTGATCGTGAACCTGCAATGGCTGGCGATGCTGTTGTACGCGGACGCATTTGTGAGTCCGAGCGGCACGGGCATTACCTACACCGCGACCACGGCACGGATCATCTACGGGATGGAGCGCAACGGGGTGCTGCCAAAGCTGTTTGGCAAGCTGCATCCGGTGTATGGCATTCCAAGAAACGCGATGTGGCTCAACCTCGCCGTGTCTTTTATCTTCCTGTTTTTCTTCCGCGGCTGGGGTACGTTGGCAGCGGTCATTTCTGTTGCCACGATCATTTCGTACGTGACGGGCCCGATCAGCGCGATGACGCTGCGTCGCACTGCCCAGAGGATGCATCGACCGTTGCGCGTCCCCGGCTTACCGGTAATCGCCGCGCTCGCGTTCGTTCTGGCGACGGAGGTTATGTATTGGGCCAAATGGCCGCTCACCGGAGAAGTGATTCTGGTGATCATCGCCGCGCTGCCGATATACCTCTTTTATCAGCTCCGAAGCGGTCGGCAGGATTTTGCACGCCAGCTGCGCGCGGCGTGGTGGCTCATCGTCTATCTGCCCACCATCGCCGCGGTGTCGTGGGCCGGCAGCGGGAGATTTGGCGGACGCGACTATCTGCAATGGGGTTGGGATCTGCTGGTCGTCGCCGTGCTGGGCCTGATCTTCTTCAGCTGGGGCGTGAAATCTGGCTGGAGCACGCCATCGGCGCAGCAGGCCCAACTCGACCACGTACCAGGTTAACTGGCGCAAGCGCTACAAAGCATGCTCGCCGGATCATGAACTCGGCAGTCAATGGGAAGCGCCCACTAACCGCATACGCATGTCTGCTGGTCGCGTCGCTTTGCATCGCGTCACAGTCACGGGCTGAGGACGGCTACGAATTGTGGCTTCGCTACAAGCCGATCGGGACGCGGCAGCTAGAAGCGTCCCGAGAATCCACTACTGAAATTGTCGCCGGGACGCCCTCTCCCACATTGACCGCCGCAGTGAGTGAGTTGACGCGCGGCCTATTCGGACTCCTGGGTGCGTCCCCGGCGATCGCGCCTACGGTCACAAAGGACAGAAGCATCCTCATCGGAACACCTCGCTCCTTACCAATTATTCGTCAATTGGAGGTGAAGTGGGACCAATTAGGGGCGGAGGGCTACGTCGTTCGCAGCCTTACGTACGAGGGACATCCGACCATTCTGATCGCCGCCAATAGCGATATCGGCGTTCTATACGGCACATTCTCCTTTCTGCGCCTGCTACAGACTGGCCAGAGTCTGCAGAACATTCAGGTGCTATCGGCACCTCGCGTTCGCTATCGGATTCTCGATCATTGGGACAATTTGGGCCGGAGCGTCGAACGCGGTTATGCCGGCGAATCGATCTGGGATTGGCACAAACTGCCCGACTATATTGATCCGCGCTACATCGATTACGCGCGGGCGTGCGCATCGGTCGGTATCAACGGTACGGTTCCAAACAACGTCAACGCCAGTTCGGTCAGTCTGACGAGTCCCTACCTGGGTAAGCTTGCTGCACTGGCTAACGTTTTTCGGCCTTATGGAATCCGCGTCTATTTGACCGCGAAGTTCAGCGCACCGATTGAAATCGGTGGTCTCCAGACGGCCGATCCTCTGAACCCAAGCGTGCAGGACTGGTGGCGACGCAAAGCGGACGAAATCTACGGGCTAATTCCGGACTTCGGGGGCTTCCTCGTCAAAGCAAATTCCGAAGGCGAGCCGGGTCCGCAGGACTATGGGCGCACCCACGCCGACGGCGCGAATATGCTCGCGGACGCCTTGGCAGCGCATGGCGGAATCGTCATGTGGCGCGCGTTCGTCTATCGAGCCGGGGGCGATGATCGTGCCAAACAAGGCTTCGAGGACTTCAAGCGGCTCGATGGGAGCTTCCGCGATAACGTGACCATTCAAGTCAAAAACGGCCCCATTGATTTTCAGCCCCGCGAACCATTCCACCCGCTGTTCGGCGCCATGCCGAAAACCTCGACGATGCTGGAGGTGCAGCTCACCAAGGAATATTTGGGATTCGCCACCCACTTGGTCTTTCTTGGGCCCTTGATTGAAGAAGTGCTCCGAACCGACACCTACGCCGCCGGTCCCGGCTCGACGGTCGCGAAGGTCGTCGACGGCTCGCTGTTCCCGCACCGGATCACGGGCATCGCAGGAGTCGCCAATGTCGGTTCGGACCGGAATTGGACCGGATCGCATTTCGATCAAGCCAACTGGTACGGCTTCGGGCGGCTGGCCTGGGACGCGTCTCTGTCCTCTCGCGCCATCGCCGAGGAATGGGTGCGGATGACCTTTTCGAACGACCCCGCCTTCGTCGGACGCGTGGTCGCCATGATGATGGGTTCGCGCGAAGCCGCGGTGAATTACATGACGCCCCTGGGATTAACACATCAGATGTCACGGTCCCATTATGGGCCCGCCCCCTGGTCGACCGGCGGTCCGGAGGCCGGCTGGACTTCGACCTACTTCGCTCGTGCGGACGAGAAAGGGATTGGTTTCGACCGCACTGTCACTGGCAGTAATGCCGTCGCCCAGTACGCACCGCAGGTAGCCGCCGAGTTCTCCAGCCTCAAGCGCACGCCTGAGCGCCTTCTGCTCTGGTTCCACCATGTTCCTTGGGACTACAGAATGAGATCCGGAAACACACTGTGGGACGAGCTCGTCATGCATTACACGCACGGTGTTCAATCGGTTAGCGACATGCGTCAAACATGGTCAAGCCTCCAAGGCGCGATTGATTCCGAGCGTTTCGAACAAGTGAGCTCGTTCTTGGCGATCCAGGAGAAGGAAGCCAAATGGTGGCGGGACGCAAGCATTGCCTACTTCCAGACGCGCTCGCATCGACTACTGCCGTCTGGATTCGAACCGACCGAACACGATCTTTCGTATTACGAGGCGCTCTGCTTTCCGTACGTACCGGGAGCGAGGCCCGAAGCATCGTCCCTATGCAAGAAGTAATTGGTCGTGTCGAACGCACTCTTTAGATGCCACGACT
Organism: Gammaproteobacteria bacterium; assembly: GCA_003136935.1. Taxonomy (GTDB): domain Bacteria; phylum Pseudomonadota; class Gammaproteobacteria; order Steroidobacterales; family Steroidobacteraceae; genus 13-2-20CM-66-19. Next base: position 9,443 of record PLEC01000079.1, read on the forward strand.
GTAAGATAAAATTTGGAGCGGGAAACGAGACTCGAACTCGCGACCCCGACCTTGGCAAGGTCGTGCTCTACCAACTGAGCTATTCCCGCATCCGAACGAGGAGCGCGGATTCTATGTACACCCCCTGAGAAGTCAAGGCGAGGGCAATCGGCCTTGAGGTTCGCACAGGGCAAGGAAGCCGCCTGCTTACCCATTAATATACAGTGAGTTAAGAGATCTTTCTAACGTCTTAGCTCAGGCCACGCCGCGCGCAGATACGCGACCATGGACACGAGCGTCGCCGCAGCAGCGACAACGGTCAGCCACACGCCGAGGTCGTATGTCGGCAGCACTCCCAGCAGCCGCCCGCGGAACAGCATCAGCGACAGCCCGATGATCTGCAGGATGGTCTTGTACTTCCCCAGGAGGGATACGGCCACCTTGCGCCGCGCACCGATCTCCGCCATCCACTCCCGCAGCGCTGAAATCGTAATCTCACGGCCAATAATTACCGCGGCGGTAAGCACAATAAGCGCGCGAGGGTCCCGGCTGACGAGCAGCACCAGCGCGACAGCGACGATGAGCTTGTCCGCGACCGGGTCAAGGAAGGCGCCGAGACGCGAGGTCTGGCCAAGCCGCCGTGCAAAGTAACCGTCGAGTGAATCGGTAACGCCGGCCGCCGCAAACAGCAGGCCCGCGGCCGGGTCGGCCCACGGGTACGGCATGTAGAACAGCAGCACGATGAGCGGGATCGCCGCGATGCGCAGCCACGTCAGGGTGTTGGGCACATTCCAGGGCATCAGCGGCCTTCAGGAACCCGGGTGCAGGTGATCATAAAGACTTCGCGCGAGTGCCGCGCCGATTCCCTTCACTTGTGTCAGGTCCGCGATGCCGGCGCGCATGATTTCCGGCAGTCCGCCAAAATGCCTGAGCAGCTCCCGGCGCTTGGCGGGTCCCAGACCCGGGACCACCTCCAGCACCGACTCCTGATAGCGGCGTGCACGCCTTTTGCGATGCCCGGTGATCGCAAAGCGGTGGGCCTCATCGCGAATCCTCTGCACCAGGCGCAGGGCCGGCGAGCGCGCCTCGAGAATCACCGCGGTCGGTGACCCAAATACGAACAGCCGCTCCTGGCCGGGACGCCGATCGGGCCCCTTGGCGACCCCCACGAGTTCCAGATCACCAAATCCCAACCCCTCAAGAACCCCGTGCACCTGGCCAATCTGTCCCACCCCGCCGTCGATCAGGAGCAGGTCCGGAGCCGGTACTTCGCCCTCGCCCACGCGGCGGTAGCGCCGCTCGAGCGCCTGGCGCAGCGCGCCGTAGTCATCCCCGGGAGTAATGCCAGCGATATTGAAACGGCGGTATTCGTTCTTGAGCGGACCTTCCGGCCCGAACACCACGCAGGAGGCGACCGTGCCCTCCCCGCCACTGTGGCTGATGTCAAAGCACTCCATGCGCGCAGGCGGCTCCGGCATATCCAGTGCGCGTGCAAGATCCGCGAGCATCTCCTCCATGCCCGCGCGCTGCGTGAAGCGCATGCGCAGTCCCTGCAGTGCGTTGTCACGCGTAAGTTCTACCCACCTCACCCCCATGCCGCGCACCGGCTGGCGCACCTGCACCGCGCGCGCAGCCCGGCCACTGAGCGCTCCGGCGAGCGCGGCCGCGTCCTCCAGGCGCCGGTCGGTCAGCACCTCCGCGGGCAGTTCGCTGTCCGCGTAGTACTGCATGATGAAAGAGGTCAGAGCGTCGCCGGCTTCGGCGAGCACCGCGCGCGGGAAGTAGCTGCTGGTACCGAGATTGCGGCCACCGCGGATCAGCATCACACCCAGTGCGTATTCGCCGCCCTCTTCGACCAGTGCAAACACGTCCACGTCGCGTTCAGCCTCGGCGGTCACCACCTGCTGCGCCTGGATGCGCTTCAGGGCTGCGAGCTGATCGCGCACCTGCGCGGCGCGTTCGAACTGCAGGCGGCTGCCCGCCTCGGCCATGCGCGCCTGCAACTGCGCATTGACCTCGTCGCTGTGTCCATCGAGCACCTTTACAGCCGCGGCAATGTCCTCGGCGTAGTCCTCACGGCTGATGAGTCCGACGCACGGCGCCGAACAACGGCCAATCTGGTGCTGCAGACACGGCCGGCTGCGGTTGGCGAAAAAGCTGTCACGGCAGTTGCGGATACGGAAGAGCTTTTGCAGCTGGTTGAGCGTGTCACGCAGCGCGCCCGCGTTCGGGAAGGGGCCGAAGTAGCGCCCCGCGGCGCTGCGCGAGCCGCGGTAGAACACCAGGCGCGGAAACTCATGCGCGGTGTCGAGGTGGATATAGGGGTAGCTCTTGTCATCGCGCAGCACGATGTTGAAGCGCGGCTTGTGTGCCTTGATGAGATTGTATTCAAGCAGCAGCGCTTCGGTTTCGGAGTTGGTGACCGTGACCTCGATGGCGGTGATCTGGCGCACCAGCGCCTGCACCTTAGGCTGCACGTTGCCGGCAACGAAGTAGCTGCCGACCCGGTCCTTGAGGCTCCTGGCCTTGCCGACGTACAGCAGTTCCTGATCCGCGCCGAACATGCGGTACACCCCCGGACGGCGGGGGAGCGAGGCGATGTATTGCTTATGATCAAACATCGGCGAGTCCCGCGAGCGTGCAGGCGCGGCGCACAACCTGCCGGAACATCTCAGTCGTCAGACGCCGTGTCGAGGTGTTGTAGCGGCTGCAATGATAGGAGTCGAGGAGCCAGCTGTCCGCCCCGAGTGGGTACTCGCGGGCGTGCCCGAAGGGGTAATCCCCGCGCTTGAGTCCCTTCGCCATCAGTACGGCATCGTGCGCCACTCTTCCTAAGGCGAGGTACACCCGCACTGTCGGCAGCTCGCCAAGCTCGCTCGCAAGATACGCGTTGCAGCAACGGATCTCCTGCGGCAGCGGTTTGTTGCCGGGCGGCACGCATTTGACCGCGTTCGCGATACGGGTGTTCAGCAATTGAAGTCCGTCGGCGGCGCAAGTCGCCACCGCCGCGCTCGCCAGCGCAAATTCATACAGCGTCTGATACAGGAGGATCCCCGCGTGGTCGCCGGTGAAGGGCCGGCCGGTGCGGTTGGCGCCATGCATGCCGGGGGCAAGTCCCACGATGAGGATCAACGGCGCGGGCGCGCCAAACGAGGGTACGGGCCGCGCCCAGTAGTCCGGGTGGTGATCCCGCGTCTCGCGCAGAAACTGCGCGAGCCGCGGGCAACGCACGCACTCGCGGTCGTAAATGGCGGGCGATGCGGGCTGCGCCCCTGTAGGCCGTTCAGTCATCCATGTGGCGGATGATCGCGGTCGCAAATCCCGAGCAGCTCATGAGCGTCGCGCCCGGAATCAGCCGCTGCAGGTCCTCCTCCACGTTCTTGCGCGCCGCGAGCTCACGCTTGGGCGCCTTGATCGCCTCGCGCAGGCGCGCGAGATCGTAGGTGAGTTCCTTGCTGGCGATGGTGTGAGTCACACCCTTGATAATGAGATCGGCCGCTTCGCCCCACTTCATGTACCTGAGCATCATCTCGGCCGACAGGATGAGCGAGCCGGGATTCACCCGGTCCTTGCCGGCGAACCCCGGCGCGGTGCCATGGGTCGCCTCGAAGACCGCGAGCCCATCCCCGATGTTACCTCCCGGGGCAATGCCGATGCCCCCGACCTGGGCGGCGAGCGCATCGGACACGTAGTCGCCGTTGAGATTGAGCGTCGCGATGACGTCGTATTCCTCGGGGCGCAGCAGCACCTGCTGCAGGAAGTTGTCGGCGATCACATCCTTCACCACGATGTCCCGGCCGGTGAGCGGGCTGGCGAACGACAGCCAGGGGCCCGGCCCGATCGGGCGCGCACCGAATTCATCGCGCGCCAGCTCGTAGCCCCAGTTACGGAACGCGCCTTCCGTGAACTTCATGATGTTGCCCTTGTGAACCAGCGTCACCGACACGCGATCATTCTCAATGGCGTACTGGATCGCCTTTCTGATCAGCCGCTGGCTGCCCTCTCTGGAGACCGGCTTGATGCCGATGCCGGAGCTGTCGGGGAAGCGGATTGCCGTCACGTTGAGGCTCTGCTGCAGAAACGCGATCAGCTTGTGCACCTCCGCTGAGCCCGCCGGCCATTCGATGCCCGCGTAAATGTCTTCGGTGTTTTCGCGGAACACGATCATGTCGGTCAGGCTCGCGTCCTGCATCGGGCTCGAGACGCCCGGGAAGTAACGGATCGGTCGCACGCAGGCGTAGAGGTCGAGGTTCTGGCGCATGGCGACATTGAGCGAGCGCATGCCGCCGCCGATCGGCGTGCCGAGCGGCCCCTTGATGGAGACCACGAACTCACGCAGGGCCTCCAGCGTCTCATCCGGAAACCACTGCTCATAGCGCGCGGCGGCTTTCTCCCCCGAGTAGACCTCCATCCAGCGGATACGGCGCCTGCCACCGTAGGCCCGCTCGATCGCCGCATCGACGACGCGGCGCATTGCCGGCGTCACATCAACGCCGATGCCATCGCCCTCGATGAACGGAATGATGGGTTCGAAGGGCACGCTGAGTGAAAAATCCGCATTGATGCGGATCTTCTGCCCATCTGCCGGAACGGTGATGTGCTGATAAGCCATGCCGGGAAGTGCCTGCTACGTGCGCCGTTCGGCGCGCCGGCTCTGACTGCGCTCGGCGATCAGCATCGCCAGCTCCAGCGCCTGCTCGTGATTCAGGCGCGGATCCACGCTCGAACGGTAGGCGCGCTGCAGATCATGGTCGGTGAGTCCACGCGCCCCGCCGGTGCACTCGGTCACATCCTCGCCGGTGAGCTCGATGTGTACGCCGCCCAGGTACGAGCCTAAGTCGGCGTGAATGCGGAAGGCGAGATCGAGCTCTTTAAGGATGTTCTCGAAGCGGCGTGTCTTGATGCCGCCGGTGGTGGTCTCGGTGTTGCCGTGCATCGGGTCGCAGACCCACAGCACCGTCTGCCCGGTCTGGCGCACGGCCTCGATGGCCTTGGGCAGCGCTGCGGCAATGTCCTTGGCGCCAAAGCGGTGGATGAACGTCAGCCGCCCGGGCTGGTTCTGGGGATTCAGCGTCGTGACCAGTCCCTGCAGCCACGCCGCGTCCATGGCCGAGCCGACCTTCACCCCGATGGGGTTGGAAATCCCACGGAAGTACTCCAGGTGTGCGCCGTCGAGTCCCGCGGTGCGCATACCAATCCAGGGCATGTGTGTCGAGAGGTTGTACCAGCGGTTCTGGCGTGGGATGAAGCGGGTCTGGGCCTGCTCGTAGTGCAGGTGCAGCCCTTCGTGGCTGGCGTAGAAATCCACCAGCGTCGCCTCGTGTATCTGCCGGCCGCTGATGCCTTCGAAGAAATCCAGGGCGTCCCCGATCGAGCCCACGATGCGCTGATAGGCTTCCTTGAGCGGCGCGTGCTGCACGAAGCCTAAGTCCCAGTACTCCGGGTGGTGCAAATCGGCGAAGCCGCCTTCCACCAGCGCACGCACGAAGTTCAGGGTCAGCGCCGCGCGCTCGTACCCGCGCAGCAGCAGCTCCGGATCCGGGGTGCGCGCACTCAAAGTGAATTCCGGGCGATTCACCAGATCACCGCGATAGCTCGGCAGCGTCACCCCGTCGCGCGTCTCGGTATCCAGCGAGCGCGGCTTGGCATACTGGCCCGCCATGCGTCCGACGCGCACGATGGGTTTCTTCAGCCCGTGCAGCAGCACGAGACTCATCTGCAGGAGGATCTTCAGCTTCTTGGTGATGGTGTCGGACTCGCAGTCGGCAAACACCTCGGCACAGTCCCCACCCTGCAGCAGGAACGCCTCACCGCGCTGTGCGCTGGCAAGCCGCTCACGCAGTGCCTCGACCTCCCAGGACACGACAATCGGCGGCAGGCGCGAGATATGCGCCACCGCCCGCTCGAGCGCCGCGGCGTCGCCATAGGTCGGCTGCTGCTGGGCGGGGCGGGCCTGCCAGCTGGCGGCGTGCCAGGAGCTGGTTTCGGGGGATCGCATGCTATTGATGCTAGCACGCTAAGCCCCTGATTCAGGCCGGTCCCGGGGTCGCTGGCGCGCCGGCCTCATCGAGGGCAGAATGCGCCCCTTTTCAAGGGGCACGTATGCACCGCGTACTCATTCTCGGCGCCGGCAAGATCGGCGCATTGGTCTCCGGTCTCCTGGCCGAGTCCGGCTCCTACCAGGTCCAGCTGACCGACGTGGACGGCGCCACCGCGGACGCGGTGGTACGGGCCCACGGGGCGGGGAACCTCGCCGCCTTCGCGGTGGATGCTACGCATACCGCGGCATTGGCGGCGCATCTGAAGGCCCACCCGGTGGATGCGGTTGTCTCGAACCTGCCGTACTACTGCAATCTGGGGGTCGCGAAGGCGGCCCGCCAGGCGCGCGCGCACTACTTTGACCTCACCGAGGATGTCGAGGTCACCCGTGCGGTGCGTGCCGTGGCCAGTGGCGCGTCCCAGGCCTTCGTGCCCCAGTGTGGCCTTGCCCCGGGATTCATCAGCATCGCGGCGGCCGAACTCATCACACATTTCGATGAGCTGCGCGCGGTGAAGCTGCGTGTCGGCGCCCTGCCCCAGCATCCGAACAATGTCCTGAAGTACTCCCTCACCTGGTCCACGGAAGGCCTCATCAACGAGTACGGCAATCCCTGCCAGGCGGTCAGCGATGGACGCCTGCGCGAGGTCGCCCCGCTCGAGGGACTCGAAGAGATCGAGATCGACGGCACGCTCTACGAAGCGTTCAACACCTCGGGAGGCTTGGGCTCGCTCGCCGAGACGCATGGCGCGCACTGCGAGACCATGAACTACAAGACCATGCGCTACCCGGGACACTGCGAGCAGATGCGCCTGCTCATGAACGACCTGAAACTCAACCACGACCGCCTCACGCTCAAGCACATCCTGGAAAACGCGGTGCCGCAGACGCTGCAGGATGTCGTCATTGTGTATGCGGCCGTGACCGGCAAGCAGGACGGCCAGCTGCGCGAGGAAAGCTACGTCAACAAGATCTACCCACAGGTGATCGCCGGGCGGTTGTGGTCGGCCATCCAGGTGAGTACCGCCTCCGGGATCACCGCGGTGGTGGACCTCGTGCTCGAGCACCCGGGCCGCTATCACGGCTTCGTGGCGCAGGAACAGTTTCGCCTCACCGATATCCTCGCCAACCGCTTCGGCCGCTATTACGCCCCGGGTGGCACCAAGCATGTCTCCGGTGAGATGGTCGTATCGGGCAAAGCCGGGCGGCAGCGCCGCCAGAAGGCTGCCAACGCATGAGCACCCCGGATCTGAACGCGCTGCTTTCCCGCTTAGGTCTGGATGCGGTGAACGCGGGCTCCTGGTCGGGAAGCCAGGGCTTCTCACGCGGCGCGCCCGGGACGCTGATCAACGTACGCAATCCCGCCAACGGCACGCTCATCGCGCAGGTGCGCCCGGCGGGCCTCCCGGAGTACGAGGACGTGATTGTTTCGGCCACGCAGGCCGCGGCGGCCTGGCGTGAGGTGCCGGCGCCCAAGCGTGGGGAGGCGGTGCGCCTGCTCGGCGAGGAACTGCGGCGTCACAAGCAGGACTTAGGAACGCTGGTGTCACTCGAGAACGGCAAGATCCTCGCGGAAGGCTTAGGCGAAGTGCAGGAGATGATCGACATCGCCGACTTTGCGGTCGGCCAGTCGCGCATGCTTTACGGCCTCAGCATGCACTCCGAGCGGCCCCAGCACCGCATGTCCGAGCAGTGGCATCCGCTCGGTGTAGTTGGAATCATTTCGGCGTTCAACTTCCCGGTCGCCGTGTGGGCCTGGAATGCCTCCCTCGGCGCCATCTGCGGCAACGCCTGCGTGTGGAAGCCCTCCCCGAAGACTCCGCTCGCCGCACTCGCGGTGCAGCAGCTGTGCATCAAGGTGATGGAGGCCAATAAACTCCCGCCGATTTTCCAGCTGTTCATCGATGGCGGCACCGAGCTTGCGACACGCTTCGTCGAAGACCGGCGTGTGGCGCTGGTCTCCTTTACAGGTTCTACCGAGGTCGGCCGCAAGGTGGGTGAACGCGTGGCCGCGCGCCTCGGCAAGAGCCTCCTGGAACTCGGCGGCAACAACGCCGTGATCGTGGATGAGACGGCGAACCTGGATCTGGCTACCGCGGCGATCGTGTTCGGCGCCGTCGGCACCGCCGGTCAGCGCTGTACCAGCACGCGGCGGGTGTTCGTGCACAAGGCCATTGCCGCGCAGCTCGAGGAGCGCCTCATCCACGCCTACAAGCAGGTGCGCATCGGCGACCCGCTCGAGAACGGCACCCTCATGGGGCCGCTGATCGACCCGGGCGCCGTGCAGCGTTACCTTGCGGCAATCCAGGCCGTGCGTGCAGCGGGCGGCGAGCTTCTATACGGCGGCAACGCCCTCAAGGGCGCCGGCAACTTTGTCGAGCCGGCAATTGTCCGCGCCAGCAACGACTGGCCGATCGTGCAGTCGGAAACCTTCGCGCCCATTCTGTATGTGATCCCCGTGGACTCCCTCGCCGCGGCCATCGAGGCGCAGAACGCCTCCGCCCACGGCCTGTCGTCGGCGCTGTTCACCGACCGGCTGCAGAACGCCGAGGCCTTTCTTTCGGCCGCGGGCAGTGATTGCGGCATCGCCAACATCAACCTCGGCACTTCCGGAGCCGAGATTGGCGGCGCGTTCGGGGGTGAGAAGGACACCGGCGGCGGACGGGAGTCCGGCTCGGACGCCTGGAAGGCCTACATGCGCCGCCAGACCAACACCGTGAACTGGAGCCGCGAGCTGCCGCTCGCGCAGGGCATCGACTTCAAGACCTAGCCGGTCGCCGCGGCTAGCGGCCCGGCAGCCGCAGTGTGAAGCGCGCTCCGCCTAACGGCGAAGAGCCGATGCTCATGCTGCCGCCATAGAGGTCCACGGTGTCGCGCACCATCGCGAGTCCCAGCCCGTGGCCGGGGACACTTTCGTCCGCCCGCACGCCACGCTGCAGTACGCGCTCACGATCCTGCGCCGAGATCCCCGGGCCGTCGTCTTCGACCTCGAGCAACAGGCGCTCGCGCGGGCCGGCGCTTTCCTCAGCAGCAGCCGTGAGGCGCACGCGTCCATGGCACCACTTGCAGGCGTTATCCAGAAGATTGCCCAGTAATTCCGTGAGGTCGCCGCGGTCGCCGATGAACTGGCACGCCGCCGGAATCGCCAGCTCCAGTGCCAGATCCTTGTCCGCATACACGTGCAGCAGCGCCGCGCGCAGTGGAGCGGCCACCTGCGCCACATCGACCGGGGCTTGCCCGAGGAGCGCGCCGCCAGCCGCAGCGCGCTTCAACTGGTGTTCGATAATGTCCGTCATGCGATCAATCTCAGCGCCCATGGGACCTGCGGGCGCATCGCGCGGCAGGCTGGAGCGCATGACCGCGAGCGGAGTTTTCAGGCCGTGCGCGAGATTGCCCAGCGTGTCGCGGTAGCGGGCGACGCGCCTGCGTTCCCCGACGAGCAGGGTGTTGAGGTTGCTCGCCACGCCCGACAGTTCACGCGGATAGCCGGCGCCCAGCGCCTCGCTGCGCCCCTCCTCCACTTGGTGGATCTCGCGCTCCATGCGCCGCAGCGGCGCCAGCACCCACTGCATGAGCGCGGCGAGGGTGGCCAACAGCAGCAACATGAGGCCGATGAACCAGCCCACCAGCTCCTGACGGAAGCGCCACAACTGCTCCTCATAGGGCGAGAGACTCACCGCGACGCTGAACGTGAGCGTGCGCTGGCCCTTCGGATCGTCCTCGAACTGGATGGCGCGGCTCTCGATCGCCACCCGATCGTGCCCGAAACTGGCATAGGTTGTGTTGCGCTCCCCGTGATCCAGCAGCGGCCCGAAATCCACGTCGGCCTTGGCGTTGGAAGGTGACTGCCATTCGTGCAGCTGCGAGCGGATCTGCGCGTACAGGCCCGAGCGCGGCGTGGCCAGGCGCGGGTCGAGTGCATGCGCTGCTGGTGCGTAACCGCCATTGGGCTGCGGCTCGGCCGCGGCGATCAGCCCCACCATCTGTGAATCCAGCAGTTCCTGCATCGAGCGCTCGGACAGCGCCCGAAACCCGGTGTCCAGCACCAGCATCATCACGCCGAAGAACAGCGCCAGCGGCACGGACACCGAGACAAGCAGCCGCCGGCTTAGCGAATGCACGGTGGGCGTCAGCAGGAGGGTGTTATGAACTCGTGTCGCGCGGCAGCGCGAACCGGTAGCCGCGGCCGCGCAGGGTTTCAATGGGCCGCAGCTTATCTTGCGGATCGAGCTTGCGGCGCAGCCGGCCGACCAGCACCTCGATGACGTTGCTGTCGCGCTCGAAGTCCTGGTCGTAGAGCCGCTCGGTCAGCTCGGTCTTGGAGATCACGTCCCCGGCGCGCAGCATCAGGTGCTCGAGAATCCGGTACTCAAAGGTGGTGAGCTCGAGCGCCGCGCCATTCACATGCACGGCCTGGGCACGCGTATCGAGCACTACGGGGCCGCAGGTGAGCTGCGGGGTCGACCAGCCCCCAGCGCGCCGCAACAACGCCTGCAGCCGTGCCAGCACTTCCTCGAACTGAAACGGCTTGGCGACGTAATCATCCGCTCCCGCCTGCAGGCCCTCGACCTTGTCCTGCCAGTTATCGCGCGCGGTGAGGATCAGAATGGGATAGCTCTTGCGCGCGGCGCGCAGCCGGCGGATGACTTCAAGACCCGGGACATTCGGTAACCCCAGGTCAATGATGGCAACATCCAGTGGATATTCGAGCGCCGCAAACAGCCCCTCTTTGCCATCGCGCGCCACATCGACGGTGAAGCCCGCGTCCGCCAGGCGCTCCTTCAGGTTATCGCGCAGCGCCGCCTCATCTTCTACAACCAGTACGCGCATACGGCCCGGGCTTCCTTCACGCCTACTTGACGGAGCCGTTCGCCGCATCGACGTGCACCGTCCACACATGCCCGGTGTCACTCAGGAGGCGCAGCACGTAGATGTTGTGGCCAGCGTCCTTCTGCGTCTCAGCCTTTACGACCCGGGCATGAAAGCGCTTCTCCGCCATCTTGACGGCCTGATCCATGGTCATGCCGCCGGCGGCGGGCGCGCCCACAGCACTCGCAGGCGCCGGTGCGGTCGCGGGCGCGGCGCTCAGCGCACCTATCGGTCCGAGTGCGAATACGAGCGGCAGCAAGACAAGCAGAGAAAAGTGGCGTCGGGTCATGGTGGGCGGCTCATCAGTCATACAAGGGTAACGCATTGGCGCGCCGAGCCGCGACTGCCTTCTCAAGCGTGACTATTTTTCAGCCGGCGTTCAGTTTCGCCGCGCGCCATAACGTGTCCCAGTCGGCGGCTGACAAGTTCTCCAGGTCCAGACCGCGTTCGCGTGCCGCCTCCTCCATGTGCGCGAAACGGCGCTCGAACTTGTTATTCGCGGCGCGCAGCGCTTCTTCCCCGTCCACCTTGAGGTGCCGGCTCCAGCTGACCACGGCGAACAGCAGATCACCAATCTCCTCCGCGACGGTGGTGCCGCCGGCGGTGATGGCGGCGTCAACCTCGTTGAGTTCTTCGAGCACCTTGGCGCGCACCTGCCCCGCATCGGACCAATCAAATCCCACGCGCCCGGCGCGGCGCGAGAGCTTGGCCGCGCG
>PLEC01000176.1 GCA_003136935.1 Gammaproteobacteria bacterium
TGGCTTTTGTTGCCGTGGATCGCGGTGGCGAGAATTCCCGTCGATTGCAGCTGCTTTGTCAGCCGGTTGGCGCCGTGCTTGGTGCGCGTGAAAATGAGCACCTGGTGCCAGTTGCCACTGACGATCAGATGCGAGAGCAGCGAGCGCTTGTGTTCCTTCGGCACGCGGTACGCGTGTTGCTCCACGCGTTCGGCCGCGGCGTTGCGCGGCGCAACCTCGATGGTGAGCGGATCGCGCAGCAGGCGTGATGCGAGCGAGCGAATGTCATCGGAGTAGGTGGCCGAGAACATAAGGTTCTGGCGCTGCGGCGGCAGCAGCTTGATGATCTGGCGGATCGCGCGGATGAAGCCCATGTCGAGCATGCGGTCACCTTCATCGAGCACCAGGCATTTCACCTGGCTCAGATCCAGCAGCCGCTGCTGCGCAAGGTCCAGCAGACGCCCGGGTGTCGCCACCAGCAGGTCGCAGCCACTACGCAATGCTGCGATCTGCGGCTTGTCGCTCACACCGCCAAAGACGACGACGGTGCGCACGGCCACGTACTTGCCGTAGGTGTGCGCGCTCTCGGCCACCTGGGCCGCGAGTTCGCGCGTGGGCGTCAGCACCAACGCGCGCGGTGCCTTGCCGCTGCCCTCGCCGAGCTTCTGCAGGATCGGGAGCACGAACGCGGCGGTCTTGCCCGTGCCGGTCTGTGCGCCCGCGAGCACGTCGCGTCCGGCGAGCACCGCGGGAATGGCTTCACGTTGAATAGGAGTGACGGTGGTGTAGCCCTTTTCGGCGACAGCACGCAGCAGCTCGGGCTTGAGCCCAAGATCGGTAAATGACATAAGTTAAAGAAACCTCAAGTTAAAGAGCTCGCCCGCAGCACCCGCCCTGGACGTTCGCGACCGTGAGGTCACATGCCAGATTCAGGTTCAATTGCTGCGGCGGTCAGGCGCGAAGCGTCGGTTAATGAATCGAAGTGCGCCAATGGACAGACTGCGAGCGAAACTCAAGGCGCTGACCGCGCGCCCGAGGGAGGTTTCGCGCCGCGGACTCTACAGGCTTTACTGCAGTGCGTCCAATTCTGAAGAAAGCTCGCACTGAGACGCACCGCACACCCTGCCGGGTCGCCAACAATTTCACACACTTGTCATGGGCTTACGCGTTGCGGGAGCGGGTAACTCAGGGCATGATTTTACGTATGGCACGCCCCACTCGCCTCTATTTCGGCGCCTCGCTCCTCGTGTGCGCGGTCCTCGCCGGCTGCTCTTCGCGCACCGAGGTATCCGCGACCGGTAACGTCCCCGGGCAGTACTCGCACGTGTACATCACTGCCCAGGCGGTGTGGTTCAACGCCAGCGCCACGGCGGGCCCCGATGATGCCGGCTGGACGAAATTCCCCCTGTCCACGCCCGCCACGGTGGACCTGGTCACCGACTCCGGCGGCAACTTCGGCACGCTGGTTACGGACCTGAACCTCGCGCCAGGATCGTATTCGCAGGTGCGGATTATTCCCGTCGATGCCTCGACACCGCTGACCGTTTCCGCGCAGACCCTCGGTGCGCTCTACAACGCCGAAGCGGACTACGTCGACAGCGCCGGTACCACCCACCAGCTTCCGCTGGAACTGCTGAACCCTGACCGCGGCATCGGGATCCAGGCCGGCGTGTCGGTGCCTCTGGGGAACATCGGCGCGGCTCTGGGCGCCGCGACTACCACCGGCACCACGACGACTGCAACCACGACAATCACGCCCACGACGACTACGACGCCTGCGACCTCCACGCTGGGCACTTCCAGCACGACGGGCACGTCAAGCACCACGACAACCGTGAACTTCGCGCTAAGCATCGACGGCGCGCGCGATCTGACGGGATTTAACTACGGGGGAACCAGCCCGACCACCGGAACTCCCGCGGTGATGCTCAGCTCGCACGCCAGCCTCTACGATCTGTCGGCCTCCGGTGGAATCCAGGGGACGCTGACCCTCACGAACCTCACTAGCAATATCACCGGCGCCTCGGGGCTGCCCGACATTCAGGTGAGCGCCGAGCTGCTGAGCGCCGACGGTACGCGCCACTACGTCGTCACCAGCACGCCGGTGAATTCCGACGGCAGCTTCACCCTCTATCCGCTGGTCGCGAACTCCTCGAACATCACGTACTACGATCTTGTGATCCACGGCGGCGGCATCGCGACCATCATCATCAAGCAGGTGCAGATCCCGCCCACCGGCAGCAGCAGCACCAGCACGAGCACGCTGACCCCGACCACTTCGACGACTGCGTCGACGACTGCATCGACGACCAGCAGCGACCTGACGCCGATCACGCCGACGAACCTGGTTTCCATCGGCACCTTGATCCCGCGCGCTGCGACGACCTACACCGCCAACATCGCAGCGCCCGCAGGCTCACCGCTCCCGGCCGGTGCGGAAGTGGCCTTCTACCAGACACTGCCTGATTCCGGGGAAGTGCCCTATGTCATCGAGGCAAGTCCCATCGATCCCTTCAATCAGAATCTCGCCAACCCGCAGCTGCTGTCCACGGGGACCGTGGATGCCGGCACCTATGTTTCGAGCGGCGCTACCGTCACGGTGGTGAGCTCCCAGCCGCATGAGACCGCGGGCACCTACGACGTCGCGGCCACCGCACCCTTGTATGCAGACGGCCTGTTGGGT
>PLEC01000088.1 GCA_003136935.1 Gammaproteobacteria bacterium
GAGCTGATCGAGATCGGCGACGGGTTCCGCATCCCCGACGTGCTCGCCCGCTCGGGCGCGCATCTGGTCGAGGTGGGCACGACGAACCGGACGCGCGCCGCCGACTACGAACGCGCGGTCGGTGCCGAGACGGCCCTGTTGCTGCGCGTGCACCAGTCGAACTTCCGCGTCGTCGGCTTCACCGAGCAGCCGACGGTCACCGAGCTCGCAGCGGTGGCGCAACGTCATAACGTGCCGCTGCTCGACGATCTCGGTTCGGGCGCACTGCTCGACCTCGCCGATGAGCCGACCGTACGTGGAGCGCTCGCCGACGGCGCCGACCTCGTCTGCTTCAGCGGCGACAAGCTGCTCGGCGGCCCGCAGGCCGGCCTCATTGTCGGCCGCGCCGATCTCATCCGCACGCTGCGCAGGGATCCGTTGCGGCGCGCGCTGCGGGTGAGCAAGCTGACGCTGGCAGCGCTCGAGGCGGTGCTGGGGCTGTACCGTGCGCCGGAGTTTCTCGCCGAGCGGCTGCCGACCCTGCGGCTGCTCACGCGCTCGCCCGCGGAGCTGCGCGCGCAGGCCGCACGGCTGCGCCCGCTGCTGCAGCGCTCGCTGGGGGAGGCTTACGAGGTCGTGGAGGCGGCGATGTTCAGTCAGTTCGGCAGTGGTGCCCTTCCAGTCGAGCAGTTGCCGAGTCACGGTCTTACCGTCCGCACCGTGAAAGCAAGGCGCGCGAGTCTCGAGCGACTCGATGCGATGCTGCGCGCCCTGCCGCGCCCGGTGATCAGCCGCCTGGCGGACAAGGCGTTGTGGCTCGACCTGCGCTGCCTCGAGGCCGCCGACGAGGCGGCATTCGCCGCGCAGCTGGGAGCGCTGCATCCATGATCGGCGTCCGGCCTCCATGATCGTCGGCACCGCCGGCCATATCGATCACGGCAAGACCACGCTGGTGCGCGCGCTCACCGGCGTGGACACCGATCGCCTCAAGGAGGAGAAGGAGCGCGGCATCTCGATCGAGCTCGGTTACGCCTACACCCCACTCGAGGACGGCGCGGTGCTCGGCTTCATCGACGTGCCCGGCCATGAGCGCCTGGTGCACACCATGGTCGCAGGCGCCTGCGGAATCGATTTCGCGCTACTGGTTGTGGCCGCCGACGACGGTGTGATGCCGCAGACCCGCGAGCACCTGGCGATCCTCGGGCTGCTCGGGGTGTCGCAGGGCGCCGTGGCCCTGACCAAGATCGATCGCGTCGATCCCCGGCGCGTGCTGCAAGCCAGCGCGGAGGTGCAGGCGGCGCTCGCACCGACGGCGCTGCGGGTCGCGCCGGTGTTCGCCCTCGATGCGACCGCGACCGATCATCCCGGTACGGCGGCGCTGCGTCGGCACCTGCAGGAGGTGGCGGCGCACGGCGCGGCACGCCCCGACCAGGGCCTGTTTCGCCTGGCCGTGGATCGTGTCTTCACGCTCGCCGGTCACGGCACCATCGTGACGGGGACGGTGTTCTCGGGACAGGTGCACGTGGGGGGTACGCTGGCGGTGATGCCCAAGGGCCTCGCGGCGCGGGTGCGCAGCATCCACACCCAGAATCGCGCGGCACGGGCCGGACACGCCGGTGAGCGCTGCGCGCTGAACCTCGCGGGGGTGGAGAAGAGCGCCGTGTCGCGCGGCGACTGGCTCGCCGATCCGCGCGCCCTGGCACCGACCACGCGGATCGACGTGCGCATGACTCTGCTCGCGGACAGCGGCGCGCGCCTCGAGGCGTGGTCGCCGCTGCACGTGCATCTCGGCACCGCGCACCGGGTGGCTCACGTGGTGCCGCTGACTGCGCCCGGCCTGGCGGCGGGAGAGTCGGCCCGCGCGCAACTGGTGTTCGACACGCCGCTCTGCGCCGTACCGGGCGATCGGTTCATCGTCCGCGACGCACAGGGCCGGCGCACGCTCGGCGGTGGCACCGTGCTCGACCCCTTTGCACCGGCGCGCCAGCGACGCTGCGCGGCTCGTATGGGGTATCTCGAGGCGCTCGAGCGGCTGCTCTCAGGCGAGGGTCTCGCGCCCTTGCTGCAACAGGCAGCCTGCGGGTTCAAGGTGTCCGAGCTGGTGCGCCTGACCGGCTGCCCCGCCGAGCGGCTGCTATTGCCTTCCGGGGTACTGACCGTCGCCGCCGCCGGCGGCGAGCACTTCGTGCTGCCGGCCGCCCGCTGGCAATCCCTGCGCGAGGCGGCGCTCGCCGCTCTGCGCCGCTTTCATGCAGACGTCCCCGACGAGCCCGGACCGGATGTCGGACGGTTGCGCCGTATCGCACTGCCCGATATGCCGGCCGCGCTGTGGCGGGCGCTCATCGAAGAGCTGACGCGCGAGCGGCTGCTGCTCGTGAGCGGCGCCTGGCTGCGCCTGCCCGAGCACACGGTGACCCTTACCGAGAGCGACCAGCTGCTCGCGCGCAAGCTGCAGCCGCTGATCGCCGCCGGAGGCTTCGATCCACCCTGGGTGCGCGAGCTGGCGACCGCGGTGCGCGAGCCGCAAGAGCGCGTGCGCGAAGTGCTGCGCAAGCAGGTCGCACAGGGCACGGTTTACCAGGTGGTGCACGATCTGTTCTACGCTCGTGAGCGCATCGCGCAGCTCGCCGATATGATCGGCGCAGACACTGGCGAGCACGGCGGCGTCAATGCCGCCCGCTTCCGGGATGCCGTGGGACTCGGGCGCAAGCGCACGATCCAGATCCTGGAGTTCTTCGATCGCGTGGGTTACACGCGGCGCGTGCGCGATGCGCACGTGCTGCGCCCCGACAGCATGTGGAAGGCACACGTACCCGGTGGTGCGGCTGGGCTTCAAACCCAGGAGGGGGCGTCAGACGCTTCCTGGTAGGTTCGACTCCTGCTGCCTTCCGCCATATCCTATGCGGGCGGGACCGCCATGAGCACCACGCCGACTGTTCCGACACCGCGCCTCACGTCGCTCTCCCATGGCGGCGGCTGCGGCTGCAAGCTCTCACCGGGCGTGCTCGCGGACCTCCTCAAGGGCGCGGTGCCGGCGCCGTTTGCCGCCCTCCTGGTCGGCACGGAGAGCGCCGACGATGCCGCGGTCTATCAGCTGAGCGAGACCCAGGCCGTGGTGGCCACCACGGATTTCTTCATGCCGATCGTCGATGAGCCGTTCGATTTCGGACGCATCGCGGCCACCAACGCGCTGTCCGACGTATATGCGATGGGCGGCAGACCGATCCTGGCGCTCGCCCTGCTCGCCATGCCGGTCAACGTACTGCCACTGCCGGTCATCCGCGAGATCCTGCGCGGCGGGGAAGCGATCTGCGCCGAGGCCGGCATCCCGATCGCCGGCGGCCACAGCATCGACTCGGTGGAGCCGATCTACGGGCTCGCCGCCATCGGGTTGGTCGATCCCCGGCATCTCAAGCGCAACTCCACCGCACGGGCCGGCGATGCGCTCATCCTCGGCAAGCCCTTAGGGATAGGCATCTTGTCCGCAGCGCTGAAGAAGCAGCAGCTCTCCGCCGGCGATTACCGCGCGATGATCGATACGACGACCTGCCTAAATCGCGCCGGTCCTGAGCTCGCCAGGCTCCCCGGGGTTCACGCCATGACCGACGTCACCGGCTTTGGGCTCCTCGGGCATCTGCTCGAGATGTGCCGCGGCGCGCGCCTCGGAGCACGGTTGCAAATGGCCGCGGTGCCGCTGCTCGAGCATGTGCTCTCGATGGCCGAAGCCGGCTGCGTCACCGGGGCCTCCGCCCGCAACTGGGCCTCCTACGGGGATGAGGCGCGGCTCGCGCCGCGGCTCGCAGCAGCGCACCAGGCGCTGCTGTGCGATCCGCAGACCTCGGGCGGACTGTTGATCGCGTGCGCAGCGGAAGTGGTCCCCGACGCGCTGAGCATCCTGCAGCGTCACGGCTGCCCGCAGGCGGCCGCCATCGGTGTCATGACCGACGGGCCGCCGATCGTGAGCGTCGAGCCCTGACCCCCGGTTCGCCGCGGCTGCGCGCGTTACGATTGAAACAAAAAGACGAACGCTGCGAAATCACCTCGAAGACTGCCTGCCGCACATTCCTTGCGAACCATGTCAGGCATTGCAATATACGAGGAAGACGACCTCATGCGCGCCCTGCTCAAGGAGTGGCTGAGCGAAGCAGGATATCCTGTGCGTGAGGCCGCTCCGGGCGGCGTGCAGCGCGGAGGCTCAGAGGACCTCGTGATCGCCAGCGTCTACATGCCCAAATATGCGGGCGCACAGCTGCTGCGTGAAGTTCAGGCCGCACATCCTGGCACGCCGCTCATTGCGATCTCGGGGCAGTTCCGCTCCGGGCTCTGCGCGACAGGGACGACTGCACAGATGCCGGGCGTCGAGCAGGTGCTGGCGAAGCCCCTGACCCGCGGCGAGCTGCTGGACGCGGTGCGCGCTATCATCGGTGCACCGAGTTGAGCGCATAGCCGCATTCGAATGCCCTCACCAGACGATTCTTCTTACCCCCGCGACCGCGCCACCCGTTTCCGGCGCCTGCGCCTCGGGGCGCTCGTGCTCGGCGTTCTGGTCATCCTTGCGTTTGCGGGTTCGTCCGCTTACGACGCCTGGCGCGCGTATCAGAATTCTCTCGTTGCGACGGATCGCGAGCTCAATAACGTAGCCAAGGCGCTCGGCGAGCAGACTGCATGGACCTGGCAGGGAATCGATCTTCTGTTGGGCGATACGGCGCGCTGGTATGAAACCGTCGGCCGTCAGCTCGAGCCGGCGCGTGTGGACCAGGTTCTTGCGAATCGCGCGGCGGGAGTGCGCCAGGTACGCTTGCTCACGATCACGGACGCCCAGGGCGTACGGCGCTTCCGCTCGCGCGGATCCCCGGCGGCCGATTTTGACGTCTCCGACCGCTCGTACTTCATGGCCCAGCGCGATAGCACCGCGGCGGGGCTCTTTATGAGCGAGCCGCTCGTGACGCGCTCCGAAAACCGCGCGGGAGTAGTACTCTCGCGCCGACTCGATGATGGCAAGGGATTCGCGGGTGTCGTTACGGCAGTCGTCGACTTCGAAGATCTGGAGCAATTCTATCGAGCCGTGAACCTCGGCGCGGGCAGCGCGATCCACCTGCTGCGCGATGACGGGACGCTGCTGGTGCGCAACCCGCCGACGCCGAGCGCGCTCGGGCAGAAATTCCCTCAGCTCGTGGGCGCATCGATCGCGCAGGTCAAGCGCTTCGTGAATCCCATCGACGGCAAGCGGGACTTCGTCGCCGTGGCACGCGTGAGGGACGCGCCGCTGCAGCTCGCGGTCACTCGCGAAGAGGCGGTCGCGTTGCAACCGTGGCGTGAGGAGACCTTGCGCCTCGCTTTGCGCACGCTCGTCGTAACCTTGCTAGGGGCGCTAGCCATTGCCGGTCTGTCGCGGCAGTTACGGCGAGTCGAGGCCGGCGAGCGCGCGCTGCGTGAAAGCGAGGAGCGCTATGCGCTCGCAATGGAAGGAGCGAACGAGGGATATTGGGACTGGGACGTCGCCACGGATCGCCTGTCCCTGTCGCCGAAGGCGAAAATGTGGGCGGGGCTTAGCACAGACAGTGCCATCACCACTCGCGCCGCTTGGTTGGCGCAAATCGTGATGCACCCCGATGACAGATCGCGCGTCGAGGCCGCGCTGCGAGATCATTTGGCGGGACGTACGCCGCGCTATGAGTGCGAATACCGCAGCCATCAGCCTGACGGCCAGTGGCGTTGGCTGTTCGTACGTGGCCGTTGTCTGCGCGACGTGACGGGCAAGCCCTATCGGGTCGTCGGTTCGACGAGCGATATTACCGCTGAAAAACAGGCGCAAACCGACAAGGAACACCTGGAGGCGCAGCTGCGGCAGTCGCAGAAGATGGAGGCGATGGGGACGCTGGCCGGCGGTATCGCCCATGACTTCAACAACATCCTCGGCGCGATTCTGGGGTACGGAGAGCTTGCGCAGCAGCATGCCGCTGCCGGCAGTGCCATGCGGCGCTACCTCGACAATGTCATGCACGCTGCGGGGCGCGCAAAGACGCTCGTTGACCGCATTCTCGGCTTCAGCCGCAGCGGGCTAGGTGAGCGCCTGCCGGTGAACGTTCAGGTGGTGATCGAGGAGACGCTCGAGCTGCTCGCGGCCTCCCTGCCCGCCGGCATTCGCCTCGAGAAAACACTCGCAGCCGGTGACGCGGCGGTGATCGGAGATGCGACGCATCTGCATCAGGTGGCGATGAACCTGTGTACCAACGCACTTCATGCAATGGAGCGCGGTGGCGTACTCAGCGTGGCTCTCGAGCGCGTCCAGTTGAGCGAGCAGCGCTCGCTTTCGCGCGGTACTGTCTCCCCGGGAGCGTATGTGCGGCTCGTCGTTAGCGACACCGGCACCGGCATCGCGCCTGCCGCGCTGGAGCGCATGTTCGATCCGTTCTTTACCACCAAGGGTGTGGGCGAGGGTACCGGGCTTGGGCTGTCGCTGGTGCACGGCATCGTTGCCGAGCTCGGCGGCGCCATTGACGTGGCTACGACTCCGGGCAAAGGGACGAAGTTTGAGATTTGGCTACCACTGGCCGGCGAAGCCGGAAAGCCCGTCGTTGAGGCAGTCGCCGAGCTGCCGCGCGGACACGGTGAAACGGTAATGATCGTGGACGACGAGCGGCCACTATTGGCGCTCGCCAGGGAGACGCTCGCCGGCCTCGGCTACCAGCCCGTGGGATTCGAATCGAGCAGCGCGGCGCTGCAAGCGTTTCGGGCCGAGCCGGACCGCTTCGATCTCATACTCACTGACGAGGCGATGCCGGACCTGGTGGGCACCGAGCTGGCTCGACAGATTCGGCGGATTCACCCGGGCGTGCCGATTATCCTGATGAGCGGCCACGGGGGTGCGCAGCTGACGCGGAACGCAGCAGCTGTCGGCGCACAGGAGGTACTGCACAAGCCGCTGCAAAGCCGCGACCTGGCCGAGTCACTGGCGCGAGTACTGGGTGCAGCGCACCTCGTGCTTTGAAGGTGGTACGAATCGGGCTCGCGTACTTCGTGGTAGATTGCGCGGGCCCCGGCGCCGGAGGTTGCAGGCATGTCGGAAACGATTCCACCGCACATCCTGGTGGTCGATGATGATGCGCAGATCCGTGCGCTATTAGAGGAGTATCTCCGGGATAACGGGCTGCGCGCCAGCGTGGCGGCGAACGGCAGCGAGATGTCGCGGATTCTCGCTGACGAAGCGATCGATCTCGTCATCCTGGACTTGCGCCTGGCCGGCGAGGACGGCATGGCAATTGCGCGCACGCTTCGCGACAGCTCGGCGATTCCGATCGTCATGCTCACCGGCGTGCGCGACGAAGCCGACCGCGTCATGGGACTTGAGTTGGGAGCCGACGACTACCTGACCAAGCCCTTCAGTCCGCGCGAGCTCCTGGCGCGCATCCGCACCGTGCTGCGACGCACGAAAGGCGCGGCGCTCTCGCAAGCACGGGACCGCAAGGTTCGCGCCTACCGCTTTGCCGAATTCGAGCTCAACCTGCGAACCCGGCGTCTCAAGCACCTCGACGGACGACCCGTCGACCTGACAAATGGCGAGTTCAATCTGCTCGCCGCCCTGCTCGGTGCCCCGCAACGGGTCCTCACACGGGACCAGCTCCTCGAGGCGAGTCGCGTATACGACAACGAGGTCTATGACCGCTCAATCGACGTTCAGGTGGCGCGGCTGCGCCGCAAGATTGAAGCGGATCCGTCGGAACCGCGGTTCATCGTCACGGCGCGCGGGGTAGGCTATACGTTCGACTGCGCGGTCGAAGTTCTGTATTGATCCTATCGAGCTGCTCCTCAGCCCACCTGCAGTAGGAGCCTTACGGCCCTGTGGGCCGCCGACGGCTGCCTTGCTGACAACGGCGTGCTTTTTCGGCGAGACGCCGCCCCAGGGCCCGACGTTTCAACCGACACACTCCCACGGCGCGCAGAAATGGCCGGGCAATGCCTGCGGCGCAATCTCGCAAGCAACGTAGAGGAGCACGTTTCCCATGCGACAGTCAGTCCAGACGCAGATGCGCGAAAGCCAGCCGGAGTCCGTTGACATTCCGGGTACTCAGCTACGGGTCTCGCGGGTGGCGCTCGGAACCTGGGCCATGGGCGGCTGGATGTGGGGCGGGACCGATGAGAGCGCATCGGTCGCCACCATCCGGGCCGCTCTGGACCAAGGCATCAGCCTGATCGACACGGCGCCGGTATACGGCTTTGGGGTGTCCGAGGAGATCGTCGGTCAGGCATTGGCAGTCCCCGGTCTGCGCGCACGCACAGTCATTGCCACCAAGGTTGGTCTGGAATGGCGCGATGGAAAAATCTATCGCAATGCGAGCCGCGCCCGAATCATGCAGGAGATCGATGATTCGCTGCGCCGACTGCGCACCGACTACATCGACATTTACCAAGTTCACTGGCCCGATCCGCTCGTGTCGATCGCGGAAACCGCCGAAGCGATGCGCACGCTGTACCAGCAGGGCAAGATCCGCGCCATCGGCGTCAGCAATTTCTCGGTGGCACAGATGGAGACATTTCGCCGCGTTGCGCCTCTGCACGTGCTGCAATCACCGTACAACCTATTTGAGCGCGCCATCGAAGCGCAGATCCTTCCCTACTGCCGCACCAACAACATCGCGACGCTCGGGTATGGCGCGCTCTGTCGTGGGCTGTTGAGCGGGCGCATGCGCCCGGACACCACTTTCCAGGGTGATGATCTGCGGCGCATTGATCCGAAGTTTCAGCCGCCCCGTTTCGCCCAGTACCTGAACGCCGTGCGACGCCTCGATGAGCTCGCACAGCGTAGCTTCCAGCGGCGTGTGATCCACCTGGCGGTGCGTTGGATGCTCGATCAGGGCATCAGCGTTGCGCTCTGCGGCGCGCGTCGCCCGGATCAGGTTGAAGCAGCACTCGGTGTAGCGGACTGGTCGCTCGATGGTGCGGACCGGGCGCTGATCGAACGCATCGTGAACACGGCGGTCGCCGATCCCGTCGGTCCCGAATTCATGGCACCGCCGCAGCGCGCCTGACTACCAACAGACAGGGAGATGAACATATGAAACTTGGATTTATCGGACTCGGCCATATGGGCGCGGCGATGGCGGCCAACCTCGTTAGAGCCGGACACGACGTCAGCGTCTTCAACCGTACTCCCGGCCGGGCCGGATCGCTCATCGAGCTCGGGGCGCGCGAGGCGAGCAGTGTTGCCGCGGCCAGCGAGGCGGAAGCGGTGATCACCATGCTCTCGGACGATGATGCGCTATCGCAGGTCGCCTTCGGGGAAGAGGGGCTCATCGCGAATCTGCCGCGGGGCGCAATTCATGTGTCGATGAGCTCGGTCAGCGTCGCGCTCTCCAAGCTCCTGGCTCAGGCGCATGCGCAAGCCGGGCAGCGCTACATTGCCGCGCCCGTGTTCGGGCGACCGGCCATGGCGGCGGCCGGCAAGCTGTTCATCGTCGTCGCGGGCGATCCTGCGACGATCGAGGCGTGTCAACCGCTGCTCGGTGCGATGGGACAGAAAGCGATCCCGATCGGTGCAGAGCCGGCGGCGGCGAATCTCGTCAAGCTCAGCGGAAATTTTCTGACGGCGGCCGCTATCGAGGCGATGGGCGAAGCCGTCGCGCTCGTCGGCAAGGCCGGCATCGACCGGCAGACGTACATCGATCTGCTCACAGCCACCGTGTTCAATGCCGCTCCGTACACGACCTACGGCCCCCTCATCGCCCAGGGCAAGTTTGAGCCGGCCGCCTTCGCCGCGCCGCTCGCCTACAAGGACGTGCGTCTGGCGCTGGCCGCGGCCGAGAGCCTGCGGGTGCCGATGCCGCTCGCAAGCTTGTTGCATGATCGGTTCCTGCGCCTGCTGGTTGCGGGCGGCGAGCACCTGGATTGGGCGGCGCTGGGCGGACTGGCGACTCAGGACGCCGGCGGGGCCCCGCGGTAAGAATCCAACTCGCTTCAGGCCATCCACATGCTCGCCATCGTCCGTATCGCACTGAGCCGTCCATACACCTTCATCGTGTCGGCGTTGCTCATTCTCCTCCTCGGCACCTTCACCGCGCTGCGCATGCCCGTTGACATCTTTCCGAGCATCAACATCCCGATCATCGCCGTGGCCTTTCAGTATCAGGGCCTGCCGCCCGACCAGATGGCGGGGCGCATCATCACCCCGTTCGAGCGCGCGCTGACCACCACGGTCAACGACATCGAGCACTTCGAGGCGAACTCCTACACCACGTTCGGCATCGTCAAGATCTTCTTTCACCCGTCGGTCAATATCGCCACCGCCAACGCGCAGGTCACCGCGGTTGCGCAGAGCCTGCTGAAGCAAATGCCGGCCGGCACGACGCCGCCGCTGATCCTCAATTACAGCGCCTCGACGGTGCCGATTATTCAGCTCGCATTGTCGGGCAAGGGACTGAGCGAGCAGAATCTTACGGATCTCGGGATGAACTTCGTACGCCCCCGCCTGGTCACCGTGCAGGGTGCGGGCATCCCCTGGCCGTTTGGTGGCAAGGCGCCGCAGGTGATGTTTGATCTCGACACGGCGGCGTTGCAGTCGCGCGGCTTGACGGGCCTCGACGTCGCCAAGGCGCTCGCCGCGCAGAATCTCATCACCCCGGTAGGGAGTGAAAAGATCGGCAATTACGAATACAACGTCAACCTCAACAGCGCACCTTCGGACATTTCAGAACTGGGCGACCTGCCGATCAAGAACGTGGGAGGGGCGATGGTGTACATGCACGACGTCGCCCAGGTGCACAACGGCAACGCGGTGCAGACCAATATCGTCCACGTCGATGGCAATCGCTCCGTGCTGCTCAGCGTATTCAAGAACGGTTCCACCTCGACGCTCGACATCGTCAGCGGCATCAAGAAGATGCTGCAAGTCATTAAGCCATCGCTGCCGGACGCACTCGACGTCAAGCCGATCGGCGATCAGTCGATATTCGTGCGCGCGTCGATTAGCGGCGTCATTCGTGAAGGGGTGATCGCCGCGGCACTGACGAGCCTCATGATCCTGCTGTTCCTGGGCAGCGCCCGCTCGACGCTGATCGTGACCACNNGTGACGATCGAGAGCATCAACTACCACCTCGAGCAGGGCAAGGACGTGGAAAGAGCGATCCTGGATGGCGCCTCGCAGATCGTCGTGCCGGCGTTCGTGTCCTTGCTGTGTATCTGCATCGTGTTCATTCCGATGTTCTTCCTCACCGGCGTGGCGCGCTTCCTGTTCGTGCCCATGGCGGAGAGCGTGATGTTCGCGATGGTGTTTTCGTTCCTGCTGTCGCGCACGCTGGTGCCGACCATGGCGAAATACCTGCTGCGCAGGCACATCGCCCCCGCGGGTGAGGAGCCTCGCGCCCGCAATCCGGGAGTGAAGAACCCGCTGCTGCGCTTGCAGCGCGGCTTCGAGGCGCGCTTCGAGCAGCTGCGCGCCGGGTATCACGAGCTCCTGACGCTCGCCATGGCACACCGCGGCCAATTCCTCGCCGGCTTCCTTGGCTTCATCGCGGTGTCATTCCTGCTGGCGCCATTTCTCGGCCGCAACTTTTTCCCCCAGGTCGATGCTGGTCAGATCCTGCTGCACGTGCGGGCACCGGTCGGCATGCGCATCGAGGAGACCGCCGCGCGCTTTGCCGATGTGGAGAGGGCGATTCGCGAGGTGATCCCGCCGGCCGAGATCGCGGCGGTGGCAGACAACATCGGCACTTACATTTCGGCGATCAACACAGTCTACAACAATACCGGCACGATCAATGAGTCGGACGGAGACATCCAGATCTCGCTCAAGCCGGGTCACGCGCCGACCGCCAATTACGTGAAGCTGCTGCGGCAGCAGCTGCCGCGCCGCTTCCCCGGCATGACCTTTGCGTTTCTGCCCGCCGATATCGTCAGCCAGATCCTCAATTTCGGTGCCCCGGCGCCGATCGATCTGCAGGTCCGCGGCAACGATCTCTCAGCGGACTATGCCTACGCCAACAAACTGCTGGCGCAGGTTCGCCATATCACCGGCGTGGCGGATGCACGCATCCAGCAGTCTGCCGCACTGCCGACCATCGATGTCGACCTTGACCGCACGCGCGCCCAATACACCGGCGTGACCGCAGCGGACGTGACCGATAGCCTGGTCGTTAATCTCGCCAGCTCCATTCAGGTGGCCCCCACCTATTGGCTGAACGAGAAGAACGGCGTGACTTATCCGATTGCGCTGCAGACGCCTCAATACCAGATCGACACCTTGCCGGAGCTGCGGAATCTGCCGATCAACGCCAGCGGTGCGCCAACCACCGTGCTGGGTGGCATCGCTGACCTCCATCGTAGCCACGGCGATGCGGTGGTCTCGCAATACGACATCGCGCCGATGGTGGAGATCTATGCGACGACGCAGGGACGCGATCTAGGGGCGGTCTCGCGCGATATCCAGAAAATCATCGCCCAGAACGCCAAAGATAAGCCGAAGGGTGCGATCGTCGCCCTGGTCGGCCAGACGGCGACCATGAACAGCGCCTACTCCGGACTGCTGTTCGGGCTGCTCGGCGCAATCGTGCTGGTGTATCTGCTCATCGTGATCAACTTCCAGTCCTGGAGTGATCCCTTCGTCATCATCACGGCGCTTCCGGCGGCGCTCGCCGGCATCATNNGTGCTGGTGATCAGTTTCGCGCGCGAGAAGCTCAATGAGCTTGGCAATGCGACGCAAGCTGCACTCGAGGCCGGATTCGTGCGGTTGCGTCCGGTGCTGATGACGGCGCTCGCGATGGTGATCGGTATGTTGCCGATGGCCTTGGGCCTGGGCGAAGGGGGCGAGCAGAATGCGCCGCTCGGCCGTGCGGTGATCGGCGGCTTGATGTTCGCCACCGTTTCCACGCTGTTCTTCGTCCCGGTGGTGTTCAGCATGATTCACCGGCGCTACCGCCCACAGCCGGCGCCGCAACCCAACTTAGGAGGAACCCATGTCCCAGCCTGATCGCGATACCCGCCGTCCCGTGCTGCGCCGGCTGCGTTGGGTCGGCGGCGCATTCGTGCTGCTCGCCGTGGTCATCGTCGCCCACGGTATGGTCTCCCGTGCGGTGCAAAACTCGCGCCTGCACGAGCTGACCGAAGCGCAGGCCGTACCGACCGTGGCCATCGTGACACCGACCGATGCACAGGATCACGCGGGGCTGCAACTGCCCGGGCGCCTGGAGGCCTACATCCGCGCCCCCATATACGCGCGTGTTCCCGGGTACCTGAAGAGCTGGCGGCACGACATCGGCGACAAAGTAAAAGCCGGCGACCTGCTGGCCGAAATCGATACGCCGGATCTCGACGAACAGCTCACGCAGGCGCGCGCCGACCTGAGCGTTGCCAGAGCGAATGAGAAGCTCGCGCAAATCAGCGCTGAGCGCTGGCAGTCGCTCGCGGGCACCGATGCTGTAGCCCAGCAAGACGTGGACCAGCGCACTTTCACCCTGAACGCGAATAACGCCCAGGTCAAGGCCGCGCAGGCGAACGTTGACCGCCTGGTCGCCGAGCAAGGCTTCAAACACCTGATCGCACCGTTCGACGGCATCGTCACCGCGCGTGAAACCGACATCGGCGCGCTGATCAATGTCGGAGCCGCCGGTGGCGCGGAGTTATTCGTGGTTTCCGATACCAGCAAGCTGCGTGTCTATGTCAACGTGCCGCAGAACTACGTGCCAGACGTGCCGCCAGGCACCAACGCCACGATCCGCGTCCCCGAACATCCCGACAAGACCTATAGCGGAACGGTGGAGGCTTCGGCCCAGGCGGTCAACGCAAGCAGCGGCACGACGCTGATGCAGCTCATCGTCGACAACAGCGCCGGTGAGATGATGCCTGGCGACTACGCCAGCATCCATCTGCAAATCACCGCGACCGCCCGCGTGCTGCGCGTGCCCTCGAGTGCGCTGATTTTCGACGCCAAGGGGCTGTCGATCGCCACCGTGGACGCCAACAACCGCGTGCTGATCAAGCCGGTATCGCTCGAGCGTGACTTGGGCCCGGTTGTCGAGATCGCCTCTGGGCTGGATCCGAATGACCGCGTGATCGAAAACCCTCCCGATGGAATCGGCACGGGCGCCGGCGTGCGAGTCACCGGTGTGGGATCGCTCGACGCTGACGCTCGCCAGATGAGGCACGCAAATGAAAAAGGTTAACGGCCTAGGGTGGTGCGCCGCAGCCCTGACGCTGCTCCTGGGCGCCTGCTCGCTCACGCCGCCGCTCAAGACCCCGATCGTTGCCACGGGGGCCGCCTATAAGGAAATCGGGCCGTGGACGCAGGCGCAGCCGGGTGACCGCCTGCCACGTGACAGCTGGTGGACGCTGTATGACAGCGCGGAACTCGATGAGCTGCAGAAGCAGCTGATCGCCGGGAGCCCGACGCTGGCGGCCGCGCTGGCCAATTATGCACAGGCGCGGGCGCTCAGCGACCAGGCACGCGCGGGGCTATTTCCCACGCTGGGGGTCGGTGCCAACGTCGAGCGCGCTCGCGAATCACTGAACGATCCGCTCAGGGGACCTACCACGCCGACCTACTACAACGCCAACACGCTGGGCGGCAGCGCCAGCTACGAGCTCGACCTGTGGGGGCAGATTCGCGGCGAAGTCGCCGCGGGGCGGGCCAACGCCGCGGCCGCCGCCGCGGATCTTGAGAACGCCCGCCTTTCGCTGATCGCGCAGCTGGCCGACGATTACGTTCAGCTTCGCAGCCTCGACCGCGACAGCGCGATCCTCGAGGAGACGGTTAAGACCTACACGCGCGCGCTAAGCCTTACCCGGCAGCGGCACGACGCCGGCATCGCACCCGGCCTCGACGTCTCGCAGGCGCAGACTCA
>PLEC01000093.1 GCA_003136935.1 Gammaproteobacteria bacterium
GAATCCCACCCTCTCCGCCATGTTTCCAACGCGGCCCTCCCCTACGAAGCGGGCTTTTTAAATGCCTCACGGTAGGCGGCCGCGAACGCTTCCACGAAAGTGTGCGGCAGATGATCCGCCGGCATCTCGATGAGGTTGCGGTAGAAACTCGTGAACAGATCCCAGTACTGCGCCTTGTCGGCTGAGCGGGTTTTGCCACGCCGTGCCGCGCGCTCGAAGCGTGCCTCGAGTTCCGCCGGATCCAGACGGTCGAGGAATTCAACGAATGCCGCGCGTGTCGCGTGCGCGGCGGCAGCCTCGTGAGCTTTTGCCTCGCCGACCGTTTCGCGCAGCCATTGCACCGAGTCGAGACTGCGGCCTTCGTGGCGTTCGAGCAGCTGCACCAGCAGGTCCTCGACCACGGTGTTGGCGAGCGAGGGACGCGGGTCATCCTCATCGGGTGGCTGCATCTCGATACGGTAGCGGTTGCGCGTGTCGGCGCGCGAGCGGTCAAGGTCCTTGAAGCCGACCAGTGCCTCGCGGAACAGCCGCCCCGCAAGATGCAGCAGCCGCCCCTGCGCCTCGGCCGGCAGCCGGTCGTCACTGATGCCCGCGCCACGGCAAAATGCATCGAGTCCGGAATGCACATCACCCAGGAACATGGCGCCCGCGCTGTTTTTCGGTTCGCGGGCCACGGCCTCCGCGAGCCGTGCCATGCGCTCGCCGAGGGAATACGCCCCGGCGCCGTTGGAGTCCGTGGGTTGCATGGGTTGCGGACGGGGCGCATAAGCCTCCGCCAGCGCCCGCACCGGGGCGGTATCGACCGCCTGGCCGTAGGCGTTCACCGGCAGCACCTGGCCGGTGTCGGCGGCCGGCACCAGCAGATCCTGCAGGTTAAGCGGCGCGCCGATGTCCTGCTCAGAAGAGCGCCCGAAGGTGCGCAGGGTATGAATGCTGGTGGGCACCGCGGCCGCGGGCTCCGGCTGTGCCTGCTGTGCCTCGAGTGCGGCGACGATCTGGTACTCACCCATGCGGATGACATCGCCGTTGGTGACGCGGTGACCGCTCGAGCCGCGCTTGGCCAGCGGCTCCATTTCGTCGTTGACGTAAACCCCGTTGGTGCTCACGTCCTGCAGATAGAAATGCCCCTCGCGAAAGTGCACCCGCGCATGGTGCGCGGACACGTAGCGCAACGGGTCGGGCAGCACCCAGTCATTGTCGGCGGAGCGGCCGATGGTGCCGCCCTCCACCGTGAATGTGGCACTGCTGCGCTCAGCGAGCGAGCGCCCCTGATCACTCACGATGCGCAATCGAAGGGTCATGGTTCCCCGGTTCAAGAACAATTCCGTCCGTACACAGCAGCACGCCGTTTCGCACGGGCACACGCGTCCGCGGCGGCGCCCGGACATATAATGTCACCGTCAAACTAGCAGGCACCCCACGCCAAGCCATGGCAACCAGTCACATTTTTCGCATTATGTTCGTGAATCAGGGCAAGGTTTACGAGGTGTACGCCCGCAAGGTGAGCCACGGCGAGCTGTTCGGATTCATCGAGGTCGAGGAGCTGCTGTTCGGCGAGCGCAGCTCCGTGGTGCTCGACCCGGCCGAGGAGCGCATTAAGGGGGAGTTCGCGGGCGTGAAGCGCACCTTCCTGCCCATGCATTCGATCCTGCGCGTGGACGAAGTGAAGCAGCACGGGGTCAGCAAGATCACGCTGCTGGAAGGCGGGGCCAGCGTCGCGCAGTTCCCGCTTTCCATGTACACGACGCCGCCCGGCGAGAAGAAGTAAGCCACGCATGCTGGAGATACCCGGGGCGCCGGCGCTGTCCGCTTTCCGTATCGCTAAGCTGCTGCAGCAGGTGCAGGCGATCGAGCGGGCCGTCCTCGGCATGAGCGCGCGCTTCGTGCACTTCGCCGAGGTGACGCGGCCGCTGGAGGCACACGAGCGCGAGATTCTCACGCGCCTGCTCACCTACGGACCGGCCGCCGGCCGGACCGCGGACGAGGCGGCGGGGGAGCGCGTGCTCATCGTGCCGCGCGCCGGCACCATCTCCCCCTGGTCGAGCAAGGCGACCGACATCGTGCAGGTATGCGGCCTTGCGAGTGTGCGGCGCGTGGAGCGTGGCATGGCTTATCGGCTGCGCGCATCGCAGCCCCTGGGTCGCACGCAGCTCAGCGCTCTGGCGGAGGCATTATTTGACCGCATGACCGAAATGCCGCTGTTGGATTTTGCGGATGCGGCGCGTCTGTTCGAGCACGCCCCGCCGCGCCCGCTGGCGCGCGTCAGCCTCGCCGCGGGCCGCGTAGGCCTGGAGCAGGCAAATCGTGCGCTGGGACTGGCGCTGTCGGGCGATGAAATCGACTACCTGCTGGGAAGCTTCCGCCGCCTCGGACGCGATCCGACCGATGTTGAACTCATGATGTTCGCGCAGGCGAACTCCGAGCATTGTCGCCACAAGATATTCAATGCCAGCTGGGTCATCGACGGCGAGCCGCGCACCGAATCGCTGTTTGCAATGATCCGCCACACCCACGCGGTGAGTCCCGCTGGCGTGCTGTCGGCTTACCGGGACAACGCCGCGGTGATCGAGGGCACGACCGGGTTGCGTTACTTTCCGGACCCGGCTTCGGGCGTCTATCGCGCCAGCGCCGAGCCGATCGATATCCTCATGAAGGTCGAGACGCACAATCATCCGACGGCGGTATCGCCGTTTCCGGGAGCGGCGACCGGTTCCGGCGGCGAGATCCGCGACGAAGGCGCCACCGGACGGGGCGCCAAACCCAAGGCGGGACTGACCGGCTTTTCGGTATCCAACCTGCGGATACCCGGCTACGCACGCCCCTGGGAGGGTCAACACGCCAGTCCCGCGCGCATCGCCTCGGCGCTCGACATCATGATCGAGGGGCCGATCGGCGCCGCCGCCTTCAATAACGAGTTCGGCCGGCCGGCCGTGTGTGGCTATTTCCGCACCTTCGAGCAGCAAGCCGCCGGGGATCCACCCGGACGCCTGCGCGGCTACCACAAGCCGATCATGATCGCCGGTGGTCTGGGCAACATTCGCCGCGGTGACGTGGAGAAATCCGCGGTGCCGGTCGGCGCGCAGATCATCGTCCTCGGGGGGCCTGCGATGCGCATTGGCCTCGGCGGGGGTGCCGCCTCCTCAGTCGGCAGCGGCAGCTCAAGCGCTCAGCTCGACTTCGCGTCCGTGCAGCGCGGCAACCCGGAAATCCAGCGCCGCGCGCAGGAGGTCATCGACCGCTGCTGGGCGCTTGGGCGTAGCAATCCCATCGTGCTGATCCACGATGTGGGTGCCGGCGGACTGTCCAATGCGGTGCCGGAGGCGGTCGCGCACAGCGCGCGCGGTGCACGCATTGACCTGCGCGCGATCCCCAGCGCGGAGTCCGGCATGTCGCCGCTGGAGCTGTGGTGCAACGAGGCGCAGGAGCGCTACGTGGTCGTGATCGAGCCGGCGGGGCTGCCCGGGTTTGCGGCCATCGCTGCGCGCGAGCGTTGTCCGTTCGCGGTGATCGGCGAAATCAACGACAGCGGTGCACTCGCCGTCCTGGATCCGCGCTTCTCCGAAACGCCGGTGGACATGCCGCTGGAGGTGCTCTTCGGTAAGCCGCCGCGCATGAGGCGCGATGTTCGCAGTGTCCGCTCACCGCGGGTGCACTTCGACATCGCCGCCATTGATCTGCGCGAGGCCGCCTACCGCGTGCTGCGTCTGCCTGCGGTCGCCGACAAGACCTTTCTCATCACCATCGGCGACCGCACGGTGGGCGGCCTCATCAGTCGTGACCAGCTGGTGGGGCCGTGGCAGGTGCCGGTGAGTGATGTCGCGGTGACGCTCGCCGATTACCACGGCGTTGCCGGTGAAGCCATGGCCATGGGCGAGCGTACGCCGGTGGCGGTGCTGGATGCACCGGCCTCCGGACGCCTGGCGGTCGCCGAGGCAATCACCAACATCCTGGCGGCGGATGTCGGGCCGCTGTCGCGAATCCGCCTGTCGGCAAACTGGATGGCCGCCTGCGGCGAGCCCGGCGAGGATGCGGCGCTTTACGCGACGGTGCGGGCGGTGGGCCGCGAGCTGTGCCCGCAGTTAGGTATTGCGATCCCGGTGGGCAAGGACTCGCTGTCGATGAAGACCGCCTGGGTTGAGGGCGGGCAGGACTTCAGCGTGGTGGCGCCGGTGTCGCTGATCGTGTCGGCGTTTGCGCCGGTCGCGGATGTGCGTGCCACGCTGACGCCGGCGCTGCAGCTCGACGAGCGTCCCACCTCGCTATGGCTGATTGATCTTGCGAACGGCAAGCAGCGCCTGGGCGGCTCGGCGCTCGCACAGGTATATGGCGCGCTCGGCGACACCCCCGCGGATCTGGACGACGCGCAGATGCTCATGCGTCTGGCGGCGGCGCTCGCACAGCTGCGTGCTGCCAACATGCTGCGTGCCTATCACGACCGCTCGGACGGCGGACTGTTCGTGACGCTCCTCGAGATGGCGTTCGCGGGTCACTGTGGGCTGGACATTGCTCTGCCGGCGGCGCGCGGCCCCGCGCTCGCGCAGCTGTTTGCCGAGGAACCCGGTGTGGTGGTGCAGATCATGGCGGGCGACGAGCCGGCGTTCACGCAG
>PLEC01000003.1 GCA_003136935.1 Gammaproteobacteria bacterium
CGAGATCTTCGACGCCGCGACGCTCGACATCACCTGGCCGATCGAGGACGGCGCCGAGGGCATGCAGAGCCGGCGCGATGCGCTGTGCGAGGAGGCGGCCAGATATGTCGACAACGGCGCCAACATCCTGATCCTCTCGGATCGTGCCAGCAACGTGAACCGCATGATGCGCATCATCCGGCGCATTGACCAGGTCGGCGGCCAGGACGTGGAGATCGTGCCGCTCACCAATGCCTCGGCAGCCGAGATCGTGCGGGTGGTCAATTCCCTCTACCAGGGTGCGGCCGCCAGTGAAGGCGCCAGCGTGAAAGTGGTGGCGGACGAACGCTCCAACAGCGTGCTGCTCGGCGGCGATCAGACGCAGCGGCTGCGCATCCGCGCGCTCATCGCGCACCTGGATACCCCGCTCGAGAGCGGCGGGGACACGCGCGTGCGTTATCTGCATTACGCGGATGCCGAGAAGATCGCCCCGAAACTCAAGGAGCAGATCACCGGCATCGCGCAGGCCTCGGGCGGCGGGGCTGCCGGAGCTGCGGGTGCGCAGGCCTCACCACTGGCACAGGCCGAGAAAAACGCCATGATCTGGGCGGACCCCTCCAACAACGCACTCGTCATCACCGCGCCGCCGAAAATCATGCGCGCGGTGATGGACATCATCGACAAGCTCGACATCCGCAAGCCCCAGGTGCTGGTCGAGGCGATCATCGCCGAAGTCGACGTTACCAAGGACTCCGAACTCGGCGTCAACTGGGCGGCGTTTTCCCAGGGCGGCACCGTGCCGATTGGCAGTTTCGTCAGCCCCGTGGGCGGCACCAGCATCGTGGATCTCGCCACCGCCGCGCAGAACCCGGCCAATATTTCGACCACCCTCCTCACGGGCACGACCCTCGGCATCGGCCGCATCGCGGGCACCGGCGTGAATTTCGCGGCCATGCTGCGCGCGATCCGCTCAGACACGGATACCAACGTTATCGCCACCCCCTCGGCGGTGACCATGGACAACCAGGAGGCCGAGCTGAAAGTGGCGCAGGAAGTGCCGTTCATCACCGGCCAGTACACCAGTGGTACCGCCGTCACCGGTGGCGCGGTCAATCCCTTCCAGACCATCCAGCGCGAAGAGGTCGGCACCATCCTCAAGGTGACGCCCACCATTTCTCCGGAGGGCGGGAATGTCATGCTCAAGATTTCCATCGAGAGCTCGAGCATCGGCGCCAAGCCCGCAGGGGCTGTGGATCTGGTGACCAACAAGCGCACCATCACCACCACGGTACTCATCGAGGACGGCGGCGTGGTGGCGCTCGGCGGCCTGATCGAGGACGACAGCACCAAGAGCGAGGCTCGCGTGCCGGGCCTCGGCAGCATCCCGATCATCGGCTACCTGTTCAAGAACCGCGCCGCGACTTCGACCAAGAACAACCTGATCATGTTCATCCGGCCGAAGATCCTGCGCGATCCGGCGCAGGCCGCGTACGAGACCGACCTCAAATACAACTACCTGCTCGAGCAGCAGAAGAGCCTGAAGACGCATGACGCCATACCGCTGCTGCCAGGCGTGTCGCGCGGCCAGATGCCGCCGATGAACAGGAGCGAACTGGCAATCCCCGGTGTCGCGCCCAATACGCCGCGCGGTCAGGCAACCCCCAACGCACCGGCGCCGTCCGCTGCGGCGCCGCCCGCCGGCACCACGGTGGCGCCGGGCGTACCGGCCCCGAACAGCACCGCAACCCCGGCACCGGCCACGACGCCGCCGGGCACACCATGAGTGACGCGGTCCTCGCCGCCCCTGTCGCAGCCGCCGACGGCGCAACCAACCGGCGCCTGTCCTTCGCCTTCGCGAAGCGTCACGGAGTGCTCGTCAACCGGGTCGTGGATGGCGTCGCCGAGTGCACCTACCGCGATACGGCCTCGCCCCAGGCACTCGCCGAGGTGCGCCGCTTCCTGCGGCGCTCATTGAAGCTCGAACGGGTGCCGGAGGCGCAGTTTGAGGCGCTGTTGCGCCAGTCCTACGAAGCGGGCTCTGATGCCATGGAGGCGATGGGCGGGCTGGATGACACCACCGATCTTGCGCACCTCGCGCAGGATCTGCCTGAGCAGGCGGACCTCCTCGACAGCGAGGATGACGCGCCGATCATCCGCCTGATCAACGCGGTGCTCACCCAGGCGGTCAAGGAAAACGCTTCTGACATTCATGTCGAGCCGTTCGAGAACCGGCTCGTGATCCGCTTCCGGGTCGATGGCGTGCTGCGCGAGGTGCTGCAGTCCAAGCGTGCCGTGGCGCCGCTCGTGGTGTCACGCATCAAGGTCATGTCGCGCCTCGACATCGCCGAGAAGCGCCTGCCACAGGACGGGCGCATCAGCCTGAAGATCGCCGGGCGCGCCGTGGACGTGCGTGTGTCCACTATCCCTTCCGGTCACGGCGAGCGCGTGGTGCTGCGTATCCTCGATAAGCAGGCAGGCAAGCTCGACCTGGATTCCCTCGGCATGGATGCGCGCATCCAGCAGCTCATTGACGAGCTGATCCACAAACCGCACGGCATCCTGCTGGTCACCGGACCCACCGGCTCCGGCAAGACCACCACGCTGTACGCGGCGCTGGAACGCCTGAACGACAACACGCGCAACATCATGACCGTCGAGGACCCGATCGAGTACTACATCGACGGTATCGGCCAGACACAGGTGAACACCAAGGTCGAGATGACCTTCGCCCGCGGACTGCGTGCGATCCTGCGCCAGGACCCCGACGTGGTCCTGATCGGCGAAATCCGCGAT
>PLEC01000130.1 GCA_003136935.1 Gammaproteobacteria bacterium
GCGGCGCTGACGCGCGAGCTGGCGGATGCGCTGCGCACCGGCGCGGCGCTCGCAACGGGGGTAGCGCGCGTTACGGGTGTAGCGCTCAGGGTCGGCGCGGCCTTCGGTGCCGGCGCGGCGCTCAGCACCGGAGGCTCGGTCGTAAACTCCAGTACCGAAACTTCCGGGGGGGCTTCAGCCACCGTGGGCGCGGCTGCAGCAGGCCGCGGGGTTGGTTCTTGCGGGGCCAGTTCAAACTCGAGCAGGTCGTGGACCGCCTGGGGAGAGATCCCGGATGCTGATGTGTCGGCGGTCGCGGCCACGCTCGCGTCTCTCAGGGCCGGGGTCGGTGCGGCGGCGGGGGTTGCCGGCTCGTTTGCGAGTTCCAGAACCGCGAGCATGGGTACCGAAGTGCTGGAAACAGCGGCGGGTTTCATGAGCACAGCGAGACGCTGCATGATGGCGCGAACCGCGGGCGTGGCGATGCGCTCCTGGGCGCCTTCGCCCACCGACTTGGCGTCGGCGAGCACCATCGCGANNATCAGCAGCTGCTTGAACAGCTGTGGGGATTGGGGCAGCGCGTAGAACGAGCCCGGCTGGATCCGCGCCGGCACGAGGTAGTCGCGCGCGCCCTCGGGTGTCGAGCGCGTCAGGTCCGGCGTCTCGATCTCGAGGAAGTCCCTGTCGTTGAGGACCTCGCGCATCGTCGCGACCACACGGTGGCGCAGCGCCAGCGCCTCCTGCAACTGCCGGCCGAGGGATTCCACCGTGGCGGGTGCGGTGTCGATGCGCGCGCGCACGTGCGCCGGTTTGGCGGTGGTTGAGTCAGAAGGGCGTACGGCCGTGACTTTCTGTCGCAAGGGACTCACTTCCGTCCTGGACCCACGATGGCAGGCGTCCGTCGCCCGTTATGATAGAGAAGAGAGGGTGGCAGTGCGGCGGCAACCGCGCCGTGATTTCCCTCGCGGTTCTGTTTCGCAAAACGGCGACAGGTGCAGGTACAGGCGCGCGGTTTGTCATAAGCGGCGAATGGGCGGCGTGCGGCGCGCGGCGACGGCGCCACCGCTCGCTTAAGGCTGAGGCGACCGTCTTGAGCTCAGCCGGGGCTGCCGCCAGCGATGAAATCGCGCTTGCCGAGCTCGACGCCGTTGTGACGCAGGATGTTGTAGCTCGTCGTGACGTGGAACAGCACGTTGGGAATGGCCCAGGTTTGCAGGTATTCCAGTCCTTTGAACTCGAGCGTGCGCTCGCGCGCGGGCACCGTGATGTCGCGTGTCTCCGAACCTTCCAGTGCGCTCGCGGGAATGCTCTTGATGTAGTCAACCGTGCCGGCGATACGCGCGCGCAGTTGCTCAAAGCTTGTCTCATTGTCCTCGAAGCGGCGCGGCTCCTGGCCGGCGAGCCGTGCCACAGAATTCTTCGCGATGTCGCAGGCGATCTGCACCTGGCGGGTCAGGGGCAGCATGTCCGGCGCGAGCCGGGAGGCGAGCAGCACACCCGGGTCAAACTTGCGGGTCGTGGCGCTCGCAAGTCCCTTGTCGAGGATTGCGGACAGGTTTCCGAGCGTGTTGCAGAACAGCTCGGCCGACATCACGTGCATGGAGATTTTGTTCATGGATGCAGTCTAGTCCCCAAGGGGCTGGTGTGCGTGCCTCTCAGGTGAAACAATAGCCCCTCCTAAATGGGGAATTGCAGCAATCATGAACCTGATCTGGACACCGGCTCAGCTGGCGATGCTCGCCAAGGTCGTGGATCTGAATGGGTTTTCCGCGGCGGCACGGGCACTCGGTGTGCCCAAGGCGGCGGTGAGTCGCGCAGTCGCGGACCTGGAGAAGAGCCTCGGCGTGCGCCTGCTCGAGCGCACCACGCGACGGCTGTCTCTCACCCAGGCGGGGCGTCTCCTGTATCCGCACGCGAAACGCGTGGGCGAGGAGTCGGACCTCGCGCGCTCAAGCATCGCGAGGCTGCAGTCCCCGGAGGCGCGGCCATTGCGCGTGGCCGCCGATCCGACTTACGGCCGCGTGCTGTTGTCGCCCCTGGTGCCACGCTTTCTGGAGGCGTTCGCACACGTACCGCTGGAAGTCGCACTCGACGCGCAACAGCTCGCCGCGGGCGAATGGGACGTTGCGATCCGCACCCGTCCGCCGGCGGATGACGCGGTCACCCGGCGCCTGCTTGGAGCCCCACCGGCACTCTTGTGTGCGACCCCGGCCTACCTGCAGCAGCACGGCGTGCCCGAACGGCCAGACGATCTGCGCGCCCACGCATTGCTCACTCCCGACGCCGCCGAATTGCCGGAATTCCGGCTGCATCTGTCACGCGGCGCGCAACGCGCCGAGGTACCGCTGGCCCCGAAGCTGGCGGTCGATGACCCGGCGGTGCTGCATGCGGCGACTGCGGCGGGCCTCGGCATCGGCCTCCTGCCGGAGTTTTTGTGCCGGCAGGGACTTGCGACCGGCCGACTGAAGCCGGTGCTGCCGGAGTGGGAGGTGCCGCCCGCGGCCGCGCTCTACGCCCTGTTCCCGGCGGCCCTGGAGTCCGACGCCCGTGCGCAACAGTTCGTGGACTTCCTGGCGGCCAACATCGTGCCCGCACTCGCGCCGCCAGCAGTGACGCGGCACTAGCACCGCGCCGGCCGGGGCGCTGCCGCACGCCCGACCGGCTACACTAGAAATGCGCCTCTGGATGCGGCGCGCGTCCGCCCCACCCTGAGGGGTCGGCCGGACACTGGCGAACCATAAATAAAAGGGGATTGATCATGTATCGAGCGCCTGTGCGCGAAATGCGCTTCGTCCTTGAGGAGCTCCTGGGGAGTGCGAGCCTGACCGCCTCGCCGCTCCTGAGCGACTACTCCGACGAGCTGGCGCAATCAGTGCTCGAGGAGGCCGCGCGCTTCGCCCAGTCGGTGCTCGATCCCCTGAATCGCCCGGGTGACACCCAGGGCGCACGCTGGACGGCGGACGGCGTCGTGACGGCGCCGGGATTTCGCGAGGCCTACAGCCAATTTGCGCAAGGCGGCTGGCCGGCGCTCGGGTCGGCACCGGAGTATGGCGGCCAGCGCGTGCCGCAGGTGCTCGGCAGTGCGGTCGGGGAGTTCTGGGGCTCAGCGAACCTCGCCTTCAAGTTAGGTCCGATGCTGACCCACGGCGCCGTGCATGCGCTGCAGCTGTGCGGCTCGCCGGCGCAGAAGCAACAGTATCTGCCGAAGATGGTGAACGGCGAGTGGACCGGCACCATGGTGCTCACGGAGCCGCAGGCGGGTTCCGATCTCGGTCAGGTGCGCACGCGCGCGACTCCCGAGGGCGATCACTACCACCTTTTTGGTCAGAAAATCTTCATTACCTGGGGCGACCACGATCTCACGGCCAACACCATTCACATGGTGCTCGCCCGCATCGACGGCGCACCCCCGGGGGTCAGGGGCATCTCGCTCTTCATTGTGCCGAAGTGGCTGGTGAATGCCGACGGTTCCCTGGGCAGCCGCAATGATGTGCGCTGCCTGTCCATCGAACACAAGCTCGGCATCCATGCGAGCCCGACCTGCGTGCTCGCCTTCGGCGAGAAGAGCGGCGCCCTGGGGTACCTGGTCGGGGAGCCGGGCCGGGGCCTCGAATACATGTTCATTATGATGAACAGCGCGCGGCTCTCGGTGGGCAGTGAAGGTTACGCGGTCGGTGAGCGTGCCTTCCAGCGCGCGGCGGAGTGGGCGCGCACCCGGGTGCAGGGCAAGCCCCCGGTCGCAGCGGCAGCCGGTCCCGCGCCCATCATCAATCACCCCGACGTCAAGCGCATGCTGCTCATGATGAAGTCGCAGGTGGAGGCTGCGCGCGCGCTCATTCTCTATACCGCGTTCCAGTTCGACCTGAGTGACTACGGCCCGGACGAGGCGGGCCGCAAGGCCGCCCGGGCGCGCGGCGAGCTGCTCACACCGATCGCGAAAGGCTGGTGCACGGAGATCGGCAACGAGGTCGCCGGAACGGGCGTGCAGATTCACGGCGGCATGGGGTTCATCGAGGAGACCGGCGCCGCGCAGTACCTGCGCGATGTGCGCATCACGACCATCTACGAAGGCACCACGGGCATCCAGTCGAACGATCTCATCGGGCGCAAGCTCGCGAAGGATCGAGGGGTTGCGATGGGCGCGCTCCTCGCCGACATGGAGCGCGAGCTGCAGACCCTGGCCACCGCGGATGCCGCCGTGGAGGCGACCCGCAGGGCGGCGCTGGAGGCGGTGGGGTGGCTGAAGAATTCCACGCAATCTCTGCTCAAGGCGCTCGCCGTGCGTCCCGATACAGGCATGGCCGTGTCAGTGCCGTATCTGCGTCTGTGCGGTTATGTGATCGGCGGCTGGCTGATGGCGAAATCGGCGGCGGTGGCGGCCGCGAAGACCTCCGGCAGCGATCGCGAGTTCTATGCCGCCAAGATCCGCACCGCCGCCTTTTTTGCCGCGCAGGTGCTGCCAGTCGGGCTCGGACTGGCGCGCGTGGTCGACGCTGGGGGTGCGAGTGTCGTGGAAACCGACGCCGCGCTCATCTGATACACCCATCACAGGCGACAGTCGCATGAACCGGCGCGAGCTGCTCGCAGGAGGCATCAACATGGCGGCCGCGATGAGCGTTCCCGGGATCGCCACCGCAAGCGGCGCTACATTGCTCACGCGCAAGGTGCCTTCGAGCGGCGAGCAGTTGCCGGTCATCGGACTTGGCACCTCCGGGCCGTTCGAAGTGGGCGAATCGGCGGCGCAACGCTCGCCCCTGGCAGAGGTAC
This sequence comes from Gammaproteobacteria bacterium, assembly GCA_003136935.1. Taxonomy (GTDB): domain Bacteria; phylum Pseudomonadota; class Gammaproteobacteria; order Steroidobacterales; family Steroidobacteraceae; genus 13-2-20CM-66-19. The sequence goes on from PLEC01000130.1 coordinate 4,747, forward strand.
TGGCGGGGTTTTTTGGCGGTGGCGGGCGCTTCATCGACACCTCGCCCATGTATTCGAGTGCGGAAAGTGTCTTAGGCGAACTGCTCACGCCTGAGATGCGCGCGCACGCCACGCTCGCCACCAAGGTGTGGACGCGCGGCGCGCGCTCCGGCATCGAGCAGATGACGCATTCCGAGGAGCGCCTTGGGACGGCGCGCCTGGATCTTATCCAGGTGCACAACCTGCTCGATCTCGACACGCATCTGCAGACATTACGTGCCTGGAAGGACGCAGGCCGGGTGCGCTACATCGGCGTCACCCACTACAGCGTGTCCGCGCACGCGCAACTCGCGCGGGTCATTGCCCGTGAGCGACTGGACTTCGTGCAATTCAACTACTCGCCGCTGACCCGCGCCGCTGAAGCGCGGCTGCTGCCGCTCGCCGCCGAGCGGGGTGTAGCGGTGCTGGTGAACCGTCCGTTCGAGGACGGCGCGCTGTTCAGGTCAGTGCGCCACAAGCCGTTGCCGCTGTGGGCGGCGGATATCGATGCGCGCAGTTGGGGGCAGCTGGCGCTGAAATTCATCGTGGCGCACCCGGCGGTGACCTGCGTGATTCCCGCCACCGGTAAGCTCGCGCATCTGCGCGACAACCTCGGCGGTGGCCGCGGACGGCTGCCGGATGCGCGGCAGCGCGAAGAGATTGCCCGGGCCTTCGGCTGAGCGTTGTGACGCGCGCTCGCGCGCTCAATCGTCCTGGGCCTCACGCGCGCCCTTGCCGGGCCGGGTTTGTGCCTTAGCGGCGGCCGCGTGTGCGCCGCGGCTTGTCCTGGGTACGCTTCGCTGGCACCCGCAGCTTTAGCGAGGCCGGTTCGTTCAGGTTCTGCAGGAACACGCGCCGCTCTTCCGGCGACAGCGTTCCCCAGTTCACCTTGCTGGCGTGCAGGCGGCGCAACTGCGCATCGCTCACCTGCGCCTGGGCGCGGCTCGCGCCGCGCCAGCGCTCCGGCAGGCGCTGCGTCGCGCCGTGTCGCAGCAGATCCACCACCGCGGCGGCGACCTGCGGGTCGCGCGTGAGGTTACTGTGGGCGGTATGCGCGAAGAAGCCGCGCGCGCCGGCCAATGCGGCGCTGGCGGCGGGCACGGTACCGTCGCCCGCGCGCGTGATGGTGTAGTGGAAGTCATCGCCGCGGCGTGCCACCGCGGTAACCGTGGGCTTGCCGATTCCGGCGACCGTCACGAAGCGCGCATCGCTCGGCGCCAGCCGCTCTCGCTCAGCGCGCGCGGCCGCAAGCAACGCGGCCCGCGGCTGCGGACCGGTGCGTGGCCATGCCGCGGCATCGAACAACGCGGTGCGCGCGCTCCCCACGGGCAGCAGGTCATAGAGGCTCGCAAAGCTGCTGTACACATCGGCGGCGAGCGTTTCCGCGGAATCCCCGGGCGTGAGTCGCGCCACCTTGCGCACCACGGCGTCCGTGCCGCGCAGCGCCTGCACGGCGGCGTACGAGCCCTGGTTGGGTGTGCCGAGAAGAATCACGCGTGCGACTTTCTGGGTGCCGGGGTGCGCGAGCGCCGCGCGCGTGACCAGTCCGCCCAGGCTGTGCGCGACTACACTCAGGCGCGCCGCCGGGTGCGTACGCAGGTGCTCGGCGAAGGCGCGCCCGAGCTCGGCAGCCGATAACCGCCAGTCGTAGTCGTAGAATTCAGCCGCAAAGCCGCGCGCGCGCAGGTGCAGTTTCAGCCGCAGGTACGAAAACAACACCACGCCGAGCGGCACGATGGGGGCTGCTGCGGCTACGCGCAGCCAACGCAGGCGGCCGTGTTGAATGTCGATCGGGTCGATCCACACGATGTCATCCGGCAGCGGTGGCGCGCGCCGGATGCCGAGCTGCGATCCCATGATGCCGGGCACCACGATTACGCTGCAGTCGCCAGTCGCCGGCGGCGTGGCTTGCGCCCGGCGCGCCAGCGCCGCAAGGTCGCGATATTCCGGGGCGCCGAAGTAGGCGCTGAGTTCGGCGCGATGCGCGCCACTCGCGAGCCATTCCCCGACCGTGGCGTCGCTCCACGCGAAGCGGTCGTAAGGAGTGACGTGATCGGGCGCTTGAGGAGTCGCAGGGGTACCCGGCATGTCAGTCAGCGGTCAGCGGGCGCACCTGGGCGCTGACACTCACCGTTCCACCACCTTCGAGTTGCAGTACCAGCGGCACCTGCTCACCGACCGCGGGGGTGTGCGCGAGCATGTGCAGCATCACGTGCAGAGCGCCGGGCTCAAGGCGCACGCTTCCGCCGGCGGGCACCACCAGGCGTTCGTGCGGACGCATGGTGGATTGTCCGCCCTCGATCTTCGACTCATGAATCATCGCGTGCCCGGCGAGCACTGACTGCACACCGATCACCACCACCGGCCGGGCACTGCGGTTGTGCAGTGTCATGTAGGCGGCCGCGACGTCGGCGCCCGGTGTGACGCGTACCCACGCGTTCTCCACTGTCAGGGCGCTCGCCGCGGCTGTCCGGGCCGCCGCCGGCGCGGCGTTGGATGTCTGGGCGGGCGCCTGCGAGGTGAGCGCACACAGCAGCAAGAATCCGGCGCCGGGCAGCATGGGAAGTTTCACGTTGTGATTATGCCAGACGGGTTTCGACGCAACCCACTATGATCCAAGGCCGCGGCCGCGCCCGTGGACACACGATGCCCCAGCACACGCCAGCCACACCCGCCCGTCAGCAACTCGCGGCCCTCCTGGCGCTGTTCGCCGGCGCACTCGCGATCGGCGCTTCCGGCATTTTCGTGCGCTGGTCGGAGACCGGACCGACCGCGACGGCGTTCTGGCGCGGAGCTTTCGCGTTGCCGTTCCTCGGGGCGTGGGTTGCGATTACGCGCACGCGGCGCGCGCGCGCCGCAGCGCTGCCGGACACCACGCCAGCAATCGCGGGTCCAAGCGCCTCACCCCTGGAGCCGCTGTTCCTGTGGGCGGGGGTGTTCTTCGCGGGCGACCTGGCGCTGTGGCACTCATCGCTGCTGCTCACCTCGATCGCCGCGTCGACGCTCGAAGCGAACTGCGCGCCGATTTTTGTAACGCTCGCGGCCTGGGCACTGTGGCGCGAGCGGCCGCGGCTGGGGTTTCTGGTGGCGCTCGCCTGCGCCTTCGGCGGCATGCTGTTGATTCTGGCGCCCAAGCTCGGCGCCGGCGGCCACGCGCTGCTCGGGGATGCGCTCGGGCTCGGCACGGCGTGTTTCTACGCGGCCTATATTCTCGCCGTGACGAGTCTGCGCTCCCGCCACGGCACGGCCATCGTCATGTTCAACACCACCCTGGTGTTTACCGTGTTGTTGCTGCCGCTGGCCCTCGGGCAGAAATTCCTGCCTGACAGCGTGCACGGCTGGCTGGTGCTGGCCGGCTGCGCACTTTGCGCGCAGGTGATCGGGCAGAGCCTGATCGCGTACGCGTTCGCGCACCTGCCCGCGACCTTCGGCTCCGTGGGGTTGTATGTGCAGGTAGTCGCAGCCGCCGTTTACGCCTGGCTGCTGCTCGATGAGCGGCTGTCGCCGGTGCAGCTCGTGGGCGGCGTGGTCGTGTTAGCTGCGATCGCGCTGGCGCGCAGCTTTCAGCCAGCGCGCGCGTCAGGCCAGTCGAGCACGCCGCGCCACGGCGACTCGCCATAGCGCCCGGCTATCACAGCGCGTGTTCCACGACTACCTTGCACAGCGCGTCGATTGCCGCTTGCCGCGCCGTGCTCTTGCGCCACAGCGCGCCGATGCGACGCGCGGGCGCCGGTTTTGCGAACGGGCGAATTGCGACGCCGCGCGCGTTGCCCCAGGCGCCGCGGCTCGCAAGCTGCGGCAGCAGCGTCACGCCGGCGCCGGTCGCCACCATGTGGCGCAGGGTCTCAAGGCTGGTGGCGCGGAAGTCCTGTGAGTCCCTGGTGCCCACGCGGCTGCAGATCTCGAGCGCCTGGTCACGCAGGCAGTGTCCGTCCTCGAGCAGGAGCAGCGTCTCGTCCCTGAGATCGGCGACGCGCAGCGTCTTCTTGGCCGCGAGCGCATGGTGCTGCGGCAGTGCCACGGTGAACGGCTCGCTGTAGAGCGCGCGCGCCTCGCAGCTCGGCGCCTCGACCGGCAGGGCGAGGATGCCGACGTCCAGCTGCCCCGCCTGCAGCTTCTCCAGCATCGGCGCCGTCTGGTACTCGTACAGACGCAACTCGAGGCGCGGCAGGGCGCGGCGCAGCGCCGACGCCACCCGCGGCAGCAGATACGGCCCGATAGTGGGCAGCAGCGCCACGCGCAGCTTGCCAGCGAGCGGATCGCGGTGACTGCGCGCAAGCTGCACCACCTCCTCGCTGGCCTCAAGGATGCGCCGCGCACGCGCCACAATCTCCTGCCCGGCCGGCGTAAGGGTGACGTTGTTGGGCGCGCGCTCGATGAGCTGCACGCCCAGATCCTGCTCGAGCTTTTTCAGCTGTGCGGACAGAGTCGGCTGGCTGACGAAGCAGTGTGCGGCGGCCTTGCCGAAGTGGCGCAGGTCGGCCACGGCCACCAGGTAGCGCAGGTCTTTGAGCTTGAGGTCCATGGTGTCCTATACAGGGAATCTATCAGGATCATAAAATCAATCGATTGGAATGATAGCAGGTCCGCCGGCATCATAGCCTCCATCCCGCGGGGAGCATCTGTAAGACCCGCATCAAAGGAGCCCAAGGTATGTCAGGCGTCGGTCATCATTTCCCCAGGTTCGCGCTCACGGGCGTCGTCTCCAACGACGTGGCGAACGCGTTCCAGTCCTTCACCCACGAGAGCTTCCCCGGCAAATGGCGGGTCGTGTTCTTCTGGCCCAAGGACTTCACCTTCGTGTGTCCCACCGAGATTGCCGCCTTCGGCAAGCTCGAGAAGGAGTTCCGCGCGCGCGACGCGCAGCTGCTGGGCGCGAGCATCGACAGCGAGTATGTGCATCTGGCCTGGCGGCGCGAGAAGGAGGAGCTGCGCAATCTGCCTTTCCCCATGCTGGCCGACGTCAAGCGCGAGCTCGCGGGCGCCCTTGGTATCCTCGATCCGGAAGCCGGCGTCGCGCAGCGCGCGACCTTCATCGTCGACCCGCACGGGGTAATCCGCTTCGTCTACGTCACCGACCTGAACGTCGGCAGAAACCCCGAGGAAGTGCTGCGCGTGCTGGATGCGCTGCAGACCGATGAGCTGTGCCCGTGCAACTGGAACAAGGGCGAAGAGACCCTCAAGGCGGCCTGAGATGAACACGCTCGAGAATATCCGCGAGGCGCTGCCGGGCTACGCGCGCGACCTGCAGCTCAATCTCGGCACCGTGCTGACACCTGCGGGGGCGCCGGGCCTGAGTGAGCGGCAGATCTGGGCGGTGGCGCTGGCCGCCGCCGCCGCCTCACGCAACGCGTCCTTCACTCGTGACATCCAGGCGCTCGCCGCCCACCACCTGGACGCCGCGCATGTGAGTGCTGCGCACGCCGCGGCCGCGGTCATGGCCATGAACAACGTCTACTACCGCTTCCTGCACCTGGTGGAGGACGCCGAGTACGCGAAGCTGCCGGCGCGCCTGCGCATGAACATTCTCGGCAGCCCCGGCATAGCCAAGGCGGACTTTGAGCTGCTGGCGCTCGCGGTGTCAGCCATCAACGGCTGTGGCAGCTGCGTCGCTGCCCACGAGCGACAGCTGCGCCAGCACGGCCTGGAACGTGAAGCGGTGCAGAGCGCGGTGCGCATCACCGCCACCGTGCACGCCGTGGCCCGGGTACTGGAGAGTGTTGGCGGCGAGAGCGCGGCGGGTCACTCGCGGGCGGCGTGATCGGGGATGCCGGGTAACGCGGACGGCCTCGAAATCCACGATCCGCGTGTCCGCCCTTTCATATTCGTTGCCCCTGGCGGCGCTCGGCAATGTAATTCATGATGCCATGAGCCCAGCACTTGATTGAACACAGTGCCAATCGCCAGAGCAGTGAATTTTCTGAGGACTGCGCGCACCGGCATGCTGGTCCTGGCTCTCGGCGTATCGCAGGCCGCAGCGCCCACGATCAGCGCGCCTCCCAGCCGCACCGTGATCGACGATTCGGGCCGCACGGTGAGCGTTCCTCATGCGCCGCTTCGAATCGTGAGTCTCGCGCCCGGGGCGACTGAAATGCTGTTCGCGGCGGGCGCGGGTGCGGATGTCATTGCAACCGTTGAATATTCCGACGAGCCCGCCGCCGCGCGCCGCATCCCGCGCATCGGCGATGTGGCGGCGGTTGACCTCGAGCGCCTGGTCGCGCTGCATCCGGATGTGGTGATCGCCTGGCCCGCGGGCACCAATCCCGCGCAGCGCGCCAAGATCACGCGGCTGCACATTCCGGTCTATGAGCAGCAGGTTGTGCGGCTCGCGGAACTCGCGGACTCGGTGCGCCGGCTCGGGGTGCTCGCGGGTACGGAGGCGGTCGCGGCGCGCGCCGCACATGACATCGACGCGCGGCTCGCCATCCTCAAGGCGACATACGGCAACGAACCTCAGGCCGGCGCTCCAGACACCGCGCATCCGAGTGTGCTGCTGCAGGTGTGGGGCCGCCCCATTTACACGGTCGGCGGCCGCCAGCTCATGAGCGATGCGCTGGAGATCTGCGGTGCGCACAATGTGTTTGCGGACCTGCCGGAAGCCGGCCCCGTCGTGGACATCGAGGCCGTGATCGCCCGCGATCCCGACATCATCATCGCGGCAGCGCCGCCGGGAGAGGGTGCCGCCTGGCTTGCCGACTGGCGCAGGTTCGGGAGTCTCAAGGCCGTGCGCGAGCAGCACCTGGTGGTGTTCGAGGACCAGGCCTTCAGCCGCCTGGGTCCCAGCGTCATCGACGCCACCGAGGGGCTGTGTAAGGCGATCGCGCGTCGCTAATCGCGGAAGTTGTTGAATTGCAGCGGCACGTCGAACTTCGCGCCGCGCAGCAGCGCCATCGCCGCCTGCAGGTCATCACGCTGCTTGCCGGTGATGCGCACCTTGTCGCCCTGCAGGCTCGCCTGCACCTTGAGCTTTGAGTCCTTGATCAGCCGCGCGATCTTCCTGCCGCTGTCCGCGTCAATGCCGTGCTTGAGCAGGATTTGCTGGTGCGCGGCGGACAGGGTCGTCTGCGGTTCTTGCGGGTCGAGACATACCAGGTCGACGCCGCGCTTGGAAAGCCGCAGCTTGAGGATCTCCAGCATCTGCTTCAGCTGAAAGTCCACCTGGGCGTGCAGGGTGACGGTGAGTTCCTGCAGTTCAAAGCGCGCGCCCGTATCCTTGAAATCGAAGCGCTGCGCCAGCTCGCGGTTTGCCTGATCGATGGCGTTGACCACTTCGTGAGAGTTCAGTTCTGAAACCGTGTCGAAAGAGGGCATGAGAGCCTCGTGTCAGCGTGCGGTCTTGCCGCGCGTGCTCCTGCGAGCGGGTTGCGGGCGCTGGCGGGCGCGCGCGCCTTTTTTTCTGCCTGCACCTTTGTCGGCAGCCGGCGCACGCTTGCCGGGCCGTTCCCGGGGTGCCGGCGTCAGTGACGTGTAATGCCGCCGTGCAAGTGCCATGAAGCGCGGGGTTGGACCGACGTCCTCGTACACCGGGTCACCCTGATCGTCGGTGGAAATCACCTGCTTACCTGCCACGTAGGGCATCGCGGCCACGAGCTCCTTGAGCGCCTTGCCGAGAAGCTCGGTGATGAGCTGTTCCGGCGAGCGGCCGGGGAACATATCCGCCAGCGCCGCGAGACGCGCCGCATCATCCAGCGGCAGTCGCACCGCCCAGGTCCCCGCGGTGCGTGGCGCGGCGGCGTGCTCGCGCCAGCTTTCCAGTAACTCTTTGAAGCTCACGTTGGGCACCACTTTCGACAACCGCGGGGCTTGAGCCCGCCGCCGCGTATTTTAGCGAAAAAATCCGTTCCTCACTCGCGCGAGGTTGTGAGCGCTCTGCAGCGGCGCGTAGCATGGGACGCAGGCGCTTGAGCCGGGGAGCACAGCATGTTCAATCACGTGGGACTTAAGGTGAAGGATCTGGATGCGAGCGTGCACTTCTACAGCGCAGCGCTCGGCGCGCTCGGCTACGAGCCCGGGTATAGCGATGAGTCGGTGGTGGGTTTTGGTCCCAAGGACGCGCCGGGGCTGTGGTTGTATGCCGACGCCAAGCTGGCCCATTCGCTGGTGCACCTGGCGTTCACAGCCGGCAGCCGTGCGGCGGTGGATGCCTTCTACCGTGAGGGACTGAAGGCGCGCGGGCGTGACAATGGCAAACCCGGGCTACGCAAGGACTACGGCCCGACGTACTACGCGGCGTTTCTCTTCGATCCCGACGGCAACAATGTCGAAGCGGTGTGCCTGAAGTAACGCGGCGCGCTCAGGTCCGCCGGCTACGACAGACTCTGCAGGACGATTTCCCGGCCGGGACCGGGCCAGCGCCGATGGCGCCGGTCCCATTGAGCGCGGGCTTTGCGCTTGACGTCTTGAGCATCCCACGGCGATACTCGTTGGCAACATGTCGCACCAGCCTGTCAGCACGTCCCGTCTGTGGTGGTGGCGCACTTCATAACGGAGTGGGCTGACGGCTAGCTGTTTTCGCGACTTAAAGCATTTACCGCATCGCAAACCCATCTCCGGACGCCCCCGGGATGGGTTTTTTGTTGTCTTTCTGAAACTGGAGTTTGAACGTTGCAGGCTCTGTTCGACATCGCAGGTGACCTCGACACGCCGGTATCGGCGTTCATGAAGCTCGCCGCATTCGAGCCGCGCTTCCTGCTGGAGAGCGTTGAGGGTGGCGAGCGGCTGGCGCGCTACTCCTTCATCGGCTTTGGCACCGGGCTGGAGGTGCGCCTTGACGACACCGCCCTTACGATCGGCAAGGAGCGCCGCCCGCTGCCCGCCACGAGCGCGCAGCTGCTGACCGCGCTGCGCGCGGCGCTGCGCGCAGCGCCCACGCCGCAACCGGACATTGCCGGGGTGCCGCTCGCCGGCGGGCTGGTCGGCTACGCCGCCTACGACGTGGTGCGTTACTTCGAGCGTCTGCCGGTGCCCCGCGGACGTGCGAGCGGCGTGCCCGCGTTGCACTACGTCGCGCCGCGCTCGGTGCTGGTGTTTGATCACCTGACACGCGGTATCGCACTCGTGCATGCCGGCTCCGAGGACGAGCGGCGCTCATTGCGCAGGGAAGTGGTGCAGGCGCTGCGGGGCGGGTTGCCGAACAACCGGCGCGCCGGCCGCTACGGGCCGCCCAGCGCCGCCTGGCCGCGCGCCGACTACCTGGCCGGCGTCAGGCGCACGCAGGAGTACATTGCCGCCGGGGACGTGTATCAGCTGGTGTTGGCGAGCCGCTTCAGCGGACAGCACGCGCTCGATCCCTTCCAGGCGTATCGCGCTCTGCGCCTGATCAACCCCTCGCCCTACATGTACTATTGCGCGCTGGGAGAGCTCGCCGTAGTCGGCTCATCACCCGAGGCACTGGTGAAACTCAACGGGCGGCGCGCGCAGCTGCGGCCCATCGCCGGCACCCGTCCGCGCGCGGCGGATGCGACGGTCGATGCCGCGCGTGAGAGTGAGTTGCTCGCTGATCCGAAGGAGAACGCCGAGCACGTGATGCTCGTGGACCTCGCCCGCAACGACCTCGGGCGCGTGGCGCAGGCCGGTAGCGTGCGCGTCGACCCCTACCGCTGTATCGAGCGCTACAGTCACGTCATGCACATGGTGAGCGGCGTGCAGGGCGAACTGGCAGCGGACCGTGACGCGTTCGACCTGTTCGCGGCGGCTTTTCCGGCGGGGACCCTGGTGGGCGCACCCAAGGTGCGCGCCATGCAGATCATCGACGAGCTGGAACCGGTAAGTCGCGGCCTGTATGGCGGCACGGTCGGTTACTTCGGGGCGCGCGGCGACATGGATCACGCCATTACCATCCGCACGCTCGTCTTCACGGGCGATGAATACAGCTACCAGGCGGGCGCCGGCATCGTCGCGGACAGCGTGCCGCAGAGCGAGCACGAAGAGGTGTTGGCGAAGAGCGCGGCCATGGTGCGCGCGCTCGAGCTCGCGGGGGAGGGGCTGTGACGCCGCGGCTGCTGTTGATCGACAACTATGACTCCTTCACCTACAACCTGGTGCAGGCGTTCCTGGTGCTGGGCGCCGAGGTCAGTGTCTATCGCAACGATGCGCTGGCTCCGGGGGCTGCACTGGCGCTCGCGCCCTCGCACCTGTGCATCTCACCGGGACCGGGCACTCCGTACGATGCCGGCGTGTCCATGGACATGATCCGTGCCTTCGCCGGCCGCATCCCGGTGCTCGGGGTGTGTCTGGGTCACCAGTCGATCGTGGAAGTGTTCGGCGGCAAAGTGGTGCGCGCGGCACGGCTCATGCATGGTAAAACCTCGCTGGTGCGTCACGATGGGCGCACGCTGTTCGCAGGCCTCCCGCAGCCATGTGAGGTGGGGCGATACCACTCCCTCATCGCAGCTCCCGAGGCAATGCCGGAAGTTCTTGAGGTCAGCGCACAAACCGCGGAGGGGGAAATCATGGGGGTGCGCCATCATTCCCTCATGGTCGAGGGCGTGCAGTTCCATCCGGAAAGTATCCTTACCCCGGAGGGTCCGCAGCTCCTTAAGAATTTCCTGCAGTACACGGCGGGCGAGCGCGAAACCGTTGCCACTGGCGGAGTAACTGATGTCCGCGGCGAGTGAATTGCTGCAACAGCTCTTCGAGCGGCGCGATCTCTCGCAGCCGCAGGCGGAAGAACTGCTCGCGCGGCTTACCGATCCCGACATCCCGCCCGCCATGGCTGGCGCGTTGCTCGCCGCACTTTCGACCAAGGGCGTGGTGGCGCAGGAGCTGCGTGGCTTGGCGCTCGCCATGCGCCGGCTGGCCCTTGCCACCGGGATCCCCACGAACCTGCGCGCCATCGATATCGTCGGCACGGGCGGGGACGCCTCGGGTAGTTTCAACATCTCCACCGGCACGGCGCTCCTGACCGCCGCCTGCGGCGTGCCGGTCATCAAGCACGGCAACCGCTCGGTTTCCAGCCGCTGCGGCAGTGCCGACATGCTCGAAGCGCTCGGCATCGGGATACCGGCGGATGCCGGGGCCGCCGCTGCGTGTCTTACCGCCACCGGCTTCACCTTTCTGTATGCGCCTCACTATCATCCGGCGACGCGGGCGATCGCCCCCATCCGCGCCGCGCTTGGGGTGCGCACGGTATTCAACATCCTGGGTCCCTTGGTGAATCCCGCCCAGCCGCCGCTGCATCTCATCGGCGCGTTCAGCCTCGAGGTCGCGCGGCTGATGGCCGACACCCTCGCGGGGCTGCCCATCGAACGGACCTTCGTCGTGCACGGGGCTGAAGGCTGGGATGAGCCCACGCCGATCGGACCGTTCACGGTGTTTGACGTGCGGCCGGGACAGGTCGATGCGGGTCTCAGATCTCCCGCCGACTACGGACTCAAGCCCTGCACCGCGGCGGATCTCGCTGGCAGTGACGCGCATGGCAACGCCCAGGCGCTGCAGTCGGTGCTGTCCGGTGAGGATCGCGGCGCGCATCGGGATTGCCTCTTGCTGGGCACTGCGCTGGCGCTCGAGATTGCTGGCGAGACCCAACATCCCCAGGAGGGGATCGCGCGCGCCTCGGCGGCGATCGACAGCGGCGCCGCCCGCCGCCTGCTGGAGGCGCTGAAGAAGCGGCGGGTGGCAGCAGCGGGCGCGGAGCCCCGGGCGTGACGGCTTTCCTTGAGGAAATGGCCGCCGGCAGCCGCGAGCGCGTGCGGCTGGCGAAACGCGCGTGTTCTGAGGCTGCACTCGAGAGTCAGGCCCGCAGCGTACGCGCGCCGTCCCGATTGCAGCTCGACGCTTCTGGCTTTGATCTCATCGCGGAGCTGAAGCTGCGCTCCCCGGCCGCAGGTCCCTTAAGCACACACGGTGACAACGTGGAGCAGCGCGTCGCGGCCTACGCCCGCGCAGGCGCCGCCGCGGTTTCCGTGCTCACCGAGCCCAGCCGCTTCGACGGCGCGCTTGCGCATCTGAAAAGTGCAGCACGGGCTCTTGAACCGCTTGCCGTGCCCGCCATGCGCAAGGATTTTCTCGTTGATCCTTACCAGGTACTGGAGGCTCGTGCTGCCGGAGCCGGCGGCGTGCTGGTGATCCTGCGGCTGTTGCCGCGGGAAGGGATCACGGCGCTCCTCGATTGCGCCCGCGCGCAAGGCCTGTTCGTGCTCCTCGAGGCCTTCGATGCAGACGATATCGCTTTCATGCACGAGCTGATCGCGGCGCACCGCGGCAGCAACCAACTCCTCGCCGGGGTCAACTGCCGCGACCTCGCGACGCTCGAGGTCGTGCCTGAGCGTCTCATCGAACTTGCGCCCCACCTGCCGATGACTGTTCCGCGCGTTGCCGAGAGTGGCGTCATCTCGGTGGCGGATGCCGGCCGGGTCGCCGCGGCCGGTTATACCGTCGCGCTCGTCGGCAGCGCCCTCATGCAGGGCAGGGACCCAGGCGCACTTGCGGGCGCACTGCTGGCTGCCGGGCGTGCCGCGCGCGGGGCGCATTAGATGTGGATCAAGATCTGCGGCATGACGACACCGGAGGCTGTGGCAGCGGCCATGCAGGCACGCGTGGATGCGATCGGCTTCGTGTTTGCACAGTCGGTGCGGCGCGTGAGCCCGCAACAGGCGCGCGAGCTGGCAGCCGCGGCGCGCGGCCGCGCGCGCTGCGTGGCGGTGACGCGGCATCCGACCCAGGCGCAGCTGGATGAAATCCTCACCGCGTTCCAGCCTGATGTGTTGCAGACGGACGCGGGCGACCTGCAGACACTGCGCTTACCCGCAGCGCTGGAGTTGCTGCCCGTGATCCGCGCCGGTGATGCACCGCCCGTGAAGCTTCCGCAGCGGATTTTGTTCGAAGGACCCGCGAGCGGCACCGGCGTCGCGGCGGACTGGCAGGCTGCGCAGGGCCTGGCGCGCCTCACCCGGCTGGTGCTGGCCGGGGGACTTCACGGTGGCAACGTTGCCGCTGCGATCGCCGGGGTGCGACCCTTCGGTGTCGACGTGTCGAGCGGCGTTGAGGAGCGGCCGGGCGTGAAGAGCCCGCTCGCAATTGCGCAGTTCGTGGCGGCCGTGCGCGCGGCAGCCGCACCGGCGGCGAGGATGCGCGGGGATTTCTCATGAGTACACCGGTTGCATCGCCCGACGCCGCGCGGCTGCTTGCGGACCTGATCGCCGGCCGCTTCCCGGATGAGCGCGGGCGCTTCGGACCCTTTGGCGGGCGCTATGTTCCCGAGACGCTTATCCCGGCGCTCGAGCGGCTCGAGCGCGGTGTGCGTGCGCACCTGCATGCGAGCGACTTCCAGGCTGACTTTGCGCGGCAGCTCACCACCTGGGTCGGTCGCCCGACGGCGCTGACGTTTGCCGAGCGGCTGTCGCAACGCTGGGGCGCGAAGCTGTGGTTGAAGCGTGAGGATCTCGCCCACACCGGCGCACATAAAATCAACAACGCCATCGGCCAGGCGCTGCTCGCAAGAAGGTTGGGCGCGAAACGCATCGTCGCCGAAACCGGTGCGGGACAACACGGGGTTGCGAGCGCCGCCGCCTGCGCGCGCCTGGGATTGCCATGCACGGTGTACATGGGCGCCATCGACATGGAGCGACAGGCACCCAACGTGGGGCGCATGCGCCTGCTTGGAGCCGAGGTGGTGCCGGTGACGAGCGGCGACCGCACGCTGCGCGCGGCGATCGATGAGGCCTTAAGGGACTGGGTGGCGGACCCGACCGATACTTATTATCTGCTGGGCTCGGCCGTGGGCCCACACCCCTATCCGTACCTGGTGCGTGAGTTGCAGGCCGTCATCGGCCGCGAAGCGCGCGCGCAGATGCTCGCCGCCACCGGCGCGTTGCCCGATGTGCTCATCGCCTGTGTTGGCGGGGGTTCGAACTCAATGGGGGCATTTCACGCATTCATTGGCGACGCCGCGGTCAGGATCATCGGCATCGAGGCGGGCGGACGCGGCGCGGGATTGGGCGATAACGCAGCGACGGTCGCGCACGGCCGGCCGGGCGTGCTGCATGGCACCTACTCCATGCTGCTGCAGAACGAAGACGGCCAGATCCAGGAGACCCACTCGGTGTCCGCGGGTCTTGATTATCCCGGCGTAGGACCGGAGCACGCGCTGCTGGCAGCGATTGGGCGCGTCAGCTATCAGACCGCGAGTGATGATGAGGCACTCGAATGCGTGCGCTCTTTAAGCGAGAACGAGGGCATCCTGCCGGCGCTCGAGAGCGCTCATGCACTCGCGGGAGCCAGGCGCTACGCACAGGCGCACCCGGGGTGCTCGATCCTCGTGTGTCTTTCGGGACGCGGCGACAAGGACATGCCGACGCTGCAACAGACGCTGCTGAACCCGGAGCACAGGTGAGTCCGCGCGAGCGCATCAGCCACGCGATCCGCAGCGCTGCCTCCCAGGGGGAGCCCGCACTGGTCGCGTACCTCACCGCGGGCTATCCCAGGCGCGAGAAGTTCCGTGAGCACCTGAGGGCGCTCGCCGCCGGGGCCGATGTGATTGAGATCGGCGTGCCATTCACCGATCCCATGGCGGATGGGGTGACTATTCAGCGCGCGAGCCTCGCGGCGCTCGCGCAGGGTGTGAGTCTCAAGTGGATCCTCGCCGAGCTGACAGCCCTGCATGACATCGAGGCCCCGCTCCTCCTCATGAGCTATCTGAATCCCCTGCTCGCATTCGGGGTCGGGCGCCTGGCGCAGGCTGCCGCGGACGCGGGCGTCGCGGGCTTCATCGTGCCTGACCTGCCGCTTGATGAGAGCCAGGAGCTGCGCGTCGCGCTGGATGAGAAACAAATCGCGCTGGTGCAGATGGTGACGCCGGTCACCGAGCCGCAACGTCTGAAGCAACTGTGCGCCGGCAGCCAGGGTTTTGTGTACGCCGTGACCATGACCGGCACGACCGGCAAGAGCGTCGCGGTGCCCGATGAAGTGATCAACTATCTGGATAATGTACGGGCAAATGCACCGGTCCCCGTGTGCGCGGGCTTCGGCATCCGCAGCCGCGAGCAGGTGGAACGATTGCGCGGTCACGTCGACGGCGTGGTTATCGGCTCGGCGCTGGTGGAGGTGTTGGAGCGCGGCGAGGATCCCGCCAGGTGGCTGCACGGGCTGCGCCGCAGCTGACAGGGCCGCATGCCCCTGGTATCGCAAAATGCGGCTCCAGGTCGCGGGCGTTGCGTCTCTGCGCCTCGCGCCGCATCCTAAAGCTTCAGCTGCCATGAAGACCCTGATCATCGCCTCGCGCTTCTGCGGCCCGCCGACTTCGGCGAATGGCGGCTACTTCGTTGGCATGGTGGCGTTGCTCGCCTCGCGGCGGGTGAGCGTGCGCCTGCTGAAGCCGCCGCCACTGGATAGCGAATTCGCCGTGAAAGAACTGCCCGACGACGGGCTGCAGGTTCTGAGCGGCGCAGATCCCATCGGCGAAGCACACCCAGCGAGCCTGGAGCTGGAGGTGAGGCCGGCGCCCGAATATCTGGAAGCGGTGGAGGCGTCGCGACGCTACGCGGGCTTTCGCAGCCATCACTTTCCGACCTGCTTTGTCTGCGGTACGCAGCGCGCGCGCGGCGACGGCCTGCGCATTTTCGCGGGCCCCCTGCCGGCGCGCGGCATGGTGGCAGCACCGTGGGTTCCGGACGCGTCCCTTGACCGTGGCGATGGCAAGGTGTCGCCCGAATTCATGTCGGCGGCGCTCGACTGTCCGGGCTATTACGCGGTCGCGCCCGATGATCGGATGATGTTGCTCGCGGAACTCACCGCGCAGGTGGACCGCCTGGTTCACGTCGGTTCGTCCTGCACCGTTGTCGGCTGGCACGTGGGCTCCGCCGGCCGCAAGCATGAGGCTGGGACCGCGATTTTCGACGGCAATGGCGTGTTGTGCGCCAAAGCACGCGCGCTGTGGATCGAACCGCGCGCCACGAATGTTACGGCGGTGTGAGACGCGCCGGCTGCTGACTCAGCCGCGCACCAGCTGCATCATTCCTTCCGGGTAGCGGGCTCCGGCGGACACGCCGGCGGGAAACACCGCGTCGATCTCCTGCAGTTCCTCATCCGTCAGGCGCACATCGCGCGCGCCGAGGTTCTCATCCAGATTGCGCAGCCTGCGCGTGCCCGGAATCGGGACGATGTGTTGTCCCTGTGCCAGCACCCACGCCAGTGCCAGCTGCGCGGCCGAGCAACCCTTGTCGGCGGCCAGCGTCTTTACCTTCTCCACGAGCGCGAGATTGCGCGTGAAGTTCTCACCCTGGAACCTGGGGGTCATGCGCCGGTAGTCATCGGCCGCAAAGTCATCAGGGGTTTTGATGGCGCCGGTGAGAAAGCCGCGCCCCAGGGGGCTATAGGGCACGAAGCCGATGCCGAGTCGCTCGCAGGCCGCGAGCGCGCCTTGCTCCGGATCGCGCGTCCACAACGAGTACTCGCTTTGCAGCGCCGTGAGGGGATGCACGCCATGCGCGCGTTCCAGTGTCTGCGGCGAAACTTCCGAAAGTCCCAGGTGCCGCACCTTGCCGGCGTGCACCAACTGCGCCATGGCACCCACGGTGTCCTCGATCGGCACTTTCGGATCGGCGCGATGCAGGTAATAAAGGTCGATGTGCTCTACGCCCAGGCGCTGGAGGCTGTCCTCGCAGGCCTGCGCGACGCGCGCCGGCCGGCCGTCAACCGCGCGCGCCGCGGGATTCGCCGGATCGCGCACGAAGCCGAACTTGGTGGCGATGAACGCCTGTGCGCGTCGGCCCTTGAGTGCGCGGCCGAGGAGTTTCTCATTGGTGTACGGCCCGTACATATCGGCGGTGTCGAAGAAGGTCACGCCGCGATCCAGCGCGTGATGCAGTGTCGCGATCGACTCGGCGTCCGAGTGGCCGCCGTAGAATTCGCTCATACCCATGCAGCCGAGCCCGAGCGCGGAAACCGTAGGACCCTCAGGCCCAAGCGTGCGTGTTTGCATGTGGGGATTGTGCGCCCGCGGGCCGCTAGCCACGAATACTCAATTAGAGGGAGGTGCTAGAGGGAGGTGCCGGACCTGCCGCTGGTCGCGCAGGCTTCAGGCCGTCGCAGGCAGCATGTGCGCGCCACGCCAGCCGCCGTACCGGTAGTAGAGGAGCGCCAGAATCGAGGACAGCACGGAGGATATCGGGAAGCTCCACCAGATGGCATCGACGTGGTACCTGTCGAGGAAAAATTCGGCGAGCGGGAAGCGTACCACCAGCATTGAAATCGTCAGCACGATGAGCGGCGCTATGACCGCGCCGGTCGCGCGTACCACGCCGAACAGCGCCACCGAGATGCCAAAGAAGATGAAGGAGCAGGTGACGATGCGGTTCATGTGCGAGGCGATGGCCAGTGCGCCGGACCCGGCAGGCAGGAACAAGCCAAAGATATGCAGGTTCAGCACTTCGATCAGGGCCACGACCGAACCGGTGAGCAGCACGCTGTAGAGCACGCCCATCTTGGCGATACGCCCGACGCGCTCCCACTTGCCTGCGCCGACGTTCTGCGCCGTCATGGCCGACACCCCCATGCCCACCGCGAACGCCGGCATCTGGATGTAGTTCCAGATCTGCATTGCGGCGCCGAAGGCCGCGGTGGTGTCGACGCCGAAGCGGTTGACGAGGGTGATCATGAGCACGCCGCTGAGCGAGATGACGAGCATCTGGGCGCTCATCGGGATGCCCTTCTTCACCAGCGTGCCAACCACCGACCAATCCACTCTGAGCAGCGCCAGCTCGTCCTTGTGCAGGCACAGCACGTGCTTCCTGCGGTACAGATGGCGAATGAGCGCCGTGAGGCTCACGGCCTGGGCGACGAAGGTCGCCAGCGCCGAGCCGGCGATGCCGAGCCTCGGAATCGGTCCCAGCCCGAAGATAAACACCGGGTTCAGCGCAATGTCGATACCGACCGAGAGCAGCATGAAATAAAACGGGGTCTTCGAGTCGCCCGCGCCGCGCAGCACTGCCATCACGAACGCATACATATAAAGGAATGGCAGCGCCAGGAAGATCACGCGCATGTACGCCACTGCCAGCGGCAACGAATCGGCCGGAGTGCTCATGGCAACCAGCAGCGGCCGGCACAGCACCAGGCCCGCGATCGCCATGCCGACGGAAATCGCGGCGAAGAACGTGGCGCTGGTGCCGACCACGCGCTTGGTCTCGCGGATGTTGTTCGCGCCTATGCACTGACCGATGAGGATGGTGGCCGCGAGCGCCACACCGAAGGCCGCGCCGATGAGCAGGAACATCACGGTGTTGGCGTTGGACGTGGCGGTGAGCGCCGCCTCGCCGAGATAACGCCCCACCCAGATGGAGTTCACCGAGCCGTTGAGCGACTGCAGCACATTCGCCATGAGGATCGGCAGTGAGAACCTGAACAGCCCGGCGGGAATCGAGCCTTCGGTGAGCGTGCGTGGCATGAAGGGCCGGCACGCTAGCAGCGCGGCCGGAGTGCGTCCAGACGCCTCAGCGCCACAGCCCGTAGATGAGCTTCACGGCCCCGGCCCCGAGCAGCGCCCAGCCGAGCCACGGGTAGCTGCGGCCCGCAACGATCCAGATGAGCCCCGCGAGCAGCAGCGCCGCTCCCAGGGTGAGTGCGTCGCGACGCCGGCCGGCTGCGCGCAGCTCTTCGCGCAGTTCGCTTAACTCAAGCGTCGATGAGGGTGTCTGGAGCTGCCCCTGCGGTTGCGAGGTGCCGCGCTCGCGCTGCGTGAGCTGCGTGAGGAACAGCGGCAGTCCGCGCGCTGCTTCCATAAGCTGCGGCGCGTGCGCGCGCAGGTTGCGCACCAGGGCGCCGACGCTGGTGCGCTCGCGCATCCACTCGCGCAGGATCGGACTGGCGGTGTTCCAGATGTCCAGGTCCGGGTACAGGTCGCGTCCCAGACCCTCGACGTTGAGCAGGGTCTTCTGCAGCAGCAGCAGCTGCGGCTGGATCTGCATGTTGAAGCGGCGCGAAATCTCGAACAGGCGCAGGAGAATTCGCCCGAAGGAGATGTCCTTCAGAGGGCGATCGAAGATCGGTTCGCACACGGTGCGCACCGCGGATTCCATCTCGTCGACCCGCGTACCGGCGGGCACCCAGCCGGACTCCAGGTGCAGTTGCGCGACCCGTCGGTAGTCGCGGTCGAAGACCGCCAGGAAGTTTTCCGCGAGGTAGTGCTGGTCGCGCGGATCAAGCGTACCGACGATGCCAAAGTCCACCGCCGCGTAGCGCGGGTGCTGCGGGTCATCCAACAGCACAAAGATGTTGCCGGGGTGCATGTCGGCGTGGAAGAAGTTATGGCGAAACACCTGGGTGAAGAAGATGCGTACGCCATTCTCGGCGAGCTGCGCGATGTTGGTTCCCGCGGCTTGCAGACGCGCCACGTCACTGATCGGCACGCCGTGGATACGCTCCATGACCATGACGTCATTGCGGCAGTAGTCCCAGTAGACTTCCGGCACGTACAGCAGCTGCGACCCGGCAAAATTACGCTTCAGCTGCGAGGCGTTGGCGGCTTCGCGCATCAGGTCCAGTTCATCGAGGATGGTCTTTTCGTACTCGTCGACGATTTCGCGCGGCCGCAGCCGCCTTCCGGCCGCCCAGTAGCGCTGCGCCAGGTTGGCGAGCGCGTGCAGCACTTGCAGGTCGCGCTCGATGATCGTGCGCATCTCCGGCCGCAGCACCTTGACCACGACCTCTTCGCCACTGCGCAGGTGCGCGGCGTGCACCTGTGCGATCGACGCCGCCGCGAGCGGGGTGGTATCGAAATCCTGGAATACCTCTTCCACCGGCCGCCCGTAGGCACGCCCGATGAGCTCGCGCGCGATGTCGCCCGGAAAGGGCGGCACGCTGTCCTGCAGCTTCGCCAGCTCATCGGCGATATCGCCCGGTAACAGGTCGCGACGCGTGGAAACCGCCTGGCCAAACTTGACGAAAATCGGCCCCAGCTCCTCAAGGGCGAGGCGCAGACGCTCACCGCGGCTCGCCTGGCGACGCCGCTCGAACCACACCCCCGGCGACAGGAAGAACAGGAATCGCAGCGGCCTATATAGATGAGTGGCGCGGACGTAGTCGTCCAGACCGTGCCGCAGCAGCACGCGCTGGATCTCGACGAGGCGCACGATCACGTGCAAGTTCACGGAGTGCGTGTCCGAGTCACGGGCTGCCGTGCCGCCGCGCGAGAATCTCAAACCGCGCCTCGAGGCGCTCGAGGTCCTCGCGCACGCTGTCGACGCCGCGCAGGAACTGCTCCCCCTCGTTGCGCGGCACCAGGTCAGCGCGTTCGTGGCCCAGGTATTCGGCGAGATTCGTCAGCGTGGTCGTGGCCGCCTTGCGCGTCCAGCCGGCAGTGAGGCGCGCGAGGCGCCCGAGGTGATGGGCGGGGACATCGCCCAGCACCTGCGACAGATCTTCCTCGATGTCCGGCCGCAGGAGCCTGGCGAGTTCGCGGAACTGCTGCGCCAGCTGCGCATCACCGCGGATGGTGACGGCGCCGCGCTGCACGACGCTTTCCGGCGCATCCCCGCTCAGTGCCAACAGCGCCAGCGGCCCGCCGGCGATGGTGGCATCCGACGCCGCATCGCCGCTCGTGACATCGAGAGTCGTGCCGTTCGAGGCCACCCGCAAGCGCGTGATCTCACCGATCTCAATCGCGACGCTACGACCCTTGAGCTGCGCGCACAGCTGCTGCGCACGCGGCGAGCGCGGCAGGCCGCGGTTCAGGAGGTTCGCGATGATGTTGGTCAGCATGCGGCGGGTCGGCGGCGGCCGCTAGTACTTGTAACCGCGGTGCACCGCGACGATGCCGCCGGAGAGGTTGTGATAGCGACAGCCCTCGAGGCCGGCGTCCTGCATCATCTTCAGGAGCGTCTCCTGGTCCGGGTGCATGCGGATGGACTCTGCGAGATAGCGATAGCTGGCCTCATCGCCGGCGACCAGGCGGCCCAGCAGCGGCAGCACGCGGAACGAGTAAGCGTCGTACAGCGGCTTCAACCCCGCGACGCCCGGTCGTGAAAACTCGAGCACCAGCAGCTGGCCGCCGGGTTTCAGCGCGCGGCGCATGCAAGCCAGCGCTGCCGCCTTGTCGGTGACGTTGCGCAGTCCAAATCCGATGGTGATGCAGTCGAAGGCGCCGTCGGGGAAGGGCAGCCGCTCGGCGTTCGCTTGCACGCAGGCGACATTGCCCGCGTGACCTGCATCGATCAGCCGATCGCGGCCGCGCCGGAGCATGGCGGCGTTGATGTCGGTGAGCACGACGAGGCCGCGCTCCCCGACCTGACGCGCAAGCCCCGCGGCGAGATCACCGGTGCCGCCCGCGACATCCAGCGCGCGCTGTCCGGGGCGCAGGTTCGCGAGCCCGAGCGTGAAACGTTTCCACAGCCGGTGCGTCCCCGCCGACATCAAATCGTTCATCAGGTCGTAGTTGCCGGCGACGGAATCAAACACGCCGCGCACACGGCGCGCTTTGTCTGCGCGCGACACGCGCTGGAAGCCGAAGTCGGTGGAGCGGTCGTCGGCCATGGTCAGGATGCAGTCATTTCAGGCGTGCAGGTTGTGAAGGTTTTCGCGAGACACATTCTAGACGATCGCACGCGGCGGTCCGGTCGCTTAGATGGCGGTTGCAATATGGCTTGCGCCGCGCGCAGAATCGCCGCCGCTTAGGGGGGTCTTGCGTGCAAAGCGGGCCGGACATCACTGTCCGGCCCCGCTTTTTTACGAACATAAAGCGAGGAAGCCTACTACGGCGGCTGCGGGGGATGCTCGGTTGGATGGTTGGTACCAACCCCGCAACTGACCCCCTATTTGTGATGACCGCAAGCGCCGCTGTGCGCCGCAGGAGCTGCGGCGGGCTCACTCGCACAGCGCTCGAGGTAGCGCGCCCATTTTTCGGTGTGCTCGCGGCCGAGCTCGTGCAGGTACTTCCAGGTGTAAAGCCCGGTGTCGTGCCCATCATCGAACACGAGCTTCACCGCGTACTGACCCACAGGCTCCACTGCCGCGATGCCGACGCTCTCCTTCGCGCGCACCAGCACCTCCTGCCCCGGACCGTGTCCTTTGACTTCGGCTGAAGGGGAATGCACACGCAGATACTCGAACGGCAGCTCGAAGCGGCTGCCGTCGGCGAAAGTGACCGCCAGCACGCGCGACGCGCGGCGCAGCCGGATCTCGGTGGCAACAGGTTCGGACATGGCGCGCCAGTATAGGCGTTGCTGCGGCGCAACAATAGCAGCCCTGGCGACTCCCGAAAGGCTGCTGGCGGTGTTTTGGGCAGCCGCCGGGCCCGGCACAATCCGCCGCGCGCCTCTATACTCGCTGTCCTCAACGATTGCGAAAGAGGGCTTGGGCCGTGAGTGCCTGAGCACTGAATGGAACCGACCGATACCGCCCATCCCGATTACTACCATCGAGTTGTGGATTGCCAGTGGGCCTGCCCGGCCCACACCGACGTCCCCGAATACATCAGGCTGATCGCGCAGGGCCGCTTCACCGATGCCTACATGGTGAACCGGGAGTCGAACGTATTTCCCGGCATCCTCGGGCGCGTGTGCGACCGGCCGTGCGAGCCGGCCTGCCGCCGCGGCCGCATCGAGCAGAAGCCGGTGGCGATCTGCCGCCTGAAGCGCGTCGCCGCCGATCATCGTGACGATGTCACGAAGCTGCTGCCGAAAATCCCGAAACTGAAGAACGGCAAGCGCATCGCCTGCATCGGCGCCGGCTGCGCCTCGCTCACCGTGGCAAACGACCTCATGCCGCTCGGTTACGAAGTCATCATCTTCGAGCAGTACGGTGAGCCCGGTGGGCTCATGCGCACCAACATTCCCTCGTTCCGGCTGCCGCAGACGGTGCTGAGCGAGGAGATCGGGATGATCACCGGGATGGGGGTGGACCTGCGCCTCAACTCACCGATCAGGAGCATGCGCGAGCTTCTCGGCAAGGGGGGCTTCGATGCGGTGTTCGTCGGCTCGGGCGCGCCCAAGGGCAAGGAACTTAAGCTCCCGGGACGCGAGGCGGCGGCCGCCAACGTGCATATCGGCATCGCCTGGCTCGAGTCGGTGGCGTTCGGGCACATCGAGAAGATCGGCAAGCGGGTGCTCATCATCGGCGTGGGCAACACGGCGATGGACTGCTGCCGCACCAGCCTGCGCCTGGGCGCCGAGAGCGTGAAGGTCATGGCGCGCAAGCCGCGCGGCTTCTTCAAGGCCTCCGTGTGGGAGCTCGAGGATGCCGAGGAGGAAAGCGTTGCCATCATCATTAACCGCTCGCCCAAGGCGTTCGTTCTGGAGAACGGCAAACTCACCGGCATGCTGTTCGACAAGATGGAGTACGACCTGGATGCCAGCGGGCAGATCACCGCCGAGCGCATCACCGACGAGGAGTTCCTGCCCGCGGATGATGTGATTCTCGCCATCGGCCAGGAGAACGCCTTCCCGTGGGTGGAACGCGACTTAGGCATCAGCTTCGACAAGTGGGACGTGCCGGTCATCGACAAGACCACTTTCCAATCGACGCGGCCGGAAGTGTTCTTCGGCGGCGACGCCGCCTTTGGACCAAAAAACATCATCTGGGCGGTGGAGCACGGGCACCAGGCGGCGATTTCCATTCATCGCCATGCCCAGGGCGAAGCCGTTAGCGCGCGCCTGCCGCCCACGATCAACCTGCAGAGCCGCAAGATGGGCATGCACGAGTGGAGTTACTCCAACGACTACACGCCGGTCGAGCGGCGCCTGATGCCACATGTTTCGATCAAGGAGCGCTTCAAGAAGCTCAACATCGAGGTGGAACTGGGCTTTACGGCCGAGCAGGTCGAGCAGGAAGTGCAGCGCTGCCTCAACTGCGACGTGCAGACGGTGTTTGTGGCGAAGCTGTGCATCGAGTGCGACGCCTGTATCGACATCTGCCCCGTGGACTGCCTCACCATCACCCACAATGGGACGGAGAGTGAGCTGCGTGCGCGCCTCAAAGCGCCGGCGAAGAACCTCGCGCAGCCACTGTACGTCTCCGCGGCTCTGCCGCAGACCGCGCGCGTCATGGTGAAGGACGAGGACCTGTGCGTGCACTGCGGCCTGTGCGCGGAGCGCTGCCCGACCGCGGCGTGGGACATGCAGAAGTCCACGTTGCACTGGCCGCTCGCCACCGATGAAGCGCGGCTGATCGAGGCGCAGAAACCCAAGATTGCCTGAGGCAGCGCCGCCCGTCGCCGCCTGCCATACCTAAGACCCGAGCGAAACCAACATGTCTCCAGTGACACCTACGCGCGTCAACGACTTCACCATCAAGATCGGCACCGTCAACGGCACCGGCTCCGCGAGCGCCAACACGCTGCTCATGAAGTCACTGTTCCGCAGCGGCATCCCGGTGATGGGCAAGAACTACTTCCCGTCGAACATCCAGGGCCTGCCGACCTGGTACGAGATCCGCGTTACGCGCGACGGCCACGTGGCACGTTCCGGGGCCGTCGACATCATGGTGGCGATGAACGCCGAGACCTATGCGCGGGATGTGAAGGAAGTCACCCCCGGCGGTTATCTCGTCTACGACTCGACCTGGCCGCGGCCGGCGCTGCTCAAGCGCGAGGACATCACGGTTGTCGGGGTACCGCTGGCGCGGCTTTGCAACGAGAACTTCAACGGCGTGCGCACCCGCATCCTGATGAAGAACATCTGCTATACCGGAGTGCTCGCGGCGCTCCTGGACCTGGATGTGGCGCGCATCCGGGAGCTGCTCGCCGAGACCTATGCGAAGAAGCCGCAGCTGGTCGACAGCAACATGAAGGCCATCCAGCTCGGCTACGACTACACCCGCGCAAACTTCACCTGTCCGCTGCCGCTGCACGTGGAGAAAATGGACAGCACCGGCGGCCACATCATGATCGATGGCAACACCGCGGCGGCCCTGGGATGCCTGTTCGCGGGTGCCACGGTGGCGGCGTGGTACCCGATCACTCCCTCCACCTCGCTCATGGACGCCTTCAAGATGTTCGGCGACCGCATGCGCGTGGATGCGACGGGCCGCAAGAACTTCGCCTTCATCCAGGCCGAGGACGAACTGGCCGCGATCGGCATGGTCATCGGGGCCATGTGGAACGGCGCGCGTGCTTTTACCGCCACCTCCGGTCCGGGCATCTCGCTCATGAACGAGTTCCTGGGGCTGGCGTACTACGCGGAAATCCCGGCGGTGGTTTTCGATATCCAGCGAGTCGGTCCGTCGACCGGCATGCCGACGCGCACCCAGCAGTGTGACCTCATGGAGTGCGCCTACGCTTCGCACGGCGACACCCGTCACGTGTGCCTGTATCCGGCCAACCCGGAGGAATGCTTCTACATGGCGGTGCAGGCGTTTGACCTGGCCGAGCGCCTGCAGACCCCGGTGATGGTGCTGTCGGACCTCGACATCGGCATGAACGACTGGATGTGCCCGGACCTCAAGTGGGACGACAGCTACCGCCCTGACCGCGGCAAGGTGCTGAGCAAGGAAGAGATCCTCAAGCTCGAGAAGTTCTACCGCTTCATCGACAAGGACGGCGATGGCATCACCGCCCGCACGCTTCCAGGCGTGCATCCCAGGGCGGCCTATTTCGCGCGCGGCTCGGGGCACAGCCAGTATGGCGCCTACACCGAGGACTCGGCCGAGTACCAGCAGGTGCTCGACCGGTTGCTGAAGAAGTGGGCGACCGCCAGAAAGCTCATGCCGCGCGCGGTCATCGACGCCACCGCCGGCGCATCGTGCGGCATCGTGTCGCTCGGCAGCTGTGACGGCGCGATCCGCGAGGCGCTCGAGGTGCTGCGCGCACGCGACATGGGCGTCGACTACATGCGGGTGCGCGCCTTCCCGTTCGGCGAGGAGGTCGAGAAGTTTCTCGCCGCGCACGAAGTCCTGTTCGTGGTGGAGCAGAACCGCGATGCGCAGTTGCGCGCGCTGCTCACCCTCGAGACGGCAGTGGACAAGGCGAAGCTGCGCTCACTCTTACACTACAGCGGCCTGCCGATCTCATCGAGCTTCATTGTCGAGGGCGTGCTGGCGGAGCTGCAACCGCTTCCGGAAATCGAGGCCCAAGGCGCCGCGCGCGGCTGAGGGAAGACAGACATGACATTCATCGCTAAACCAAAAGTTGCCCACCCTTCGCTGCCAAAAAATGCGCTGGGGTTCACGCGGCGCGACTATGAAGGCGCGCTGTCGACGCTGTGCGCCGGCTGCGGCCACGACTCCATCACCGCCGCGATCGTGGAGGCGAGCTGGGGGCTCGGGATCGAGCCGCAGAACATGGTGAAGCTCTCCGGCATCGGCTGCTCTTCAAAGACCACTGCCTATTTTGTCAGCGGGGGTCACGGTTTCAATTCAGTACACGGCCGCATGCCCTCGATCGCCATGGGCGCCAACGCCGCTAACCGCGCGCTCAGCTACATCGGCGTGTCCGGGGACGGCGACACGCTTTCCATCGGGCTCGGGCAGTTCTGCCACGCGATCCGCCGCAACCTGAACATGCTGTACATCATCGAGAACAACGGTGTGTACGGCCTTACCAAGGGGCAGTTCTCTGCATCCGCCGACCTCGGCACCAAGGCGAAGAAGGGCGAAACCAACTTCCAGCCGCCGATCGACGCGGTGCTGCTGGCACTTACCCTCGGCGCCTCGTTCGTGGCGCGCAGCTTCTCGGGCGACAAGGAGCAGCTGGTGCCCCTCATCCAGGCGGGCCTGAAACACCAGGGGTTCGCGCTGATCGACGTGCTGTCGCCGTGCGTGACCTTCAACGACCACGAGGGTTCCACCAAGAGCTACGCCTACACCCGCGAGCACTACGAGCCCGCGGTGCACGCGGATTTCGTGCCGCCGGAGCGCGAGATCAGCGTCGATTACCAGGCGGGAGAAACCGTGCCGGTGGTGATGCACGACGGCAGCCGCATCCTGCTGCGCAAGCTCGACGCGGCCTACGACTCTACCAACCGCAGCACGGCGGCGGCGCACATCCAGGAGCGCATGAAGGCCGGGGAGTATCTCACCGGCCTACTGTTCATCGAGGAATCGCAGCGCGACTTCCACGACATCAATGGCACGCCCGACGCGCCGCTGAACAGCCTGCCGTTCGAGACGCTGTCGCCCGGTTCGCAGGGGCTGGAGAAAGTGCTGTCGCGTTACCGCTGAGCGCGCGCCTGCCGCTCAGACCTCCGCGTCCAGCATCCCGTCGACGCGCCTCCGATACTGCAGCAGCAGCTCCGCCGCGAAATCGGCGAACACCCGGATCTTCGGCGAGTCGCGCAACGCGCTGCGACACACCACCGAGATCGGCGCGCCTGGGGCCGACCACTGCCGCAGAACGACTTCGAGCTTGCCGCTGGCGAGCGCCTCCGCCACCACCAGATCCATGGTCTGGAGGATGCCCGCGCCGCGCAGCGCCGCCATGATCTGCGCCTCGACGGAGTTGAATGCCACGTTGCAGGGGAAGGTCAGCTGTCGGCGCATCGTGCCGCGCTGGAACTGCCACTTGTGCGGGCGGCGGCTGTCGGCGCCAAGGTGCCCGATGAGTTTGTGGCGGCGCAGTTCTTCAGGCGCGGTGGGCACGCCGTGCTCACGCAGGTAGTCCGGGGATGCGCAGGTGAGGAGGCGCGTGTTGACGATGCGCCGCGCGATGAGCTGCGGCTCCCTGACCGCGCCCACCCTCACCACCAGGTCTATTTCCTCGGCGATCAGATCCACGACGCGGTCGTTGAGCTGCACCTCCAGCTGCAGCTGCGGATAGCGCGCGGTGAACCTGGCCAGCGCCGGGATGAGGAGCGCCCGGCCGAACACCACCGGTACGTCGACCCGCAGGCGTCCCTGCGGCGACAGGCGCGTGCCCCGCAGCGTCTCGTCAGCGCCGTCGAGCTCGGCGAGGATGCGCTGGCAGCGCACCAGGTACTCCGCACCGTCACTCGTGAGTCCAACCCGACGCGTCGTGCGATGGAGCAACTGGCAGTGCAGGTGCTTCTCGAGTTGCGCGACGTGCGTGCTGATGACTGCCCGGGAGACGCCCAGCGCGTCCGCCGCCCGGCTGAAAGAGTGCAGGTCCGCGACCCGCACGAAGCTGCGCATGCATGCGAGCTGATCCATGCCGGGATTGTACTGTTTGGGCGAACAATAAATTCAGGATTAGCCTGTTTTAAGAACTGCCTGCCGCGCCTAGAGTTCACGCCCGGAGGTGCAGCATATTCGTCTTCAACCGGCCCCTCGGGGCGGTCGCAGCCGGGATCGGCTTTGCGCTGCTGGTGGTGGCCTTTAGCGGGTTGTGTCAGGGCTCGCCCGCTTCCGGGGCAGCTGCGGCAGCCACCAGGGCTATCACGGCTGGCGTTCACATGCCCGTAACTTGTGTCCCGCCCGAGGCTTGCGGTATCGTGCGCGCCGGATCGTGACCTTTCCCTTTCTGCCGCCTGCCGCCCGCTTTCGTTCGCGAGTTGGCTTCCGAGTCTGAAAAGCCGAATCGTTCCCGACCAGGTGGCAGCGCGTGACTCAACCGATCTTCGGTTTGCACTCCTGCTAGTACTTTTTGTTTCAGGAGTTTGATTGCAATGACGAAGATCTATGTTGGCAACCTGCCGTTTTCCGCCACCGACGCCGAGATTCGTGAGCTGTTCGCAGCGCACGGCACTGTCGAGTCGGTGAGCATCATCACGGATCGCGACACCGGCCGCCCGCGCGGCTTCGGGTTTGTCGAGATGTCACGTGCCGATGCCTCGCGCGCGATCCAGAACCTCAATGGCAAGGACCTGGGCGGACGCCCTCTCCGTGTTAACGAGGCTCAGGAGCGCACTGGCGGCGGCGGCGGTGGCAACCGCGGCGGCGGCGCACCGAAGCGCTGGTAAGCTTTCAGCTGCCAAGGGCCGGCCGTCAGTGCCTTACGGCATGGGCGGCCGGCCCTTTTTATTTGTGAAGAGTTAATTGGAGTTGTTTCTCATGGGTAAAGGCGATCACAGAACACGCCGCGGCAAGATCTATCAGGGCTCGTTCGGCAAGAGCCGCGCCAAGGACCCGGCGAAGAAAAAGAAGAAAGCTGCCAAGGCGGCCAAGCGCCGAAGCGCTTTTTGAGCAAGGCGCGCGCCGGCAACGGCGCGACGCATTTCCCCTAAGCGTCACCGAAGGGCGTTATCGCCCCGGTCGCGATCGGGCGCGTCTTGCGCGCCAGGCAGTCGCGCAGGATCTCTAGCGCCGGACGATCGTTCGGCGGCAATTCGACGGCGCTGGTATGCAGCGCAGTCGTGCGCGATCCCCAGCGCACTACATGGGCGCAGAAGCTCAGGCCGCCGCCAAATGAGGGCATCAGCAGCAGCGCCCCGGGGTGTACGCGTCCCTCCTCGAGCGCATCGCACAGCGCAACCGGTACGGTGGCCGAGGACATGTTGCCGTAGCGCTGGATGGTGAGGAACACCTTTTCCATCGGCACGTGTGTGCGCCTGGCGACCGCTTCGATGATGCGCAGGTTTGCCTGGTGCGGCACAACCAGGTCCACGGCATCGGCCTTGAGATTGGACTGCGCGAGCGCAGCGTCGCAGGCGCTGCTCATGCCCTGCACGGCGCGCCGGAAGATTTCCTGCCCCTCGAACTGCCAGCGCGTCACGCCATAGAGCACGCCGCGGTTGGCGTAGCGGCCACCCATGCCCTGCACGCGCAGGATCTCGCGCGCGTCGCCGTAGCAGCCGAGCTTCTGCGCCAGTACCCCTTCCGTGCGTTCGCTGGCCTCGAGCACCACCGCTGCGGCGCCGTCACCGAACAGCACTGCCACGTCGCGATCCGCCCAATCCATGAACGGCGAGATCAGCTCAGCGCCAATCACCAGCGCGTTGCGCACCACACCGGTGCGGATGAGCGCCGTCGCCGTCGACAGCCCGTACAGAAAACTGGTGCAGGCGGTGTTGATGTCGTAGGCCGCAGCGGGCTGGGCGCCGATGCGCCGCTGGATACCCGAGGCCATGTTGGGCACCTGGTCGTCGTGACTGCAGGTACCGAAGACGATCAGCTCGACAGCGCTGCCGGTGAGCCCCGCGGCCGCGAGCGCGCGCGCTGCGGCTACGTAGCCGAGTTCTTCCAGCCCGACATGCGAGATGCGTCGCTCGTGGATCCCCGTGCGGCTCACGATCCACTCGTCACTGGTGTCGAGGATGCTCGCGAGGTCGCGGTTGCTCAGGACTGCCGGCGGCAGGCACTTTCCCCAGCCGGTGATCGCCGCATAAGTCACGGATTTCCCCTCGCACAGCCGGTAGCCAGGACGGATTTATAACCATAGCAGGGTGACGGTACAATCAGGACGTGCCCGATTCAGCAAACAGGCGTGAAAGCGCTCAGGTGCTCCCGCGCCTGGTATCTGGCGCGTAGTCGAACGAATCGAAGTACAGCTTTCCCGGGGCAAGCCCATGACGCGGGAAACTCTCGCGCAGCGCCTCGATCATCGCCGGCGGACCCGCCGCATACACCTCGAAGGGCGCAAGATCCGGGTAATCGGCGAGCACGGCGTCGTGTACCCAACCGACCCGGTGATGTGCGGCTTCCGCGACGCTCGCATCCGAGAGTACCGCGGTGAACCTGAAGTGCGCAAAGCGCCGTACCCAGTCCAGCACCAGGGCCTGCTCATAGACGTCGCGTTCATGGCGCGCGCCCCAGAAGCAGTGCACGTTGCGCTGCACGCCTGACTCGAGCAGGTGCCGGAGCATGGACTTCAGCGGCGCAAATCCCGTGCCGCCGGCGACCATGAGCACAGGTCCCGTGCCGTCGCGGTAGATGAACTGCCCGATCGGCCCCTCGATGCGCAGCAGCGCCCCGGTCGTCAGGCCGCCATCGAATATCCGTTCCGTAAATCCACCGCCGCGCACGCGCCGCACGTGCAGTTCAACGAGTTCGCTGTCGTGCGGCGGGCTGGCGATCGAGAAGCTGCGCCGCCGGTCATCCAGCAGCACGTCCAGGTATTGTCCTGCCTGGAAGCGCAGCGGTTCCACGGCCGGCAGCCGCAGCATCACCTGCATCACATCGGGTGCGAGCAGCGCCATGCGCCCGATCCGGCAGGGCAGCGTCTTGATCTCGACGTCCGCGACGTTCGCGATCACCCGCGCCGACACCACCAGATCCGTGTCCGCGCGCGCCTGGCACAGCAGCACGAAGCCACGGGCTTCCTCCGCCTCACTGATGCCGAGCGGCCGGCCGTGCGGGTAGTGAATCGCACCGGCGAGAATGCGGGCGCGGCACGAGCCGCAGTGTCCGGACTTGCAGCTGTGTGGCAGGTTGAGCCCGGCTCTGAGCGCCGCTTCCAGCACCGGTTGCCCGGCGTCAACGTGCAGCGTGCGGCCCATGGGCTCGACGCGTACGCTGTGTTCGTCCTTCCTCACGGCCGTACACTAGGCGCTGAGGCAGCCAAAGGCCAAGGAGTCGGCGTGTTCACCAATCCTCCGGCCGAGAAGATCGCGCAACTGCTGCGAGCTGCCCGCACGATCGCAGTCGTGGGTCTGTCCGCCGATCCCACCCGGCCGAGCCACGGCGTGGCCCGCGCCCTGCAGCGTTTCGGTTACCGCATCATTCCGGTGACGCCCTCCGCCGAGAGCATCCTGGGCGAGCCGGCGGTGCCGGGGCTCGATCAACTCGCCGATGCACTGGGTCGCGACGAGCGTGTTGATATCGTCGATGTCTTCCGCCGGCCCGAGCACGTGGCCGGCATCGTCACCGACTGCATTCGCCTGAAGCTTCCGGCACTGTGGCTGCAGGAGGGCGTGGTGGACGATGCGGCCGCCGGGCGGGCGGTGCAGGCGGGAATCTTCACGGTCATGGACCGCTGCCTGTTCAAGGAGCGCAGCGCGCTGCGGCGGTGACCGCAGGGCTGGTTCCGCTGGGTTACCACACCCTGGTCGCGCGCGTCGACGGCGCCCGGCCCGACAGGCGTGGCCACGGCGCTGGCGTGACGCGTGTTTTGCGTTATTCTTCCCCGGAATGCGCCTCGACTTCACGAAGATGCACGGCGTCGGCAACGATTTCGTGGTCTTCGATGCCCCCGCCGACGAGTCCGTCCTCAAGCCCGAGGTTCTGCGTGCACTTGCCGACCGCCGCACCGGTATCGGCTTTGACCAGGCGCTGGTGCTCGAGAAGCCGCGGCGCGCGGACAGCAGCGTCTATTACCGGATTTTCAACGCCGACGGCGATGAGGTGGAACAGTGCGGCAATGGCGCGCGCTGCATCGCCGCGCTGCTGCGTTACCGCGGCGCAGTGCGCGACGGCTCGGTCACGCTCGACAGTCCCGCCGGCGTCGTGCATGCGCGCCTCGATGGCTCCAGCGTCTCGGTCGACATGGGCGTGCCTGACTTCGCCCCCCGCTCGCTGCCCTTTGCAGCACCGTGCGCGGCCGACAGCTATGTATTGGAGGTTGCCGGACACACGCTCGACATCGCGGTCGTCTCCATGGGTAACCCGCACGCGGTGCTGACGGTGGCCGCGGCAGAGGCGGCGCCGGTGGACACGCTGGGGCCGCAGATCGAACGGCATCCGCGCTTTCCCAGGCGCGTCAACGTCGGCTTTCTTCAGATCGTGGACCGCGCACAGGTAAAACTGCGTGTGTGGGAGCGCGGCGCGGGTGAGACGCGCGCCTGCGGCACCGGTGCCTGCGCCGCGGTGGCGGTTGGCCGCCGCCGGGGACTCCTCGACGACGTGGTGCGAGTGAGCGTGCGCGGCGGCGAGTTGCGCGTAAACTGGNNCGGGTCCCGGGGAACACATCTGGTTGACCGGCCCAACGGAAATTTCTTTTGAAGGTCACGTCGAGGTCTGAACCACTATGACGACACGAGAGGCTCGCGGACTCGCAGCGGTGGAAACCGAAGAGGAAACCATCGCCGGCTACCTGCAGCGCAATCCGGATTTCTTCGAGCGGCACCAGGCGGTGCTGGTGCGCCTGAAGCTGCCGCACGTGCGCGGTGGGGCGACCATTTCACTCGTCGAGCGGCAGATCGAAGTGCTGCGCGAGAAGCTTGGCGGCCTTGAAGGCAAGCTCGCGGAGCTGGTGCGGGTGGCGCGCGCCAATGACGCCATCGCCGAGCGCCTGCACCGCTTCACGCGGCGGCTGCTGAGCGCGATCGCGCGGGATGCGGCGATCACGCGCATCGAAACCGGTCTGCGCGAGGACTTCGACGCTTTTCACGCCGTGCTGATTCTCATCGGCGAACACCCGGATCTTGCCGGACAACATTTCGTGCGCACGGTCAGGGCGGATGATCCGAACCTGAAGTCCTTCGAGTCGCTGTTCGCCACCGGTAAGCCGCGCTGCGGCCAGGCGCGCGACACGCAGCGCGAATTTCTCTTCGGACCCGAAGGCACCGAGATGGCCTCGCTCGCGCTGGTGCCTCTCGGGGACAAGGGGTCACTGGGCCTCCTGGCACTCGGCAGTGCGGATAAGGAGCGCTTCCACCCCGGCATGAGCACCGAATTCCTCGGACGCCTGGCGGAGCTGATCACCGACTCCCTGAGCGCCGGCCGATGAACTAGGGCGCGTGCGTGAGGGCATGACTCCCGCCGCGCTCGCGTGGGTGGCCAGCTTCCGCCGCTACATGAGCACCGAGCGGCGCCTCTCCGCGCACACCGATAAGAGCTACGCGCGCGATCTTGCGGCGCTGATGAAGTTCTGCGATGCCCGGGGTATTGCCGACTGGAGCGCGCTGGACAGCCAGCACATCCGCACCTTCGCCGCGCACGCGCACGCGAAGGGGTTAGGTCCGCGCAGCATTCAGCGCCGCCTTTCGGCGGTGCGCAGTTTCTACGAGTTCCTGCTGCGCGAAGGTCACAGCCCGGCCGCACGCCAGCGACGCAGCGAGCGCGTGACGCACAATCCCGCGCACGACGTGCGCGCACCCAAGGCCGCGCGCCGGCTGCCGCATACGCTGGATGCGGACCAGATGGGCCGCCTGCTGGCGATTCCTCCCGGCGACGGCCTCACTGCGCGTGACCGCGCCATCATGGAGCTGCTGTATTCCTCGGGGCTGCGACTGGCCGAGCTCGTCGGCCTTGATGTCACGAGCGTGGATCTGAAGGACCGCATGGTGCAGGTCCTCGGCAAAGGCCGCAAAACCCGCATCGTCCCGGTCGGGCGCCTCGCGGCCGCGGCGCTCAAGGCATGGCTGACGGAACGCGCGAGGCTGGTTAAACCGGACCAGGCGGCACTTTTTGTCGGCCGTACGGGTAAGCGCCTGGGACCTCGGGCCGTGCAGCTGCGCGTGGCGTACTGGGCGCGGCGCCAGGGGTTGGGTGTGCACGTGCATCCCCACCTGTTCCGGCACTCCTTTGCCTCGCATCTGCTTGAGTCGAGTGGGGAATTGCGCGGCGTGCAGGAACTGCTGGGGCATGCGGACATCTCCAGCACCCAGATCTATACCCATCTTGACTTCCAGCACCTTGCCCGCATCTACGACGCTACCCACCCACGGGCGCGCCGCAAGGCATAGCTTGGACATCACATGAGCGAGCAGGCAACTTTCAATCCCCACGGCACCACCATCCTGGGCGTGCGCCGTGACGGCGTCATTGCGTTAGGCGGTGACGGGCAGGTCACGCTCGGCAGCACCGTCATGAAGGGCAACGCGCGCAAGGTGCGCCGCCTCGCCAACGACAAGGTGATCGCCGGTTTTGCCGGCGGCACGGCGGATGCCTTTACGCTGTTCGAGCGCTTCGAGGGCAAGCTCGAGAAGTACGGCAATCTCACCCGCGCGGCGATTGAACTCGCCAAGGACTGGCGCTCGGACCGCTACCTGCGGCGCCTGGAAGCGCTGCTCCTGGTCGGGGACCCGGAAAAGCTGTTCGTGATCTCAGGCAATGGGGATGTGATCGAGCCGGACCACGACGTGGCCGCCATCGGCTCCGGCGGGCAGTACGCGCTCGCCGCGGCGCGCGCGCTCGTCGAGGGCTCGACGCTGGATGCCCGCAGCATCGTGGAGCGCTCGCTCAACATCGCCGCCGACA
Source organism: Gammaproteobacteria bacterium (assembly GCA_003136935.1). Taxonomy (GTDB): domain Bacteria; phylum Pseudomonadota; class Gammaproteobacteria; order Steroidobacterales; family Steroidobacteraceae; genus 13-2-20CM-66-19. Next base: position 39,658 of record PLEC01000130.1, read on the forward strand.
TCTGCATCTACACCAACCGCAACCTCGTGATCGAGGAACTGAAACCGACCCAGGGCACCAGGGTCTGAACCCACATGGAATCCCTCACACCCCGCCAGATCGTCCAGGAACTCGACAAGCACATCATCGGCCAGGATGCCGCCAAGCGCGCCGTGGCCGTGGCACTGCGCAACCGCTGGCGCCGCATGCAGGTTGAGGAGCCGCTGCGCCAGGAAATCACGCCCAAGAACATCCTCATGATTGGACCTACCGGTGTCGGCAAGACCGAGATCGCGCGGCGCCTGGCGAAACTCGCCAACGCGCCATTCGTCAAGGTCGAGGCCACCAAGTTCACCGAAGTCGGCTATGTCGGGCGTGACGTCGACTCGATCGTGAAAGAACTCGCCGACGTCGCCGTGAAAATGACGCGCGAGCAGGAAATGGCCAAGGTGCGCGAGCGGGCGCTGGACGCGGCCGAAGAGCGCGTGCTCGATACCCTGTTGCCCAAACCACGCATGATGGGGTTTTCGACCGACGAACCGGCGCACGCGCGCGACGGGGAGACGCGCCAGAAATTCCGCAAGATGCTGCGCGAGCACGAACTCGACGAGCGTGAGATCGAGATCGAGCTGCGCGCCATCCCCACCGGGGTCGAGATCATGGCTCCGCCGGGCATGGAAGAGATGCAGCAGCAGCTGCAGTCGATGTTCCAGAACCTCGGCGGCAACCGTACGCGCACCAGGAAGGTAAAAATACTCGAAGCGCTCAAGCTCCTCACCGACGAGGAAGCTGGCAAGCTCATCAACGAAGACGAGCTGAAGATCCAGGCGCTCGCCAACGCCGAGCAGAACGGCATCGTGTTCATCGACGAGATCGACAAGGTGACGCGCCGCCAGGAGACCCTGGGCGCCGATGTCTCGCGCGAGGGCGTGCAGCGCGATCTTCTGCCCCTGATCGAGGGCTCCACGGTCGCCACCAAGTACGGGCAGATGAAAACCGATCACGTGCTGTTCATCGCCTCCGGCGCGTTTAGTCTTAGCAAGCCCTCGGACCTGATTCCCGAGCTGCAGGGCCGCCTGCCGATCCGCGTCGAGCTCGATTCCCTCAAGGTGGGCGACTTCGTGCGCATCCTCACCGAGCCCGACGCCTCACTCACCGCGCAGTACAGGGCGCTGATGGCCACCGAGGGCGTTACGGTGCAGTTCGCGCCCGATGGCATACGGCGCATCGCGGAGATCGCCTTTCACGTGAACGAGCGCACCGAGAACATCGGTGCGCGGCGCCTGCACACCGTCATGGAGAGACTCCTGGAAACTGTCTCCTACGAGGCGGCGGAACACGGCGACAAGGGGAACGGTGAGTCCGCCCCGGTGAGCGTCGATGCAAAGTACGTCGATGATCACCTGGGCAANNCTGAGCCGCTACATCCTCTGACCGCGTCGAGGAGGGGCAATAGCCCCTCCCCCGTCCAAAGCACGTTATGGCGACCTTCAGCGCCCGAATCTGTAACTCACGTCCAGACCGTAGGTGAGCGGCTGATTGACGATATAGCGAGTAAAGGCCGCACTCTGAAGATTGATCTGCGGCTGCGTGTCGAGCAGGGTCTCCTTGTTGAACAGATTGTTCACAAACAGACTGGCGGTCCAATTGTCAGACTTGATTCCCACACGCAGATTCGCCAGGCCATACGAAGGCAGATGCACCAGCAGCTGGTTCATGTTGTTGAGCGTGATGGTCTCCCCGTACGGAGCATTGGTGCGCCCGCCAATGTAGTTATAGGACAGCAAACTGATCAGCTCCAGCCCGGCTGACAGCGGCTGCACATTGCGCAGCGTCAGGGAGCTGGTGACCTTCGGGAAATCGGGTATGGCCGTGCCCGACAGATAGCCGGTGATGGCGCTGTCAGCCAGGAACTTACTGTCCGCATAGCCGAGGTTCCCGGAGAACGAGAAACCCGCCGGCAGCTTGAGCCACGCTTCAACCTCCGATCCGATGATTCTGGCGTCCGCTCCGTTGACGGTGTACCCGAAGCCGCCGATGTTGGTGGCAAGCTGTGGGCTGGTCCAACGTTCGTAGTACGCATCCACGTTGAGCGTGAGCTGGCGATCGAAGAACTCCCCCTTCTCGCCCACCTCGTAGTTCCATACCGAATCGGCGTTGAACGCCGGCACACCCTGCGCGTTGGCATTGGGGAACTGCACGTTGGGAGCGTAGTAACCTCCGGGGTTGGTGGACGTCGCCGACAGCTTGGTCTGCAAGCCGCACTGCAGGAGGATTGCCAGAGTCGGGATCGTCAGACCCGCGCAGTTAGCCGGCGTCACGTTGGTCAGATAGCCAGTGAATGGCTGATCGGTGCCGCCCAAACGAAAGCCTTTGGCCGCCGTGCCATACAGGAGCAGATTCGAATTAACCTGCCACGACAGATCGAACTTCGGGTTGACGCCGTTCGCGCTGTCGGAGGCCGACGTGTTAAACGGAGCGGTGTTGCCCGCCAGTGTCGAAGGGCTCGCGAAAAGATTATTGAAGCCGAACGGCGTGAAATCACCGTATTCCATGTTGGTCTGGTCGTACTTGTACTTGTAGCCGCGCAGTCCCAACGTCGCCTTCCAGCCTTCGGCGAACTCCATCGAGGCGTCGCCAAACAGAGCGTTCTGCGTGATGGTCTGGGGCATGTCGTCAACGTAGACGTTGCCGATGCCCGCCGACATAAGCTGCGGGTTGATAGACCACATTGACCACTCGGACTTGAGGCGCTGGTAGTAATAGCCCACCAGCCACTGGAAGGGTCCCTTGTCGGTGGAGGTCAGGCGCAACTCTTCACTCAGCTGTGAGGTGCCATCGCGCTCCTGAACCCCCGGTCCGGTGGGTCCGGGGCCGGTCGGGCCGTAGGCGGAGTAGGGATCGGCCCTGCCGAGAGACCCGAGCCCCGAGGGCCCGGCGTTTTCCTCGGTACCGTCCTGCGAGACCACAGTGATGCGGTTCCAGTTCGCCGTGGCCGAAGTGACGAGGAAGTGTTCGGTCTGCCATTCAATTTTGAGGCTGCCCAGGGCGAACACGTCATCCTGCGGCTCGGGCGTGTCGTAGATCTCAAAGTGCCCCATTGCCGAAGGCAAGGACGGGTGGCTGGGGGTGCCGTCGACGTCCACGGCACTCGGTCCAGCCTGGTGCGTATGCTGCCACATGAATGCCGGGGTAATGGAAAGTCCGTCAGCGGCACGCCAGAGGAGTGAGGCGCGGAACGAGTCGAGCGTCGAGGCATTGGCCTGGCTCACGGTCTCCGCCAGCGGCGCGGTGTAAAAGTTGGCCGGCCGGGCGCCGGTCGCCCCGTCGGTCAGCACCGCACCATCGGCGAACACGTAGCGATTGAGCCAGCCGCTCTGCGAGTCCGACGAGCCCACAATGCGCAGCGCCGCATCCGTTCCCAGCGGCAGGTTCAACATGCCGTTCTGCGTGAAGTTAGTGCCGCCGCCCGAGTTGGTTTCGGACACCACGGTTTGGCCGCTCATGGCGAACTCACCCAGCTGCGGGGCATTCGGCACGACCTTCACCGTGCCCCCCATGGAGCTGGAACCGTACAACGTTCCCTGCGGGCCGCGCAGGATTTCCACGCGGTTCAGGTCGTAGAGGTTGGGATCGATGACGATCTTGCCCAGCTGGGCGGAGGCCGGCGACGACAGCGCAGTCTCGTCTAGGTAGAAACCCACCACGGAAGTGTTGCCACCCGCGGAGCTCAGGCCCCTCATCTCAAATTCCGTCTGGCCGGGACCGGCGGTGCGCATGGCGATGCCGGGCACGGTTTGCGCGAGACTGTTGAAATCGGTCAATCCCTTGTTGGCGATATCGCTCGCCGAGATCGCCGTGACGCTGATTGGGGTGTTCTGCACAGTCGACTCGCGCTTAGTGGCGGTGATCACCACTTCTTGAAGCTCATCCCCGGAATCGCCGCTCGCCTGGGCCTGCGTGTGTGCGCTGTCGGCGAGGGCCAGTCCCATTGCGATCGCGACCGCCTGTGCGATGCGGCTGCCAGTTGTGGTCGAAACCATGTGCTTGCTCCCCTTCCAGTGTTTGTCGGCGGAAAGACTACCGCTCCCGGGACGCCGACGTTATTACGTTATTATATGCGCACATACGAGCTGCCGACGACCGTTGCGGATTTACCACGCCCGGCTTGAATCCTTGCGTCATCCCGCTAGCATCGAACTGACTCGCCTCGACGCCTCCAGAGGCTCACCAACAATGAAATCCGAACATTCGGCTCGTGATCTGCGCGCGCGGGGTGCCACGGTGGTCATCAACGACACGGCTTGCTGCCGGATCGGCGCTGAAGCGGCTTTCAGATCCTGAACCGCTCCTTGAGCTCTCCTGCCATGCGCCGGCTGACTTCCAGCGGCGCCGCGCAGCCGCGCAGGTGCACGAAGTACTGACCGTCGGCGTCGCGCTCGATGCGCTCGAGGTACTTCACGTTCACCAGGGCGTTCCTGTGGATGCGCGCGAATGCCGCGCTGAACTCCTGCTCGAGGAGCCGCAGCGAGTCCTCGATCAGATCCTCACCCTGCAGGTGACGCACGGTGGTGTATTTCTGGTCGGCGAGAAAGTACTGCACGTCCTCGATGGGGATGAGCTTTAAGCCCTCGCGGTGGCGGGCCGCGATGTGGGTGCGGCGCGCCTCGGCGCCGGCGGCGAGTTTCTGCAGCTGGGCGCGCGTCAGGCGCCCGGCGCGCACCAGCGAGGCCGCCAGTTGCTCCTTGCGGACCGGCTTCAGCAGGTAACCCACGGCGTGCGCTTCGAACGCCTGCACCGCGTACTGGTCGTAGGCGGTGGTGAAAATGACCGCCGGTGGCTCTTCCAGGACGTTCAGATGGCGCGCCGCCTCGAGTCCATCCATTCCGGGCATACGCACATCGAGCAGCACCACGTCGGGGTTGAGAGCGCTCGTCGCCGTGAGCGCCTCGTGGCCGTTCGCCGCTTCACCAATCACCTCAATGTCGGCGATTTCGGCGAGCAGGCTGCGCAGCCGTTCGCGCGCCGGCGGTTCGTCGTCGACGATGAGCACTTTCAACGCCGCAGGTGCGCTCATGTCGCCAGCACCGCTCCGGGGGCGAGTGGCTCGGCCGCCTTCTCGAGCAGCGGGAAGCGCAGGGTCACGATGTACTCGGCATCGTATTGGCCTGACTTCATGAGCCCGCGCTCGCCGTACATGAGGCTCAGGCGCTCACGGATGTTGGCGAGTGCCAGGCGGTTGCCGTCGCGCATGCTCACCGCGTTGCCTAAGGGGTTGCGCACCACGATGGTGATCAACCCGCCGTTGACCTCGCCGCTGATGGTCACGGTGCCGCCTTGCGGGCGCGGCTCGACGCCATGGTAGATCGCATTCTCCAGCAGCGGCTGGATCATCAGGTGCGGCACCAGCGCCTGCGCCGGCAGTGAGTCGGTGTGCCACTCCACTTTCAGCCGCTCGCCGAGACGCAGCTGCTCCATGCGCTGATAGGTGCGCGCCACTTCGAGCTCTTCGGCGAGCGTGATGGTGTCGTGCTTGTCAGTCAACGTGGCGCGAAACAGGTCGGCGAGATCCTGCACCGCGCTCTCGGCACGCGCCGGGTTGCTGCGCGTGAGGGCCGCGATGGTATTCATGCTGTTGAAGAGAAAGTGCGGCCGGATGCGGGCCTGCAGCGCGTGCACGCGCGCGGCGGCGCGCAGCTCGACGCTGCGGCGCCACTGCTGCGCCACGTAGAAGTAGCGCAACGTAAGGCCGCTCACCACCAGCCCGATCCACACGTTGCGCGAGCCAAAACTGCGCGCGTCGGTGGGGAAGAGCCCAGCGGCGCCGGAGTCGACCACCAGGTGTGAGCGCCCCAACAGGCAGGCGCACACCGACACCGCCGCGACGACCGCGGCGACCAGGAACAACACCGCGGCCGAGCCGGCCGGTACCGTGAGGCGCAGCAGCCGGTCGCGCAGTGCGCACAAGAGCGCCGCCACCGTGAGCCCGGTCCACAGGAGCAACATCGAGGTGCGCGCCAGGTCGGTCCAGAAATCGAGCGCGCTCTGGCGGGCGAGCGTCAGCACGATCGCCGTGAGCTCCACGATCAGCACGATCGCCAGCGCGGTGCGTTGCGCGCAGAAATCAGGCAGGTAGAAGGCGTTGTCGCTGCCTGGATCGGTCTTCATGCGTCGCGGCGCGGGGTGCCCGGGGGCGCGCTCATGATGTTGGTGCGCTCAAAGAGCTCGGCTTTCAGGCGGAAGGTGGCCGACACATCCTCATCCCCGTAGCCGCGCGCGGTGAGCTCGGCGTACTCCGCCAGCATACGTTCCACCACCGGCAGGGCGACGCCGAAGCGGGCCGCCATGTCGTGGCAGATCTTTAAGTCCTTGGCATGCAGCCGCACGCGAAACCCGGCCGGGAAAGCACCGCGCGCCATGTTGGGCGCGCGGTGCACGAAGTACCACGACGACCCTGCGCCCTTGCCCAGCGTGTCGATGAGCTTGTCGAGCGGCAGGCCCTGCGCGCGGGCGAAGGCCATGGCCTCGGATATCGCCTCGACGATGCCGGCGCACATGATCTGGTTAGTGGCCTTGGCGGCCTGGCCGCTGCCGACCGGGCCAAAGTGCGTGATGGTGCGCCCGAGCGCGCTCAGGATCGGCATGGCGCGGGTGAACGCCGCGTCCGAGCCGCCCGCCATGATGGCGAGCGTGCCGTCGCGTGCCCCCTCGACCCCGCCGCTGACCGGGCAATCAAGGAAGTCCACGCCCCGTGGCTCGAGAAGCTCCGCCGCCTGGCGCGCGGTCTCGGTGCTGACGGTGGAACAGTCGATCATGAGTGAGCCGGACTTAAGCTCCGCGGCGACGCCGCGCGTCACCTCGAGAAGATCCTGGTCGGCGGAAACGCACGACACCACCGCATCGACGCTGGCGGCGAGTTGCGCGGGGCTTGCGCAGGCGGTGATTGCCAACTCCGCTGCGAGGGCCTGGGCCTTGGGTGCGCTGCGGTTCCAGACCGCGGTGAGCAGCCCCGCACGATGCAGATTGCGCGCCATGTTCGATCCCATGGCGCCGAGCCCGACGAAACCTGCGCGCATTTTTTTCGTCCCGCTCATGCGGCCCTGGCGGCCGCGGGCGTCACTATAGAGGGTTGGCCTGGCACGCGGAATCTTCGCGGCGCACTGCGGTGGGTGGGTTCGAAGGGCAGGCGCCCAGGCGGCCTGCGGGCCGCCGCGGTTACTTGTCCAGGTCTTCGGACTGGGCAACCGGAACTGGCGGCGGGGCCGGGGCATCGAAATTCACTTCCGGCACGCTGCCGCAGGCGTCCTGCACGTCCTTGCGGGCCTGCGCGCGGTACGCGTCGGCGTCCGGATCCGCGAGGAACTCGCGAGTGCCGTCGGCGCTGGTCTTGTAAATATGCCGTGACTGCACCGCCGACAGGTAGCGGGCCGTCATGGCCTTGCATTGCTTATCGCGCGTCTTGGCCACGTCCTGCTGAGTGGCCTTGGCATTGGCCTCTTCGCTGAGCTGCGCGTCGACGCGCTGGTTCGAGGCGCTGAGACTCTTCTGATCGAAGCTGCGTGGCGCGTTCTCGGCCCCGGGCGGACGACCCTTTCCCGTCTTGATGACCTCGGACCCAGGAACCCACTGGTCGCTGTAGTGCGGCTGGCCGTGTTCATCGACCCAGCGGTAGACGTCGGCCTGGGCGGTCGCTATCGCGCCGGCGACGATCAGGGCAGCAATGGATACGAATCGCAGCATAGGAACCTCCCGCGCCCGCACATTATGACGGCCTGGGCGCCGGGTGGCCTTTGAACTCCGTCACACCCTTTGGGGCAAGCGCCGCCGCCGCCCGGGCTCGGGTCACGAATATAGGCCCAAAACGACAGGTGCCCAAAACTACAGGTCGTACGCCCGTTCGCCGTGCGAGGTGATATCGAGCCCTTCGCGTTCCTCCTCTTCCGGCACGCGCAGCCCCACCACCAGATCGACCACATAGAACGCGATGAACGCCACGACGGCGGTCCACGCGAACACCAGGCACACCGCCTTTAACTGGATGAGGAATTGGGTCCACACGCCGGGGTAGCCCGTGGCGCCCGTGACCCAGTCCACGGTCGAACCGGGCCCACCCAGAAACGGCGCGTTGAATATACCGGTCATGAGCGCGCCGAAAATTCCGCCCACGGCGTGCACGCCGAAGACATCGAGCGAGTCGTCGGCCTTGATGAGCTTCTTGAGTCCCGTGACGCCCCACAGGCATGCGAGTCCGACGCCGATGCCGATCGCAAATGCGCCCGGGATGCCGACGTTGCCGGCCGCCGGGGTAATCGCGACCAGTCCCGCCACGGCTCCGGAGGCAGCGCCGAGCATGGACGGCTTGCCCTTGATGAGCCACTCCCCGCCCATCCACGACAGCACCGCGCAGGCGGTGGCGAGGTAGGTGTTCATGAACGCCATGGCCGCCGAGCCATTGGCCTCGAGCGCGGAGCCGGCGTTGAAACCGAACCAGCCGAACCACAGGAGTGACGCACCGACCATGGTCATGGTGAGGCTGTGTGGCGCCATGGGCTCGCGGCCGAAACCGATGCGCTTGCCGAGCACGAATGCCCCCACCAGTCCCGCGACGCCGGCGTTGATGTGCACCACCGTGCCGCCGGCGAAATCCAGCGCGCCCCATTGCCAGATAAGGCCGCCGGTCGCATTGACCGCCGCGACCTTATCCGCCGCGGTGTAGGCGTCCGGTCCCGCCCAGTACCACACCATGTGTGCGATCGGGCAGTAGCTGAAAGTGAACCAGATGGCGAGAAACAACAGCAGCGCCGAGAACCTGATGCGCTCCACCAGCGCCCCGAGGATCAGGCAGCAGGTGATGGCCGCGAAGGTCGCCTGGAACGCGACATACACCAGTTCGTAGAGCGGGGTGTGCTTGCTGAACGTGGACGCGAGCGAGTACGTGCCGGTCTTCGGATCGAAGGTGCCGTTGAGGAACAGGCGGCTCAAGCCGCCGATCACCGAGTTGCCTTCGGTGAAAGCGAGCGAGTAGCCGTAGATGCACCACAGCACGGTGATCAGCGAGAAGCCCACGAACACCTGCATGAGTACCGACAGCATGTTCTTGGTGCGCACCAGTCCACCGTAGAACAGCGCCAGCCCCGGGACCGACATCAGCAACACCAGCGCGGTCGCGGTCAGCATCCACGCCGTGTCACCCTTGTCTGGCAGCGGCGCGGCGGCCGCATGAGAAAGTGCGGGCGCGAGCACGGCGAGCGCCGCGCTCAGGCGGCTCAGGGTGCGGGCAGTCTTCGCAGCAGCGGGCATCGTGTGCCTTTCTGTGTCTTCGCGTTGCAAACGCCCACTGCACACGCGGTGGGCCGCGCGTAAGCTAGTAGCGCGCCAGACAGGGTGCAGATTCCGTGCCACGCAAACCGGCCGTGAATCCAGCAACCACGCCCTGCGATGGCGCAGGGCTGCACCGTCATGGAGCATTGAGTGGGTGTGCTGCCTCAATTCGGGGCAAGACGGAAGGTGGGTAAGGCGATGGATTCATTTCGTATCGATGAGATCGCGCGGCGCCTTTTCGAGAGCGTGCCGCCGGCGCTGCGCACCATGCAGAAGGACCTCGAGACGAACTTCCGTGCGGTGCTGCGCGAGCGCCTGAGCAAGCTCGACCTGGTGAGCCGGGACGAGTTCGACGCGCAGGCGAAGGTCCTGGAGCGCACCCGCTCGCGGCTCGAAGCACTCGAGGCACGGCTCGCAACGCTCGAAGGCAGCGCCGCCCCGTCCTCTGGCGGCAAGACGCCGGGCACGGGCTAGCGCCCGCTCGTGGCGGTCGCGCGGGTGGCCTGCCGGGCGCAGGTTGGACTGTCAGCGCCGCAGGTACAAGTCGAGGTGAGTCTCGCCAGTGGGCTGCCCGGACTCTGCATCGTCGGACTTGCGGCGACGGTGGTAAGGGAAAGCAAGGAGCGCGTGCGCGCCGCGCTGATCCATTCCGGTTTCGAATTCCCGGCGGGGCGCATCACCGTGAGTCTTTCGCCCGCGGACCTGCCGAAGGAGGGCGGCCGTTTTGACCTGCCCATCGCGCTGGGAATTCTGCTGGCATCCGGGCAGCTCCGAGCACCGGCGGCCAGCGCGCCCGCGGCGTGGACGCGCTGCGAGTACTACGGGGAACTCGGCCTTACGGGTGAATTGAATCCCGTGCCGGGTATCCTGCCCGCGGCGGCGCAGGCGCAGCGCCAGGGAGTGGAACTCATCGTGCCGCACGCCAACGCGGCGGAGGCCTGTGCTGCCGCCCCTGCGCTGGCGCGCGCGGCCGCGCATCTGCTCGAGGTGTGCGCGCATCTGCGGGGTATCGCGCCACTGCCGTTATGCGCGCACGCGCGTGCCGGCGCACATGACCCCAGTGCGCCGCCACGGGCAAACGCCCGCCTGGATCTCACCGATGTGCGCGGCCAGTCGCTCGCGAAGCGTGCGCTCATCATCGCCGCCGCGGGTGCTCACAGTCTCCTCATGATCGGTCCGCCCGGTTCGGGCAAGAGCATGCTCGCGCAGCGTCTGCCGGATCTGCTGCCGGCGTTGTCGCACGACGAAGCGCTCGAGGTTGCAGCCATCGCCGCGGTAAGCACGGCGGGCTTCGACCCGGCGCGGCTCGGTGAGCGTCCGTTCCGCACTCCGCATCACACCGCTTCTGCTGCGGCACTCGTGGGTGGTGGCGCCCGCGCGCGGCCCGGGGAGGTGAGTCTTGCGCATCACGGCGTGCTGTTTCTTGACGAGCTGCCGGAATTTGCGCGCGCCGTGCTCGAGGCGCTGCGCGAACCACTCGAGGCCGGCGTCGTGTCGGTGGCGCGCTCGGCTCTGCAGGTGCAGTACCCGGCCGCGTTTCAGCTCATCGCCGCCATGAACCCCTGTCCCTGCGGACGCCTGGGTGACGATGCGGGCAGCTGCAACTGCTCGAGCCCCGTGGTGCAGCGCTATCGCGGACGCGTTTCCGGACCGCTGCTTGATCGGCTGGACCTGCAGGTGGAAATGCCGCGGGTGCCGGCCGCGCAGTTCGACGCGCCGGGGCTCGAAGAGACCTCGAGCCGCACTGCGGCGGCTGCGGTGACCGAGGCGCGCGGCATCCAGCGCGCTCGTCAGGGCACCTGCAATGCGCGGCTCGCGGATGCTGACGTGCCGCGCTGGTGCACCCCCGATGCCGCCGGACGGCGGCTGCTCGATACGGCGGTGGAGCGCTTCGGGCTTTCCGCGCGGTCACGAACCCGGGTGCTGAAAGTTGCCCGCACGATTGCGGACCTTGAGCGCGTGCCGCACGTTGGCGCCGCGCAGGTGGGCGAGGCGATGATGTTGCGATGTCTGGATCGCGCCGGGCGTGAACCGGCGCTGCGCGCGGTTACTGCGCCATCTGCAGCATGTGATCGACGGCCTCTTTGATCACCGCGTCCGGCACGTCCATGCGGCCGCCCTTGGGTGGCATGACGCCTGACTTGCCCTGGAAGCCCTTGAGGGCGTGCTCATAAAGTACGGCCTTGCCTTCGGCAATGCGCGGCGCCCAGGCCGCCTTGTCTCCGGCCTTGGGGGCGCCGGCGATTCCCTGTGCGTGGCAGACGCTGCAGGTCTGTTCGAACATTTCGGTGCCGTTCTTCGGCATGGCGGCGACTGCGGCGGAACCGGCCGCGGCGGGCCCTTCGGTCTTGATCGCGAGCGCCGAGTTGTCCTGGCCTGCGACGGCTTCGTGTGAGAGCGGCTCCAGGCGCGCGTCGACGTTCTTGCTGTAGTCGGGCTCACTGAGCACTTGCAGGTCCTGCGTGTGGCTCGCGACGATGCGCGCGAGCGCAAAAATCCCCACGGCGATCGCCAGCAACAGCGCGATCACCATGCTGAAAACGTTGAAAAAATGGGTATCCTGCTTGCTCACGTTGTTATCTGTCGCCGCGCGGCCGATTTAGCCGCGGAGTATAGCCGCTCCGCTCCCGGCTTCGTAGATCGAGCCGGCGCGTGTTGGACGGCTTTTGGGGCCGCGCGTATCATCGCCGGCCCCAACGCGCCCGTAGCTCAGCTGGATAGAGTACTGCCCTCCGAAGGCAGGGGTCACTGGTTCGAATCCAGTCGGGCGCGCCAATCCCTATCTCGCGCCATAGCGGCGCAGCGCCGCGACGATTGTCTGGTGATCACCCGCCGTGGCGGCCTGCAGAGGCGTGGTGCCATCCGCATCGGCAGCGTTTGGATCGGCGCCATGGGTCAACAGCGCAGTCACCGCGTCCGCCTGACCATGCAGCGTCGCCAGCATCAGGGCGGTGCGGCCCGCGCCATCACGTGAATCAACGTCCGTCTGCTTCTCAAGCAGTGCCTCCAGTGCCGCCAGGTTGCCGACCTCGGCTGCGCGTCGCAATGCGGCCGAGGGGTTCGTGCCAATGCGCGCTGCCGCAGCGATCGAGGTTACCGCGGAGGGGCTGCCGGGCACGCGCAGCTCTCTTGCAGGGGCGCCCGCAACAAAAGCGCCAGTGCCCGCTGCCTCTGACCCGGCAGGCGGGGCGACCGACGTGGGTTGCGCCGGAAGCGCTGCCGTCGCCCCATTCGCCTTCGGCCGCGCGTGAGTGGCGCGCGTCGGCAGGTTCGCGCTCCGCACGGGCACCGGGGGCCTGGCTGTGACTTCCGGGGTCTGCGCAGATTGGGGCGGGGCCGATTCACTGGCCGTGCTGTCAACGGCCTGCGCGGTCGGGGCCGGCTCGGCCACTGGCGGGGCTCGCGGCGCAAGAAACTGCGGCGCGATCAGGAGACCCGCAAGACCGGCTGCGGCGAGCGTTCCCAAAATCGCGGGCCGCCACCAGGCGTGACTCGCCGTTCGCCGCGACTTGAGCTTGTTGCCTGCGTATGCAGCCGCGCGCTCCGCCGCCAGCTGGGCAGCATAAGCGAGCACCGTGCGACTCACTGCCTCGCCTGGCCGGCTGGGGTCCAGAGCTGATGCCCGCCGATATTGATCATCGACATCGTCGGGTTGCTCCGGGGTCGGCGGCATCCTGCTCATGCGTACTCGCTGAGTAGCTCGCGCAGCCTGTTGCGCGCATACCGTAGACGGCTCTTGGTCGTCTCGAAGCTGCTGCGCGTGATCGTCGCGACCTCTTCGATGCTGAGGTCACCCTCGATCTGTAGCAGGAACGCATCGCGTTGTTCGCGCGCGAGCTGCCCGATCGCTCGCGTAAGCGCCGTTGCCTGGTCCCGCGCCACCACCGCTGCGAGCGGACCGACACCCGGCTCAGTGGTCAGCTGAGCCACAACCGATTCGGCTTCGTAGCCGACGGCTTCGAGGCTCACTTGCCGCCGACTCATTCGATTGGAGTCGATCATCCGATTGCGTGCGATGGTAAAGAGCCAGGTCGTGAACCGCGCCGTGGGCTCGTAGCGCACGGCATCGCGCGCGACTGCGAACCACACCTCCTGCATCAATTCGTCCGCCGTCGCGCGGTTGCCGACGTTGCGTTCGAGGTAACGCCAGATACGCATTTCGTGTCGCCGATAAAGCAGCTCGAACGCCGCAGCGTCGCCGCGTGCATAACGCCCGATCAGGGCCTCGTCACTCTCGCCCCCGTCCGTCATTCATTGCATCGTGGCAGGTATACGGTGCTTCATCCGGGAGGGTCAGGCACGTAATTCCGCTCCTGTGAGCCGGGAAACGGGTTGGGTGCCGGCGGAGTTGGGCGAGGTCGTCCGACGATGCCCATCGCCACCAGGTTATCCAGACTATCGTAGCGAATGCGTATGACCTCGTCTGGTTCGGGCTGCATCCTGCGGAACTGCGTGTATTCGACCCGGGAGTATTCGCGCTCGCCGTGGCCGGTGCCGAGTTTGGGGCCCGGCATGAGTGCCCGCGAGGCAAGTGCTGCCGCTGATGGCGCGCTCGCCGCCGCCAATGCCCGGTTGGATTCGGCCACCGGCGGCGTTGGCGGCTCGCGCGCCGATCCGGCGATCCGTGGTGGCGCGTAGACCACCGGCAGCGGGCGCTCGCGGAAGACCGCGACGCCGATAACGCCGACGTTCGCGGGCCGGCCGGTGCGTTCGGCGTAGGAATTCGGTGAATCGGTGAACGTAAAGGTGGCCACCTCCGCGTCGGACTTGCGCCACCCGGTGACCTGGTAACGCTCGCCAGGGTTGAACACGTAGCCGTTCTGATTCCAACCCGCAGTTGCACCCGAGAGCACGTTGACGCCATCGACCGACGTCACGGCCAGTAAACGTCCGCCGATGCAATTGCGGATTTCGATCGCGTACCTTCCCCCGGGCGTGCCCGCTACCCAGTACTCGCCATGGAAATAGTGCGCGTCCAGTGTGACGCCGCTGTCGCGGTCCATAATCGTCACGTTGGCGACGGTGCCCACGGCCAGCGCATCGCAACTCGTCGCCAGGGCGGCAAGCGCCGCGAAGTGCACCATGCGTTTCATGTCGGCTCCAGTTACTTGATGGACTCAGCAACTAAAGCGGCGCAGGTACCGAAACGGGGTTAAGTCGTCCGCAGGTACCCCAGTGCCGTGAGGGGTTTGAGGTTGAGCGTCGCGGCCAAGGGTCGCCTCGACCTTAAAGCGCCGCAGAGAACTACTGGTGGTGCTCGGACGCAGCCAGATCGCTGATGAGCGCCATCAGCTGCTCCTCGCCCCCGGCCTCGTTGACATCGGTAGTGTATTTGCCGTTGATGACGACGAACGGCACGTGCTCTACGTGATAGCGCTGGGTGATCTCCGCAGCGCGCGCGAGGTTTGAGTTCACCGAAAACGAGTTGTAGGCTTTGGCGAAATCATCCGCGCTCACGCCATTTTGCACCGCGAACGCCTGCTGCATGCGCAATGTCTGGTCGTCACTGCTGCCAACCAGGGGTGAGCCCTGCTGCTGCACCGTGGCGAAGGCCTTCTCGAACAGATCGTCGCGACCGAGCGCTTCGAGCGTGTAGTAGAGCTTGGCGTGCGCCTGCTTGACGCGGTCCCAGATGACCGGAACGCGCACGAACTCCACGTAGGCGGGCTTTTTCTTCAGCCAGTCGAGCAGGTGCGGCTCGAGGTCGAAGCAATGCGAGCAGCCGAGCCAGAAAACTTCCATCACCTCGACCTTGCCGGGGGACGCCATGGTCGATTGCGCGGGCACCACCGGCCGGTAATTCGTCCCCGCTTTCCAGCGCCCGTCGGGAAGCTGCGCGCCGGCGGGCAGCGTCGCCATGTGCTCCAGCGACACGTCACTGCCAGCCGGATGATCGTTGTCAGCGCCCGTTTCCTGGGAAGCGCGTGCCTGTTCGATCTCGGTCTGGCTGGAGGCGCTGGGCGCGGGCGCCGCGCTGGCCTGCGGCGCAGCCGCGGGAGGGGGCGCGACAGCCGCAGGGGTCGGTGCGCCAGAGTGCTGGCCGCAGGCATACAGAATGAGAACCACCGCGATGAGAAGCGGGCGCAGCAGCCGTGTTCCCCGCATATTCAGCGCATGCCCTGCACGTAGGACGCCACGTCGCGGATCTGTTCGGATGTCAGTTGCTTGGCGATGGTCAGCATCATGACGCCGTTGCGACTGGCCTGCGCCGGGTTCGGTCCCGTATAACGCGCGCCACTCGCGTAGTCGTTCAGCTGCTTCACCACGTATACGGACTGCTGGGCGCGCAGCGCCGGGTAGCCCGCGGCGAGATTACCCCGCCCGACCGGCCCGTGACACGCGACGCAGGCCGGGACTTCGTGCGTGCGATCGCCGCTCAGGTACAGCGCTTCGCCGGCCTGCCAGTAAGAGGGATCCGCCTCCAGACCCGTCGGGGTCTGCGCCTCGTAGTACACCGCCAGATCACTGATGTCCTGGTCGCTTAAGGTTGCGGCCAGCGGCTTCATGATCGGGTTGTTGCGCACCCCGGAGCGGAACAACCGCAGCTGCTCGGCGATGTAGACGGCGCTCTGGCCGGCGAGTCGCGGCCAGTCAGGGTTGACGCTGTTGCCATTCGGGCCGTGGCAGGACGAGCAGACCGCCGACTTGGTGGCGCCATCGGCCGCCTTGCCGCTGGTGAAAGGGAACGTGGACACGGCCGTCGGTGCGGCAGCCGCCGCTGGTGCCGCCGCTGCAGGGGTTTGCGGGGCCGCGGTGCCGGCGGCGGGCGACTGTGCGCGAGCGAAAGCCGGCGCCATACCGAGCGCGAACATCGCGGTGACGGTGAGTCCCATCCAACCGACTCTCAGGGTCCGCGGCATTGTTTTCTTTCCCGTTTGTGCCCGTGACAGGAGGCCGCGAATTGTACACTACCGACGTGCTCAAGCTTTTTGTCCACCCGTCCCCATGAGTCGTTTTTCCGCCGCGCGGTTTCTGATCAGCGCGGCCGCGCCAGCCCAGTTTCCGCCCGACATCGGCGCCGAGGTTGCGTTCGTCGGGCGCTCCAACGCGGGTAAGTCGAGCGCCATCAACGCCATCACGCACCGCCAGGGACTTGCGCGCACCAGCAAGACCCCGGGGCGCACGCGCCTCCTGAACTTTTTCGAACTGGCGCCGGACAAGCGCCTCGTCGATCTGCCCGGCTATGGCTATGCGAGCGGACCTGCAACAGAGCGCCGCACCTGGAAGCCGCTCATCGACGCGCTGCATACGCGCGCGAGCCTGCATGGGCTATTCGTGATCGTGGATGCACGGCGTGGGCTGACTTCCGGAGACGAGGGGCTGCTGGAATGGGCCGCGCCCCAGCAGCAGGTGCATGTGCTGCTGTCCAAGGCCGACAAGCTCAATCGCAGCGAGGCGAGCCAGGCACTGCGGCACGCGACGGGTCTGCTGGGAGCGCGAGGCAGCGTGCAACTGTTCTCGGCGCTGAAAGGTACGGGCGTCCCGGAGGCTGAGGACACCCTTGCCGGCTGGCTCGGCTAGTCCATTGGCCGAAATCCCAGGAAGCGATTTCGGCGGACAGTAGTTGCGTTTCCGCCGGCCAAAGGCGTGACTTTGGCCGGCTGCTGCGGTGCCCAGCGCATAAAAAACCCCGGCGGTTTCCTTCGAAGCCGCCGGGGTCAGACTAACCCGGCACAGGTCTCCTGAACCGGGTCTACCCGCTCAGGGAGGGAAGCGGGGAGTGCTACGCACTCGTTAGGTTCGACGCGGCCGAGTCCCGTGAGTTCCGATTTTGCTGAGAAAAATATCGTTACAGATCATGAATTTGGGATGGACGATGTCGTGCAGACGCAACAAACCGCCGCTGCTTAGAGCAGGTTCAGAATGAACGCGAGCGTAAACACCTTGGCTCCGTTGGTGTTCGGGATATTGAAGTCCTCGTACTCGAGCCGCCCGCCGATGTTGCCGATATGCGCCTGGGCCCCAAGACCCCAGGCAAATTCGGTGCCCTGATTCGAAAAAGCGAAGAAGTTCCCGGGCGGCACGGTGGAACCGGAGGTGCCGTCGAGCTAGGAACGGGAGCGGGATCGGCAGGAACCCGACGGCGTAGCCGGCGAAGGCCACAGACTCACCGATCCCGTCGCAAAGTCGCTCACCGGCGTTGGATCAGTGCGCTTCGTCCCAGTTGGCCCCGGAACCCACGTCAACCCGCAGCGGAACGCGCAAGGAGGCGGCATTGGCCATGTGGGTGCGAACGGCCGCGGTGACCGCGGCGAGCCCGTCGGTGGGCACTTCGAACACCAGCTCATCGTGCACCTGCATGATGAGTCGCGCAGGCGCCTGCTCGCGCCGACACCAGGCATCCACCGTGATCATCGCGCGTTTGATGATGTCCGCCGCCGTGCCCTGCATGGGCGCGTTGATGGCACTGCGCTCCGCGTACTGACGCAGCTGCGCGTTGCCCGAGCGGATGTCGGGCAGGTAGAGGCGTCGTCCGAAGACTGTCTCGACGTAACCCATCTCGCGCGCCTGGGCGCGCGTGTTGTCCATGAAACGCTTCACGCCCGGGTAGCGCTGGAAGTAGCGCTCGACATAGGCCTGCGCCGCGCCGCGATCGATGCCGAGGTTTCTGGCGAGTCCGAACGGCGACATGCCGTATATCAGTCCGAAGTTGATGACCTTGGCGGTGCGGCGCTGATCCGGCGTGACCGCAGTGAGTTCGACGCCAAAAACCTCCGCGGCGGTTGCCTGGTGCACGTCGCGGTCGGCGGCGAACGCCGCGCACAGGCTCTCGTCCCCGGACAGATGCGCCATGATCCGCAGCTCGATCTGTGAGTAGTCCGCCGCCAGCAGCACGTGTCCGGGCGGGGCGATGAACGCCTGGCGGATGCGGCGCCCCTCCGGGCGGCGAACCGGGATGTTCTGCAGGTTGGGCTCCACGGAGGACAGCCTGCCGGTGGCCGCGACCGCCTGCGCGTAATTGGTATGGATGCGCCCGCTGTGCTCGTTGACCAGCTCCGGGAGCTTGTCGGTGTAGGTGGACTTGAGCTTGGCGAGCGCGCGGTACTCCAGAACGATGCGCGGCAGCGCATAGTCTTCGGCCAGCTCCTCCAACACATCCTCGGCCGTCGAAGGCTGACCGGTCGGGGTCTTGCGCCGCGCCGGCAGCTGCAGCCGCTCGAACAGGATCTGTTGCAGCTGCTTCGGGGACTCAATGTTGAATTCGTGGCCGGCTTCGCGGTGCGCCTGCGCCAAGAGGTCCTGCAGCTGGCGCGCGAATTCGCGGCTCTGGGCCCGCAGCCGCTCGCGGTCCACGAGCACGCCGTGATGCTCCATGGCGAGCAGCACCGGCACCAGTGGCTGCTCACACTCCTCATAGAGCTGGCGCAGCGCCGGCACCGCGGTGAGTTGCGGCCACAGCGCCTGATGCAGACGCAGCGTGACGTCCGCTTCTTCGGCGGCGTACTCCGCGGCCTTTTCCACCGGCACCTGGTCGAATGAGATCTGCTTGGCGCCCTTGCCGGCGACCTCCTCGTAAGTGATGGTGCGTACACCGAGGTAACGCTGCGCGTCCGAGTCCATATCGTGGTTGGTCGCGACGCTGTTCCACACGTAGGACTCGAGCATGGTGTCGAAACGCATCCCGGCAAGGGCGATGCCCGCATTCAGGAGCACGTGGGCGTCGTACTTGAGGTTGTGACCCACCTTGGCGCGGCCCGCATCTTCGAGAATCGGCTGCAGCGCCGCCAGCACGCGTGCGCGGTCGAGCTGCTCCGGCGCGCCGGCATACACGTGGCGCAGCGGCACGTAGGCCGCCGTGCCCGGCACGATGCAGAACGACACGCCGACGATCTCGGCGCGCATGTACTCCAGGCTCGTGGTCTCGGTGTTGAAGGCGAAGAGCTGCGCCTCGCGCAGTGCCGTGAGCCAGCGCTCGAGGTCCTCCCAGTGGCTGATGGTTTCGTAGTGGCGCTCGATGTGCGCCGCGACGGGCAGCGCGCCCCCGGCGCCAGTGCCTGCAACGCTTGCTTCGGTGGCTGACGCGCCCGCAGGATGATTGCCGCCGGAGGCTTGGGCGGCGGAACCCGCTTCCGCGCCATCCAGCTGCCGCAGCAGACCGCGCAGCTCATAGCGCGTGTACAGCTCGCGCAAGGTCGCCGTGTCCGGCGCGCCCGGGATCAGTTGCTCCATGGACAGGGGCAACTCCAGATCGGTGCGGATGGTCGCGAGTTTGCGTGACAGCTCGAGCGTCGTGAGTCCGGCGCGCAGGTTCTCGCCCACCTTGCCCGGGACTTCCGCCACGTGGGCGATGAGGTTGTCGACGCTGGTGTATTGCTGCAGCAGCTTCGCCCCGGTCTTCGGTCCTACTTTGTCGATGCCCGGAATGTTGTCGGAGCTGTCACCGACGAGGGCCAGGTAGTCGATGATCTGCTCCGGGTAGACATCGAACTTGGCCTTCACCCCGTCGCGATCCAACATCGCGTTGTTCATGGTGTTGATGAGGGTGACCGAGCCATCGACGAGCTGCGCCATGTCCTTGTCGCCGGTGGAAATGAGCACCGTCTCACCGGCCTGTGCGGCGCGGCGCGCGAGGGTGCCGATGACATCATCCGCCTCCACGCCCGGGATACGCAGCAGCGGCAGACCCTGTGCGCTGATGATCTTCAGCAGCGGATCGATCTGCGCCCGCAGGTCATCGGGCATCGCGGGCCGGTGCGCCTTGTACTCGGTGAACAACTCATCGCGGAAGGTCTTGCCGGGTGCATCGAAGACCACGGCGATGCGGCGCGGCTGAAAATCCTTCACGAACTTCAGCAGCATGTTGAGCACGCCGAGCACCGCCCCGGTCGGCTCGCCGCGCGAGTTGGACAGGGGCGGCAGGGCATGGAACGCCCGGTAGACATAAGAAGAGCCGTCGACGAGGACCAGATCGGGCGAAGGCATCGTTAGCTTGGCCGGTGAGCGGGCGGGGCGCGAGTATAGCGGACGGGTAGCCCGTCACAGTCCAACCCCGCAGGTCAACCGCAGGTCCCCGTGCCGCGCTATACATGCATCGCGCCAGCAAAGGCACTTGGGATGCTGCAACCGCTTAACCCCGCCATCGCCGCCAACCGTTTCGGGCTGGGTGCGCGGCCGCGCGAGCTGGCCGTCATCGGCGGTGATGGCCGCGACTGGCTGCGTGCGCAACTCACCACGGCACCCCTGCTGGCCGACGCCGCGCTGCGTTCATCCGCGGACATCCTCGCGCAGGGTCTCGTGCTGCAGCGTCAGATCCAGGCGGCGCGGCGCAACGGCGCCCTGGCCAATGTAACCGCGAGCGACGCGGCGACCGCGGCGGAACTGCAGAAACTGCCGCAGTATCTGCGGCCTATCTACGTGAGTGAAGTGACGGCGCGCTTTGCCGAAGCGGTATCCAGCGAGCGTCCGTTAGCGGAGCGCCTGGTGCAGTTCTGGAGCAATCACTTCGCGGTGTCGGTGGACAAGCAGTACCTCGCCGGCCTCGCCGGCAGTCTCGAGCGCGAAGCGATCCGCCCGCACGTGTTCGGCAGCTTCAACGACATGCTGCTGAGCGTAGAGACGCATCCGGCGATGCTGTTGTATCTGGATAACCAGCAGTCGGTGGGGCCGCACTCGGAAGTGGCGTTGCGGGGGCAGCGCCGCGGCGGGCTGCGCAGGATCGGCATCAACGAGAATCTCGCCCGCGAGATTCTCGAGCTGCATACCCTCGGAGTGGGCGGCGGCTATACCCAGGCCGACGTCACCACCTTCGCGCAGGTGATCACCGGCTGGTCGATCGGCGGTGCCGGCGGGCGCCCCGCGGGCGCTGAGGACGGGAAATTTGAATTCCGCGCCGACGTGCACGAGCCGGGCGCCAAGGTCGTTCTGGGTACGCGTTATCCGGACGCCGGCTTTGGACAGGGTGTCACGGTGCTGCGCGATCTCGCCCACCACCGCTCCACCGCGCACTTCATCGCCACCAAGCTCACGCGGCATTTCATTGCCGATGAGCCGCCGGCCCCGGTCGTCGAGCGACTCGCCCGTGTTTTCATGCAGACCGGCGGCGATTTACCGAGCGTGTATCGCGCGCTCATTGATTCGCGCGAGGCATGGCAGCAGCCGCTCGCGAAGTACAAGACCCCGGTCGACTACATCATCTCCGGATATCGCGGGCTCGGGCTGCCGGTGGATGCGGGCCGTGCGCCGCTCGCGCCGTTTGAGCTCCTGGGGCAAAGAACCTGGCAACCCGGGTCTCCGGCGGGCTGGCCGGACCGCAGCGCCGACTGGGACGGCGCGTCTGCGCTCATGAAGCGCATCGAATGGGCGGACGCCGTCGGCCAGCGCCTCGGCAACCGCCGGGACGCGCAGCAACTGGCGCCGGATCTGCTCGGCGCGAACCTCACCGACACGACCAGGAGTGCCATCGCGCACGCAGCCACGGCCTCACAGGCGGTGACGCTGTTGTTGTCGGCGCCCGAGTTCATGCGCCGCTGAAGTCTTCAGGAGAACCCCATGTCACGCATGCGCCGACGCGAGTTCCTCAATCTGAGCGCCCTGGCCGCCGGCGGCGCCCTCCTGACTCCGAGACTGACTTTCGCGAATGCGACACCGGGCAAGTCACGCCTGGTCGTCGTGATTCTGCGCGGCGCACTGGATGGACTCGCCGCGGTGCCGCCGTACGCGGATCCGGACTATCCACGCCTGCGTGGCGATCTGGCGTTGCGCGCGGGCGGGGGAGCTGGCGGGGCACTGCCGCTCGACGGGTATTTCGGCCTGCACCCCGCACTTAACTTCCTGCACGATTCCTTCACGGCGCGCGAGCTGATCGTGTTTCACGCAATCGCGAGCCCTTACCGCGAGCGCTCACATTTTGACGGCCAGGACCTGCTGGAGAACGGCACGCCACGGGCCCACGCCGTGCAGACCGGCTGGCTCAATCGCGCTCTGCAGGAGATGCCGGGCAACGCTGAACGCGAGGCAGGTGTCGCGCTCGGGCAGAATGTGCCGCTGGTCATGCGCGGATCCGCCGCGGTGACCTCGTGGTCGCCGTCGAAGCTGACCGCACTGGATGAGGACACACTGGCGCGCATTACCGACCTCTATGCCTCCGACAAGCTGCTGTCGGTACGGCTTGCGGACGCGCTGGCGGCTGATGCCATCGCCGCGGAGGATAAAAGCGCTACGGCGATGATGGGCAACGCATCGATGCAGTCGCCGGCTCAGCCGGTGCAGGCCGTCCAGGGTGGCGCGGCGCGTTATGCGGAAGTGGTACACGCGGCCGCTGGGTTCCTGCGCCAGGAGAATGGACCACAAGTGGCGGTGTTCGATACCACGGGCTGGGACACGCATGCCAACGAGGGCGCTGCGCAGGGACAGCTCGCCGGCCGCCTCGGGCAACTCGATGCCGGACTTGCGGCACTCAAGCAGCAACTCGGGCCGGTGTGGAACGACACCGCGGTGCTCCTGATCACCGAATTTGGCCGCACCGCCGCCATCAACGGTACGCGTGGCACCGATCACGGCACGGCCACGGTCGCGTTTCTCGTCGGTGGTGCGGTCGCGGGCGGGCGCGTAATCACCCGCTGGCCGGGCCTCTCGCAGCAGGCGCTGTACCAGGGCCGGGATCTCGCCCCCACGCTCGATCTGCGCTGCGTGCTGAAGGGCCTGCTCGCGGATCAGCTGCGGGTGCCGTCACGCGCCCTCGAGAAGACGGTGTTCCCGGACAGCCAAAGCGCGCGGCCACTCGAGGGTCTGCTGCGCGGCTGAGGGTGCGCGGCACGCGACGCGATGCAGCACCGCCGCTACTATTGCTACTGCGGCGGTTGGGAATTGCCGCTTTTTTCTTTGGACTTATCGGTCGGCGCGGGCGCCGGTGTTGGCGCGGGCGTCGCTGTTGGCGCAGGTGGCGTTGAAGTCGTTGACGCTGCCGGCGTGGCCACCACCGTGGCACTCTTATCGGGCAGTGTGAGCGGGCCCTTCTGCCCGCACGCCGTCAGCGCGACGGCGGTGCAGGCGGCAAGCAGGGCGGTTGAGGCAGCTCGGCGCACAGATCACACGTACATGGGACGGCCGTCACGCAGCGCGAGCCAACCGCGCGCCACTCGATAGACTATCCAGATGGCGAGCGCGTAGTGGCTCACGATGAACAGCGGGAAGCCGATGAGTACCAGCATGAGCGGCAGGGACACCGCCCAGATGATGATGCTCCACAGCACCGCGAACCAGAAGGTGCGGATCTGCCAGCGGAAGTGCGACGCGAGGAACGTGCCCCGCGTAGCCGAGCGGCGCACGTAGTTCATGATCACCGCGACGATCGACGGCAGACCCCACACGAAGCTGCCGATGATTGTGGCGAAGGTCGTGAGGCCGATGAAGACCGAGAGCGCATGCAGTGCGTAGATGATGTTGGTATAGGTGATGAGGGACGCATCAACCGGGTGTGTGTCAACCGTTATCGGCGGGTTTGGGCTGTTCATAAACTTATCCCTTAAGTTGTTTTCTGGTCGCGGCGCTCGACCACCGCAATCGTCAGGCGCGATACGCACACCAGCTTCGCGTCTTCGTCGCGCAGCTCGATGTGCCAGACATGACTGGTGCGGCCGAGGTGCCAGGGGCGCGCGGTGGCGGTGACGAGTCCCGAGGCCATGCCGCGGATATGGTTGGCATTGATTTCCTGCCCCACGGCCATGAACCGCTCGCTGTCGATGCACAGCACCGAGCCCATGCTGCCGAGCGTCTCGGCGAGCGCCACCGAAGCACCGCCGTGCAGAAGACCAAAGGGCTGGTGGGTATGTGCATTCACCGGCATGGTGGCGCGCACGAAATCCTCGCCCACCTCGGTAATAATGATACCGAGGTAGCCGGGCATGGATTTGCTGCCGATCGCGGTCAGCTCCGCGGGCGTGGCCGCACGCTTCCAGATGCTCATCGGCGCTAGTCTAGCGGTTTGCGCAGTGGCAATCTGCCTCGCATACGACAGGAAGTGGAGTTCAGGCCATGAGCCGATTCGTCTTTTCACCGCCGGCCTCGCCGGGGGTTGCCATTGCCGGCAGCAGCGAGCGCTTTCCGGTGCATCGCATCTACTGCGTCGGCCTCAACTACGCCGATCACATCCGCGAGATGGGTTCCGCACCCACCCCGCCGGTATTCTTCATGAAGCCGGCGGATGCGGTGGTCGCCAATGGCGCGGCGGTTCCCTATCCGCCGGCAACCGCCAACTTCCACTATGAAATCGAGCTGGTGGTGGCGATTGCGCGCGCCGGGCGCGACATTGCGCCGGCGCGCGCGCTCGAGCACGTGTTTGGTTACGCAGTGGGCAATGATCTCACGCGCCGCGATCTGCAGGCCGCCGCCAAGGAGCGCGGCCAGCCGTGGGATGTTGCCAAGGGATTTGATTTTTCCGCGCCGGTCGCCGCGCTGCGGCCCGCCAGCGCGGGCCATGTATCGCGCGGCCGCATCTGGCTGAAGGTGAACGGCGAGCTGCGCCAGGACTCTGACGTGAGCCATATGTTGTGGGACGTGCCGCACATCATCGCGGCGCTCTCGGGGTTTTACGAGCTCGTGCCCGGCGATCTTATTTTTTCCGGCACGCCTTCCGGTGTGGGTGCGGTGAAGCCGGGCGATGCGCTCGAGGGCGGGATCGATGGACTCGAGGTGCTGCGCAATACCATCGCGCCGCGCGCGGCTGCCGCTGTTTGAGGGGCCCATGAGGCTTTACGATTACTTTCGCAGCTCGGCCGCCTACCGCGTGCGCATTGCGCTGAACGTGAAGGGGATCTCCTACGAGTCGCTCGGCGTGGACCTGCGCGCGCCGGCGAGCGTGCAGCGTTCCGCGGATTTTCTGGCCGTCAACCCGGAAGGCCTCGTGCCGGTGCTGGTGGACGGCGAGCGTACTTTTACTCAGTCGCTCGCCATCATCGAATACCTCGAGGAAACCCGCCCGCAGCCGCCGCTGCTGCCGCGTGTGCCCCGCGAACGCGCGCAGGTGCGCGCGCTGGCGCTCGCGGTGGCCTGCGACATTCATCCGCTCAATAACCTGCGCGTGCTCAATTACCTGCGCGAGTCACTGCACGCGGACGAGGCGGCCGTAAACAGCTGGTACGCCCACTGGATCGCGCAGGGGTTCACGGCGCTGGAGGCGCAGGTGCAGAACACCAGCGGCGACGGCCGTTGCATGTTCGGCAAAGCGGTGACGCTTGCGGATGTGTGCCTCGTGCCGCAGATGGCCAACGCGCACCGCATGAAGTGCGATGTCGCGCCGTACCCGACACTGCGTGGGATCTGCACGCACCTGGAGGCGTTGCCGGCGTTTGCGAAGGCGGCGCCGCAGGCGCAGCGGAACCCGAATCAGGGCGCCTGACGCGCGGCCCGCTGCACGAAGCTGACGTAGCCGGCGAGGAACTGCTTCAGCTGTTCTTCGATCGTGGCATCTTTCAGCGCACCGGCTTCATCGAACACGCCACCGGCGCGCGCCACCAGCAGGCGCCCGCCGAACCAGGCATGCGTGCCGAGCGTGCGCAGCACCGGCAGCCACGCGACCTGGCTCAATGTCGTGCCGAAGGCCCCCGGGGATGCGCCGATGAGGGCGAATGGCCTGCCCGCGAACACGCGCCGCGCATCCGCGGGTGGCCGAGACAGCCAGTCGATGGCGTTCTTGAATACCCCCGGAATGCCGTTGTTGTATTCAGGGGTGACCAGCAGCACCCCGTCCGCCGCGACGATCGCCTCCTTGAGCTGCGATACCGTGGCGGGAATGCCCTGCGCCTCGACGTCACCGTCATAGAGCGGAATGCCGCGGATGCTGCCGACCTCGAGTGTTGTGTCCGGCGGCATGAGTTTCGTCGCGGCACGCAGCAGCGCGGTGTTGTACGAGGCGCGGCGCAGGCTGCCGGAAATCCCGAGGATCTTTGTCATGCAGTGACCTTAGGCTGGCGCGGCGCTGCCTGCAACGCCACGCACCGGACTGACATCAGCGTTTGAGCTTCGCCGCCACCCGCCGGTAGGCCTCGCGGAAAGGGATGCCCTCGGTGACCACCAGGCGGTTGGCTTCTTCCGCGGCGTGAATCGCGGGATCCAGTCGCACCGCCGCGGGCCGCAACTGCAGTGAGCCGATGGCGGCCGGGAGAATGGCGAGCGTCTCGAGCGCCAGATCAATGCCGCGGAACAGCGGGAACTTCAAGAGCTGCAGGTCGCGGTGGTAGCCGGAAGGCAGCTTCGCGCAGATGGCGAGCGCTTCCAGGAGGCAGGCCTGCGCGGTGGCCGAACGGCCGCGCACCAGCTCGAACAGATCCGGGTTGCGCTTCTGCGGCATGATGGACGAGCCGGTGGTGAACGCTTCGCCCACTGCCAGGAAACCAAACTCATAAGTTCCGTACAGCACCACGTCAGCGGCGAAGCGGCCGAGGTCCTGTATGAGCAGCGTGATTTCAAACAACAGCTGGGCCTCGGCCTTGCCGCGCGAGAGTTGCACCGCGGTGACCGGCTCCTGCACGCCCGCGAAGCCCAGCTTCTCGCGTGTCGTCTCGCGATCGATGGGCAGCCCTGGCGTGCCATAGCCGGCTGCCGAACCTAAGGGGTTCTTGTCCACACGGCGCAGCACCTGTTCGAGGCCCTGGGCATCGTCGCGGATTTCCGCGGCAAAGCCGCCGGCCCACAGGGCCACCGAACTGGGCATGGCCTGCTGCAGGTGGGTGTAGCCGGGCAGCACCGTGCTGGCCTCACGCGCACCGAGCGTATCGAGCGCGGTCGCCACGGCGAGCGCGCCACGGCTCAGACTTGCGATCACCTCGCGCAGGTACAGGCGCACGGCGGCGAGCACCTGGTCGTTGCGTGAGCGGCCAAGATGTATGCGCGCACCAGCCGCGCCGAGGCGCGCGGTCAGGCGCCGCTCGAGCGCTGTCTGGCCGTCCTCATCCGCAAGCTCAATGCGCCACTCGCCACGCGCGTGCTCGGCGGCAAGTGCCGTGAGCCCCTCGCGGATGGCGGCAAGATCCACCGGCGACAACAGTTGCCGCGCGTGCAGCATTTCCGCGTGCGCGATGGAGGCGCGCACGTCATGGGCGACCAGGCGCTCATCGAGCGCGTAGTCCTCGCCGGCGGTGTACTCGAGCACACGCGCATCCAGCGGCACGCCCTTGTCCCACAGTCGTGTCATGGCGGGGCCTGCTGCTCCGCCGGCGTAAGCGCGTTGATATCCGCAACGATGAGCGTACCGGTGCCTTCGTTGGTGAACACCTCACCGAGGATCCCTTCCGGGGCCTGGTACGAAACCACGTGCACACGCCGGACACCGCCGCGGATCGCATCCTCAATCGCCTTGGCCTTCGGCAGCATGCCGTCGGCGATGTGGCCCTCGTCGCGCAGCTTCTTCAGCCCGCGCAGGTCGGTGTAGGAAACCAGTGAGCCGGGATCGGCAAGGTCGCCGAGGATGCCGGGGGCCCCGGTGCACAGGATGAGCTTCTCCGCCGCGAGCGCTGCACCGATGGCCGCGGCGACGGTGTCGGCGTTGATGTTGAGCAGCGTCCCGGACTCATCCGCCGACAGCGGGCTCACCACCGGCATGAGGCCGTTGTCGAGCAGCTTTTTCAGGACCGTGGGGTCCACCGCGTCGATGTCGCCGACGAAGCCGTAATCGATCATCTCACCATTGGAGGCGAGTCTTACGGGCGGGCGCTTGTGGGCCCGCACCAGGCCGGCGTCCACGCCGCTGATGCCCACCGCGTCAATGTTGAGGTCGCGGCAGATGCCGAGCACGCGCGTGTTGATGAGCCCATTCAACACCATCGCCGTGGCATCGATGGACTTCTGATCGGTGACCCGCCGGCCCTCCACCATGCGGACGGGCACGCCGAGCGCGGCGGAGAGCTCGGTAAGCTGCGGCCCGCCGCCGTGCACCAGCACCACGCGCACACCGAAGAAATGCAGGATCGCGATCTGCTCGACCAGCACCCGCGTGGCGTTCTCGTCGGCGAACACCCCGCCGCCGACCTTCACGACGAAAGTCTTGCCCTTGAACATGCGAATGTAGGGCGCGGCGCTTTTCAGCGCGTGGATGGCGAGGGCCTGGTCGCTGCGATGCATGATCATGGGGGAGTCCTGAGTAATTGATGGAGTACGGCCATCTGCGTCGGCAGGCGGTTGCGGGCCTCGAGCTGCACGGCGCTGCGCGGCCCGTCGAGCACCGCATCGCTGATGGCGGTGTTGCGCCGTACCGGCAGGCAATGCATGACGCGGCAGCCGGCTGCGGCGGCGGCGAACCAGTCCTCGCGCACGCACCAGTCGGTCAGTGGCGCGCGCAGCCGCGCATCCGCGGCGTTGTCGCCGTAGCAGGCGGTCGCGCCCCACTCCTTTACATAGAGAACGTCCGCGCCCTTCAGGGCTGAAGCGCGCTCGCTCGTCTCGCGGATCGAGCCGCCGGCGGCGGCCGCGGCCTGGCGCGCGCGCTCCATGATGGCGGGCGGCAGTGCGAAGCCCTCCGGGCGCAGCACGATCACCTCCATGCCGCGCAGCGCCGCCATGTGCAGCGCGGCGGCCGGCACCGCCAGTGGCAGGGCGCGTGGGTGCCACGCCCACGAGAGCACGAAGCGAGCGGTGCGCGGTACCGCGAGATCATCGAGCGTCTTCCAGTCCGCGAGTGCCTGGCACGGATGATTGGCGGCGGATTCGAGATTGATGAGTGGCTTGTCGATGAGTGCCGCCATCGTGCCGAAAGTGGTTTCGGCGAGATCGTGAGCGAGATCACGCCCCGCGGCGAACGCGCGGATTCCAAGTGCGTCGCAATAGGACGCCAGCACCGGCAGGGCCTCGCGCACGTGCTCCGCCGCCGCGCCATCCATGACCACCCCGTCGCGCGTCTCGAGCTGCCAGCTGCCCTGGCCCGGGTTGATGACGAAGGAGCCACCGCCCAGGCGCAGCATCGCCGTCTGGCACGACGCGAGCGTGCGCAGCGACGGGTTGAAGAACACCAGTCCCAGGATCTTGCCGGCGAGTGCCTGCGGCTCCGGGTGCGACTCCAGGCGCCGCGCGAGCTCGAGCAGCGCCAGCACTTCATCGCGCGGCAGCTGCGCCAGATCGACAAAGCGCTTCACGCCGCCAGATCCCTGAGCGCCCCGCTCAGCATATCCACGTGTTCCTCCTCGAGAATGAAGGGCGGCAGCAGCCGCAGGATGTTGGGATCGCTGGCGGTGCCGGCGAGGATGCCGCACTCCAGAAGATCCGCCTGCAGTGCTTTTGCCGGCCGCGTGGTGCGCAGCCCGATGAGTAGCCCCGCCCCCTGGTGTCCGGTCACCGGACCCACGACGCAGGTCTTGCGGATGTAGTCGCCGATGCGTTGCACGCGCTCGAGCAGTTGTTCGCCCTCGATCGCATTCAGCACCGCCTCGATCGCGGCGCACGCCAGCGGGCCGCCGCCGAAGGTGGTGCCGAGGGAGTCCGCCTTGAGCGACGCCGACACCACCGCCGACATCATCAGCGCCGCGCACGGGAAGCCGTTGCCGAGCGCCTTGGCGGTGGTGAGCATGTCGGGGCGCACGCCGTAGAGGTTGGCCGCGAAGGGCTCGCCGGTGCGGCCGACGCCGCACTGCACTTCGTCGAATATCAGCAGCGCACCCACTTCATCACACCGCTTGCGCAGCGCCGCGAGAAACGCCGCGCCCAGATCCACCGCCCCGGCAAGCCCCTGCACCGGCTCGACGATCAGCGCCGCGGTCCGCGCGGTGATCTGCGAGGTGATGGCGCTCGTGTCGCCGCGCGGGATAAAGCTCACGTCAAAGGGCGTACGCGGAAATCCGTAGCCCTTGGCCTGGGCGCCCCAGGTCACGGCCCCGGCCGCGGCGGTGCGTCCATGGAATGCGCCCTCGATGGCGGCGACGTGCGGCCGGCCGGTCATGCGCAGCGCAACCTTGAGCGCGTTCTCGTTGGCCTCGGCGCCGCTGTTGACGAAGAACACGCTCGCAAATGGTAATCGCGAGAAGCGCACCAGGTGCGCGGCCGCGCGCGCACGCACCTGCATCGCGACCGCGTTGCTCTGAAACTGACAGGCCTCGGCCTGGCGGGCCAGCGCCGCCGTCCACCCGGGATGCGCGTAGCCGAGTCCCGCGACCGCGTGCCCGCCGTACAGATCGAGCACGCGCTCGCCGCGGCTGTTGGTGAGCCACACGCCCTGCGCCGACACGACTTCCAGCGGGTACTGCGAGAACACCGGTGCGAGGAAGCTGTGGTCCATGGGCGCTCCTTCAGGTCCAGCCCGGCGCGGGCGCCGTGAGGCCGGTGGTTTCCGGCAGTGCGAACAGGCGGTTCATCCACTGCACGGCGCCGCCGGCCGCGCCCTTGGTGAGATTGTCGATGGCACACAGGACCGCCACGGTGCCGTCCTTTGCGGCCGCCGACAGGTGCGCGTAGTTGCTGGCCACCACGTCCTTGATCCGTGGCGCCTCTGCCGTGACGCGCACGAACGGAGCATGTGCATAAAAGTCCCTCAAGGCCGCCAGCACGTCCGCCGTATCCACAGCGCGGCTCGCCGCCGCCTGCACCGCGACGTGGATACCCCGCGCAAAGGGACCGGAGTGGGGCACGAAGGCGAACTGCGCCGCAACGCCGGATGCGGCGCGCGCGCATGCCGCGACCTCCGGCACATGACGGTGGCTGAGCGCGCCGTAGCTGTAGAGATCACTGTGGCGCAGCGGATGATGCGTGCCCTCCACCGGCTTGCGCCCGGAGCCGGTACTGCCCGTGACCCCGCTGACGAACAGGGGTTGCCTCACGAGTCCCGCCGCCAGCAGCGGCACGCTCGCGAGCAGGATCGCGGTGGCAAAACATCCCGGGTGCGCGATGTGCGGGGTGGTCGCCTCGTTGAGATGCTCCGGCAGCGCGCAGGTGAATTCGCGCATCCGCCCGGGCGCACCATGCGCGTGCGCATAAACCTGCGCATATGTTTCCGGCGAGGCGTAGCGGAAATCCGCTGAAATATCGACCACCCGCGGCCGTGTGCCGGCGCGCTGCGCGCCACTGAGCAGAGTGTCGATCAGGGAAGCGGAGACACCATGTGGGGCTGCGGAGAATACCGCCGACTCGGGCGCTGCGGCGATGAGCGGTGCAACCTCGGCCTGGGACCTGAAGCGCTCCCCGGGGTATGAGGATGCGAGGTGCGGGAAGGCGCGGGCGATGCTCTCGCCCGGCTGGCTGTCCGACATAACCGCCGCAAGCCTGAAGTTCGGGTGCGCGGCGATGAGGCGCAGCAGTTCGCCGGCGACGTAGCCGGTGCCGCCGAGGACCACTGTTGGAATCCGCGGGCTCATTGCACGGCCGCGGCTTTCAGCCCCAGCGCTTCAATCACGCAATCTCCGAGCGCCGCGCCGTTGCTCAGGGCGTTGAACGCCGGCACGTTCATCTGCGTGGTGATGATCTCCACGCCCACCTGGTTGTCGGTCGCCGGCCCGGTCACGACGCACGGCTCAATCGCGAAGCGCTCGCGCAGCAGCTTCACGCCGCCCCAGGCGGCCACCGGATCGTTGGCGGACAGGATCACGCCACTTAAGGCGGCGCGGATATCGGGACATTCGAGGATGGCATCGACGCCGTAGGTGCCGAGAATGCCGTCGCCGAGTTCGAACACCACCACGTCGGGCTTGCCCGCCGCGAGTGCGCTCAACATGGTGCGCGTGAGCGCCGGACCATTGACGCGCGTGGTCGTGACGACGCCCAGATCGGTGAATATGGCGCAGCGGCGTGCGCCCGCGTCCTCCATGGCGAGGACGTCGCGGCGCAGGGAAACGCCGGTCGCCTTGAAGGCATCGACGGTGAGTCCGCGGTGGCGCATGCGGGCGATGACCGCACAGGCGGCCGCCGTCTTGCCGGCTTCCATGCAGGTGCCGGCGAGCGCCACCACCGGCACGCCACGGGTGTCGAGAGCCGCGTTGAGGTCGAGCGCTTTCGCACCCACGCGCGCGGGTACGCCGATGCGCTCCCCGAGGTAAGGGAAATTCAGCGCCACGCCCAGCACGCGGCAATCAAAAGGCCGGCCCTTGTCGGGATTGATGGAATCGCAGATGCCGAGCACGCCGCCGATGTTGAGCATCTGGATGATGTCGCCCGGCTGAATGGTCGCCGGCACGTGGCCGGAGTAACCAAAGAGCGCGCGGCGGTGACCCAGGGCACCCGCGACCACGTCGCCCTTGCCCACCTTGGCCATGCGGCCGCTGGTGAGCTCGAGGGTGTTGTAGGTCGACTTGTTGGTGAGCACTTCGACCACCACCACGACGCCTTCTTCCGCGGGAATATCCGTGGCGATGCGTACCTCGTGCGACAGGCCGCAGGCCTGGGTCACGGAGGCGAGCTTGTCGACGACAACGCTGCGCATGTTGCCGACCATCGTTATGGTTGCTTCGCGCCCGCGCGCTCGCCGGCGCGGGTGTAGAAGACGCCCGGCAGCGAGACGATGCGCGAGAACCCCAGCGAGTCGCTCGCCGACCACTCGCCCGCCGCCTCGCCGTACACGCCCCTGGAGGCGGCCATGAGCG
The DNA here is from genome assembly GCA_003136935.1 of Gammaproteobacteria bacterium. Taxonomy (GTDB): domain Bacteria; phylum Pseudomonadota; class Gammaproteobacteria; order Steroidobacterales; family Steroidobacteraceae; genus 13-2-20CM-66-19. The sequence continues at coordinate 72,450 of PLEC01000130.1, forward strand.
AGTAGGGTGAATCCACGCCCTCGATGAACAGGCCCCCGGTCCGCAGCAGCAGGTGCACGTCGCCTGTGACGCGCGCCTGGGACGACACGAACAGCGCCTCGATGTCCCGGCACACCGGATCCAGGAGTTGCCCCTCGTGCACGAGATCCCCGTAGGTCTGGGCCACCAGTTCCTTGACGCGCTGCTGGCGGCCGGTGAGCACCAGCTTCTCGAGCTCGCGGTGCGCGGTCAGCAGCACATCCGCCGCCGGTGCCTCGAAGGCCACGCGGCCCTTGGTGCCGATGATGGTGTCGCCGAGATGAATGCCGCGGCCGATACCGAAGGGTGCGGCGAGCGTCTCGAGCGCCTCGATGATGGCCACGGGCGAAAGCGCCTTGCCGTCGAGTGCGACCGGGCGTCCCTGGTGGAAGGCCAGCACGTGACGCTGCGCAGCGCGCGGCTGCGCGAAGGCGTCGCGCGTCAGGAGCCAGGCGTCCTCGGGAATGCTGCCGGTGGAAGTGAGTGTTTCCTTGCCGCCGATGGTCACGCCCCACAGGCCGCGGTTGACCGAGTATTTCGCGCCCGTGGCGGGTACCGGCAGGCCGCGCTGCTGCAGATAGTCGAGTTCGTCCTGGCGTTTGAAAGCCTGATCCCGCACCGGCGCCAGCACCTTCAGGTCAGGCGCCAGCGTGCGCAACGCCACCTCGAAGCGCACCTGGTCGTTGCCGGCCGCGGTACAGCCGTGCGCGATCATGTCCGACCCGAGCCGGTGTGCCATGCGGGCGATGGTCTGCGCCTGCATGACGCGCTCGGCGCCGACACACAGCGGGTAGAGTCCCCCGCGCCGCACGTTCCCCATGATGAGAAACCGCAGCACCTGCTCGAAGTAGTCGGCGCGCGCATCGACCTGGTGATGCGCGATGGCGCCGAGCGCGTGCGCGCGTTGCGCGAGCGCATCCGCCGCGGCCGCATCGATTCCGCCGGTGTCGACCGTGACGGTGATCACCGGGCGCTGCTGCGTCTCCTTGATCCACGGCACCAGAAACGAAGTGTCGAGACCGCCGGAGTAGGCAAGAACGATGGGCGTGGCGCCGGTGCGCGGCAGCGTGCTGGACATGATGGTCAGACCCGGAACAGCGTGCGCAGGCGGCTGACGAGCTCTTCCTGGGCGCGCGCGTTGGCGGTGGCAATGAATATGGTGTCGTCGCCGGAGATGGTGCCGGCGACTTCCGGCCATTCGGCCTTGTCGATGGCGACGGCGACGCTTTGCGCGGCGCCAATCGTGGTGCGCAGCACGGCGATCGAGGGTCCGGCACGATGCAGCGCCCGTACGAACTGCGCCAGAGTGCCGAAGTCGCCATTGGCGCGCGTCACCTCGTCGGCGGGCAGCACGTAGCGGCCGCGCGCCTTGAGCACTCCCAGGTCGCGCAGGTCGCGGCTGACGGAGGACTGGTTGACGTCGTGACCTTCCTTCTTAAGGAGGCGCACGAGGTCCTGCTGCTTGCCGACCCGTCCCTCGCGCAGGATGCGCACGATGGCGCCGCGGCGCTCGAACTGTTGCGCGTCATTCAGCATGGCTTGTGGGCTTTAGGCATAAACATGCACATATTGTGCATTTAAATGCGCAACAGTCAAGGGCGGGTAACTACCTCTCGATCGAGTAGACGAGGTCGGCGCCGCGCGCCTGGCCGGCCTCGATCCTCACCGCCCAGTGATCTCCCAGGCTGTAGCGCAGCTTGATGACGTTGAGCTGCTCGGTGAGGCTGATGCCGTAGCTCACGTACAGCCTGGGGGACAGGTAGCGGCCGAGCACCAGCGAGGTCTCGTTGGTGATGTCGGATTCGAGGCTCACGTCCTCGATACCCACGCGCGAACCGTACTGCTGCCCCAGCATCGCGGCGGCCTGCCCGGCGGCGTAGTTGCCGGTGCCGACGCCAGCGCCGACGGTGGTACCGGGGGCGCGGCTTTGCGCCGACTCGAGTGAGCCGCCGGCGAGAATCAGCGACTGGATCTGCGACTGCGGCAGTGGCGGATCGGAGAAGAACGACAGGTGCGGGGCGAGCAGCGTGCCGCGGACGTCAACTCCCGCGGTCACATCCGGGAATTCCTTTTGGGCGCGCAGGTTGATTCCCGGGTTGTCGACCGGTCCGCCGGTGAAGATCAGCCGGCCGTACTTGATGTCGAGCTTGCGGCCGTAGGCGCTGTACTTGCCGTCCGCCACGGACAACTCGCCGGTGCCTCGCGTGGTGGGGTCGTACCCGCTGCGGATGGTAATGGCGCCAACAATACGCGCCGTCAGCCCCGAGGCATCGACGTTGACGCGATCGCCGAGGCTGAGCGTGATGGTGCTCACCACCTCGAAGCGCTTGGTGGGATCGTCCACCTCGCTTCCCACGATCACCTCGTCGGGCGAGGTCCGCACCGCATTGGTGATGTCGCGGGGGGCGATTTTTGCGAACGGCACCGTGACCTGGCCGGTGACTTCGATTTTGCGCCCGGTGATATTGAAGTCGAGATTTGGAGAGGCATCGATCTGCGCTTCCGGAACATCGGCGACCCGCAGGTTGGTGCCCTGCAGGTGGAACTTCCCGTAAGGCAGCAGGTTTTTCCACTCGAGGTGTCCGCTGGTCGTGACGGTGCCGGTGCCGGTGCCGGCGCCGACGTGTGCGCTGCCGTCGAAATCGAGCCCGGCATTGCTCAGGCGTGCGTCAAAGGCAACCTGGTGCAGGCTGAGGTTGACCTGGTAGTTGTTGATCTCGCCGTCGGTCAGCTTCAGCTCCCCGGTGAGCAACGGTGTGCCAAGCGTGCCGGCCGCGGTCACGTTTGCATCCAGGTGTCCCGCGGCGCGGTCCACGTCCGGAAAATACAGCGAAATGAGGCCGAGTTCGGCGGTGTGCGCGTGCAGCTCACCCCTGAGCGGCATGTCCTGCCACCGCGCTGTGGTGCGCCGCGCCTCGAACGCGCCCGCGAGTGTCCCGACCTGGCTCTCGATGAGTGCGACCTCGGCGGTGATCGTGGCCGGCGTGGCGGCTACTGTTACGGTGCCTGAACCGATGTTCGTATGCTCGAGCTTGCGGCTGGCGAGCTTGTGGATGAGTTCGGCGTTGGCGAGGTCCGCGCGCACGGTTCCGGTCACGGGGATCTGCGCGCCACCGGCGACGTGGGCCAGGGCGTTGACCATGCCCCGGTACTCGACCGCGGGCGTCATGCCGGCGGTGAGGGTGTTGAGCGGCAGCTGGTTGGCCATGATGGTGCTCGACCAGTGCGCCGGGGTCCAGTCGCCGTCGGCGCAGACGCTGCCGGGCGCGCCCGTGAGACACAGCCGTTCCACACTCACATGGTCCAGGGAAGCGGTGAGTTCCACCGGACGTTCGAGCGTGAGGTGTAGCGACTCGTTGCCCTGGATGGCGAGTGCGTCGAGCTGACCATGAAAAAGTCCGTGGGCATAGGAACCGGTCGCGGCGGCGTGCGCCGCAAGTCCGGTGGCGGTCGCCGCGAGCTGCACGTGGTAGTTGACGGGGAGACCGCTGAGTGTGAATGCCACGGTGTCGGCGGTGCGGCCGCCGAATGTCAGCTTGCGCAGCCGCGCGTCGATCTTCGATTCCTGCAGCGTCGCGGCCGGATCGAAGTTGATGTCGGCGTCGAAGCCTTCGATCTTGATTCCCTGATAGTCGATACCCCCGCCGTGTGCGGTGGCCACGATCACCGGGTCCGCGAGCGTTCCGCGCATGCTGCCCGAGGACTTGAGTACCCCGCGGCTGCCCGGGGCGAGCAGGCTCAGGTCCTGGGTGGACACCGCGAAGCGCAGATCCACCTGGTCGTTGACGCGTCCGTCGAGCGCCAGGCTGGCGCTCCCCAGGCCCACGCGCACATTATCGAAGCCCCAGGTGACACCCGCATGCGTCACCGTGCCAGCGCCGCTCGCCGCAACGCCGCGCACCTTGCCGGTGAGGCTGCTGAAGCTCGTGGTCAGCGTGCCTGAGGGTTCGAAGCCGCGGCCGCTGGCGGTGAATGTGAAGTTGACGCTGCCAGGCAGATCCGGTCGCACCCGGCCAGGGTTGATGCCGGTCGCGCGTCCAGTCACCGACCAGGTTTCCGCGGGCGACCACCGCAGCTCGCCGTTGACGCTCGCATGGCCGTCGAACAGATCCACTTCAGCAGGCTCAAAGGCGAAGCTGTCCTTGCCGAGCGTCCCCGTAAGTTCCACGGGCATCTCCGCCAGGTCCGCGGCCCGTCCGCGGCCGGTCAGGTGGACCTTGTATGGAAGAATTCCCTGCAGGGTGAAGTCGCCCGCCGCACTGCGTATTGCCACGTCACGGCCGACCAGTGGCCAGCGGAAGTTGTCCCAGCTGCCGGTGAGATTCAGCCGCGGCCCGTTGTCGACGATGCCGAAAGTGCCGGCAGCAATGGCGTGCGCGCCGGAGGCGTTGTGACGGACTTCCATGCGGGTGGCGGTCAGCACCTTATCGGCGTAATGACCGGCAAACTGCGCGGCGAACTCGCCCGCGCGCAGCCCGGCTGGATTCACCGGACCGTGCCCTTCGAAGCCGTTGGCGTCGCCCGACACGGCGAGGTGTCCGGTGATGTTGCCCAGCAGCGGGGCGGCAATTCCCCAGGGGGTCAGATCGAACTCGCGCACGACGGCATCGCCCACCCAGTGCCAGCGGTTGGTCAGATCGAGCATCTGGCCGGTGAAGTCGGCGCTGAAGGGGCTGACGCTGTGGCCGACAATGTTGAGCACGTTCAGATCGCCGCGGCCGCTGCCGGACAGCGTGTAGGCAGGCTGGCCCGGTGGTTGCCAGTCAACGCGCCCCTTGACGTCCATCCCCAGCGGATCCTCCGCCCGCAACTCGCCGATGCCGCTGATGTGCGCATCCTCGAGCCACCCGTCGGCCTGGAAGAAGCGGATGACACTGTGACGGATGACCGCGGCGCCGCTGAGATTGCTCGCCTGCAGGCGCACGCCGTTGAAGACCGTGAGCAGCGCATGGTCGACTTGCGCCTGCTCGATGCTGATCAGGAGCCAGCGCGGCAGGAACAGCGGCGGCGAGGGTGTCGCTGGATGGACGCGGCGCTTCACCTCGATGAGGGCGTTGCCCACGTGACCGTCGTGGACGCGAATGGTCTGCAGCAGCAGGGGCGCGAGCGCGACGTGCCCCTCGATGTCCGTGAACGTCAGGTGCACCAGCTCGTGATCGATCTCGACCCGCTCGACGTGTACGCCGGAGGCGAGCGTGCCGGTGACGCCGCTGATGTCGAGCTGCACACCGCCGATGTGGTGCGGAACGTGCCGCGCGACGAACTGCAGGCCGCTCTCGGTGTGCACCGCCGACCAGATGATCACCGCCGGCACGGCAATGACCAGGAAGACCAGCACGCAGGCGAGGATGAGGAGCAGGCGGCGCATGGCTTGGAGCGCTTACAACTTCGGCGAGAAGTTGATGTGCAGGCGCGGTCCCGCGCCTGGCATGTTGAGCGGCTGCGCCACGTCGATGCCGACGGTCATTACCGGCAGGCGCACCCGCAGGCCCACGCCGAATGAGTAGTACAGCTGCGTGCCGAAGTGATCGAAGGCGTTGCCGTAATCGACGAAGGTCGCAATGCCCAAGTTCTTCGGCAGGTCACGCACCACCTCCACGGTGCCAGTGATCAGGTCCTTGCCGCCGACCTTGATGAAGTCATTTGGGACTGGCTGACAGGTGCCGTTCGCGGTGAGGATGAGCGCGCCGCTGGTTGGGTTACGCGCACACACCGCCTCGAGGGGCGACAACTCGTTGTAGTAAAAACCGCGCACACTGTTGTCACCGCCGGCGAAAAAGCGATAAATCGCCGGCAGGCTGCTGAAGCCCGACACGAGACTCGCGCCGAGCTCGTCACGCAGTAGGAGGTGCCATTTGGGGGCGATCTGGAATACGTGTTCGGCCTGGGCGTGCAGCTGGATGAAGTTGGAGCTCGACCCCAGGGCGGAATTCGAGCCGCGCAACTCGGCAAAGAATGGGTGTTCGAACAGCGCTTCGCCGTAATAGCCCTTGGGCACCGAACCGATGTCGATCTCCGGCACCAGCAGGCTGTCGGACTGCGTGCTGTTGATGGTTTCGCTGGTGGTGTGCACGGCATTGAGCGCCCCCACGTACTGCCAGCCGTCCCTGACCGTCGTGATCTGCGGCCCCAAGGCCTGGGTGTAGGCGGTGACGTCGGCGAGGGTCTGCTGCTCGATCTGGGCGCGCATGGCGAAACTCGCCACCGCCGGATCGCCGATCGGTATGGCGTAGCGGGCCTGCACGTTGTAGCGGGTGACCTGCGCGAACTGCAGCTCGAGGCTGAAGCTATGACCGCTGGTGTTGAGCAGCGGGTCCGTGAACCCGAGGGTGACACGCGCCCCGGTATCGGTGGCATAGCCGGGCGCGAACGAGTAGTTGTTCTTGCGGCGCCGGTCACCATGAATGTCCACGGGCACGGTGTGCGCCTTGCGGTCCGGATCGCCGGGCTGCACCTCGAGGTTGATGAAGAAACGCGCGTCGTCGAGCGCGAACTGGGTGTGCAGCACCTGCGTCAGATCGAACAGGTCGCCCTCGCGGTAGCGCAGGTAGCGGCGCACCAGCGAGTCCTTGATGGCGTCCTGCTTGATGGTGGTCTTGCCGAACCGATAGCGCTCGCCGGTGTCAAGCTCCAGCGCGATGTTCGCGTTGTGGTTCGGCGGGTCGACCACCAGCTCGTTGCGCACCATCTTGGCGTCGAAGTAGCCGTAGGTCGCCGCGGTGCGCTGCAGGTCGGTCTTGATGGCCTCGTAATCCGCATGGTTCAGCCGATCGCCGGCGTGCGGCAGATGGCCCAGGATCCGCGTGAACAACGGGTCGGTTTCACCCGGACCATCGACGCGCACGTCGATGTGCTCGATGAGCACCGGTGGTCCCAGGGTGATGTTGACCACCACCCGCCAGTCATCGTGGCCCAGGTCGGTGACCGTCGAGTCCACCTTGGGCTCGTAGTAGCCGAAGGGCTTCAAGGCCGCCTGCACCTCGCGTTCGACGCGCTCGTGCAGCCGCTCGACCGTGTCGGCGTTGAGCTCCGCGCCGCCCTTGCGGTAGCGCTCGAAGCTCAGGTAGGCAAGAACGTTGGTGCGCACCAGCTCGTCGACGCCGCGCACCTCGACGTTGACTCCGGCCGCGTACGCCAGCTGGCACACGATGAGACACAGCGCCACCGCCGGGGCCCGTCGGTGCCATCGACAAGCCCGGGGTAAGGGGTTGTGCTGCGCCATCTCGAGGTGTGGATGAAAAACTAGGGGATTCTAGAGCCTGACCGGCGCCCCTGCTCGCCGCGTTGTTATTTGAGAGTCGCGTATGGTTGCCGGGGTTCCGCGCCGCCTGCCTTGGCGTGCACCGCCAGGGCACCAGGCCTGCGGTCACCGATGGACTATGGCCACTCGCCCGCATTCAGCCTGAATTCAGTTTCGCCGGCCGGCTCGCCGCGCGCATCGAAGCGCCGCTCCCCGATATAGACCCCGCCGTCATTGTGCATCAGCAGGACGCTTGAACAACGCGTCCCGTAGGTCGGGTGCATGACGAACGGCGCGGACAGGACCTGTTCCAGCTCGCGTGGCAGCCCGGACTCATGCAGCCCCACGTCCCCGGCAGACTGGGTCCGGTCGCTGAGCAGTTCGAACAGCGGCGCGGCGGATTGCGCGGCGGGGTCTGCCAGCCACGTCTCGAACCCGCGGCGTACCCGCAGCAGTTTCGGCCACGGCGTGTCGAGCAATTCGTTCGAGAGCCCATAAACGCCCGCGTCCAGGGCCCGGGCGAACGGCGCGGCGCGGTTCGAGCCGTACCAGAGCGATTCGTCATCGGCAAGCAGCAGGTTGAAGCCGGAGTAACCGGGGGCCTCATGCTCGAGCCCGGCAAAGAACTCCCCGGCGCCGTGCGTGCCGGTGAGAAAACGGGGGATCAGGCTGCCGCGCGAGGGAGCGCCGGCCTGCGGGCGCTGCAGCTCGCGAAAGTTCGTCACCACGCCGAAACGCCGCGCCCGGTCGAGTCCGAGCCAGGCGCCGCCGGCGCGCAGATCGCGCCCCGCGAGCACCCCGCCGTCCGGCGGCCAGGGCGCGAGCGGCGCCGCCGGTCGCTCGTGAAACTCATCGCGATTGGCGGCGACCACCAGGCGGTAATGCGGATGGGTTCGCCACGCGAGCACCAGCAGGCACATGCGCCGTTACGCCTTAGTGCCGTCCAGCCAACCGCAGATCAGCCGCCAGGAAATTGACTGTGTGGGCGGCGCCAGCACCTCTCCTGAGCGCACCTGTTCGCGGGTAACCCAGCGAACCTCCTCCAACTCAGCACCGACGCGCACCGCGGCCCCGGCGGGGGCGCTGGCGTAAAAGCCCAGCATGATGGAGGAGGGGAACGGCCAGGGCTGCGAGGAGTCGTAGCGCATGCTGGTGACGATGACGCCGGTTTCTTCAAGTACCTCGCGCGCCAGCGCGTCTTCGAGGCTCTCGCCGGGCTCGACGAAGCCGGCGATGGTCGAGTAGCGCCGCGCGGGCCAGCTTGCCTGCCGGCCGAGCAGCGCCCGCTCGCCATCACTCACCAGCACAATAATGGCCGGGTCCAGTCGCGGGAAGTAATCCTGCGCACAGGCTTCGTTCGTGCAGCGCAGGCAATGGCCGGCGCTCACGGGGAGCGTGGCGGACGCGCATACACCACAGTAGAGGTGGCGTGCGTGCCAGATCGACAGGGCGCGTGCGTAAGCGAGGAGTCCCGCTTCGTCGGGCGGCAGCTGCGCTGTCAGCGGTCGCAGTTCCTGGAAACCTGAGTCCGGCGGCGCGCTCGCCACCGCCGTCGCCGGCAGCTCGATGAGCACGCAACGCGCGCCGTGAAACCAGCCCAGGAGCGTCGTGCAGGATGCGGCTGCGGATTTCACCAGTGGCGCATCACCGCTGAGGAACGCGATTCGCGGCGCCGCGCCCGCCCTGATCAGCTGCGCGGTGCCGTGTGCGATGAGGTACAGAGTCGCCGCGTCGGCGTGGGCTGCGGCCAGCCACTGCGGATCCTCGCGGGCTTCCGCGCGCCGCTCGAGGTAGGGACCGGCGAAGAAGTTAGGTCGGGCGTGATCCATACAGCGCCGTTTCACGAGAACGAGACGGCGCATTCTAGCAGCGCCGCTGCCGGCGCCCCGACCGCAGCCGGCCAAAGTCCCTGCGATTTTCGCCAATGGGCTAATGCGCCTGCAGCGGGCTCGCACAATGGTGGCAGCGCTGGGCGCGCAGCGTGAAGCGCTCGGTCACCATGAGACTGCCGCAGCCGCCGCAGTCCCCCAGACGCAGCTGATCCCCGCGCGCCAGCGCGGTGGCGAGAAACACCGCGTGCTCGAAGGTGATCTGCGAGGAGGGCAGGAGCATGCGGTAAGCCTCGAAGGCCTGGCACAGCTGCTCACCGCGCGCGAGCGCCGGCGCCCCCGCCGCCGCGTCCGGAGCCGCCGGCACCGCGCCGAGCAGCGACAGCACGCTGGCGAGCACGGCGGTCTCGTGTTGCGAGCGTTGCGAGCGCGTGAAGTAACCGACCTGGTGCGGTGACTTGCCGCGATGCCGCGGCAGAAAGCGGCTCGCCTGGCTCATGTAGGTACGGTAGAGCTTGCGGATGCGGTCATCCGACAGGCCGGTCCAGGTGCGAATGGTCTGGGTGCGCGCTTCGTGGCGCAGAAAGCGCAGGGCGAGCTCCATCCGCAGCCGCTCGCCGTTGTAACGGTCGTCCGAGATGCGCATATGTGCTCCTTCCGGTTGGCTAACCGACATTTTGGTAAAAAATTCCCAAAACACAAGCAGAGAAATTTGGTAAAAAATCACCAAACTAAAAAATAGCACTGCTGGTCGGATTTGCCTGGATTGAAGGTCGCGGGAGGAGATGCCATGTTGCTGCGCTGCGGTATCGATGGGGCGGAGTTAAGCGAAAGCGCGCTGTTGGCGCCCGGGTGGTTGCGGCCGGAGACGCTGGAATCGCTGTTGGAACTGAACGAGATGGCCTTCGCGCTGCTGGCCGCGCAGGCCGCCGAGCGCTGCACGCCGGCCACCGCGCTGGTCACGGCGGTAACGAGCGTGTGGCGCCGGCTGGACGCGGTGGCACGGCGTCGCGCCGCCGCCTGCCCGTACCTGCTGCTGGATGCCGGCTTCGCCGACACCCAGCGCTGGGGCATGCCGGCAGCGCATGTCAGTGATGTGCGCGAGAGTGCGCCGCCATTCTTCACCGTGCCGGCGGCGCTCGAGGCCTCGCGTCTGGTGTTCACCTACGCCTGGCACCTTGCCCGCACCCAGCCTGCCGCTGCGCGGCTGCTGCTCGGCATGCGCGCGCCGTGCACCGCGGCAATCAGCCAGTGCAGCCTGCGCCAGGTATTCGCGCTCGGCGAGAGTCACGCCGGGTGGCTGCGTCCGCGCTGGAGTGCGCGCCCGGAGGTGTGGCAGGAACTGCTGGTCGCCGCAGCTTCCGGCGAGGACACGGCGCTGGAGCGCGCCCGGCTGCATGGTCTGACGCTGTTGGCGGCCGAATCTCGCGTAACCGCGTCGCAGCACACGCACCGGCTTGCAAGTCCTGTGTGACAGACCTGCTGCGGTAACAGCTGCGTTCGTGCTCACGCTCGTGGTAGCCGTGCAGCTGATCTCCCGCAGGCTGGCAGGGCCCTTCGGGCCACCGCCCATGCAGTGTCCGAATTTGATCGATACGCGTCTCGTATAGCGCTGGCACAAGCGTGCGGAGTGCCGCAGCATATGGCGAATTTCTAGGAGATAAGGATTTTCGATCATGCAGCAGGCGCTCATCGTCATCGACGTGCAGGAGTCATTCCGCCAGCGGCCGTATTTCCGCGCCGAGGAGCTGCCGGGGTTCCTGCGCAACGTGCAATCCCTCGTAGACGGGTGCCAGGCGCGTGGCATCCCGATCGTGCAGGTGTTCCACCGCGAGCGCACGGATGTGGCCAGCGATCCCTTCGCGGCCTCCTCGGGTTACGTGCGTGCGATGCCGGAACTGAAGCTCCACACCGACGCCGTGTTCCACAAGCACGTGCACTCGGCCATGTTCGGCACCGCCGCCGACGGCACCACGCTCGAGTCATGGCTGCGCGCCCACGGCATCGGCGAATTGCTGATCACCGGAATCCGCACCGAGCAATGCTGCGAGACTACGACCCGTCACGCCTCGGACTTAGGCTTCGGGGTGCGCTACGTGACCGATGCGACCCTCACTTTCCCGATGCGCACGCGTAGCGGACGTGAAGTGTCCGCGGCGGAAATCCGTGAGCGCACCGAGATGGTGCTCGAGGGACGCTTCGCGCGCGTGGTGTCGGCTGCGGACGCCCTGACGTGAACCTGCCTGCCGGCGGCCGGTGACCGCGCACCGCCGGCGGCCCGTGCTACGCGCCGTGATTCCCATGCGTGAAGTTGTTTTCGTGCTGTTGCCGAACGTGGTGCTGCTGGATGTCGCCGGTCCTGCAGATGCGTTCCGCAACGCGGCGGCGAAGGTTCCGGGAAGCTACCGGCTGCGTTTTGTGGCGCCAGTCCCGAGCCTGCCGGCAGCGATCGGACTAACCCTGAGCGCGCTCGAGCCGCTGCCGGCGCGTCTGCCGCCGGACGCGATCGTGGTGCTGACCGGCGTCAGTGGCGCGCGCATCGATCCCGACGAGCCCGCCACCCGCAGTGTCATCGAGTGGCTGCGCGCCGGCGGCACCCAGGGAGCCCTGCTCCTGTGTGTGTGCGCCGGGAGCGTGCTGGCGGGACACGCGGGTCTGCTCGCGGGGCGCGAATGTACGACTCATCACGCGCACGTCAGTGAACTCGCTGCGGTGGAGCCGCACGCCCGCGTGTTGGATAACCGGATTTTTGTGGAGGACGGCCCGGTGTTCACCAGCGCCGGAGTGACCGCGGGCCTGGACCTCACCCTGCACATCATCGGCGCGCAGCTGGGTGCGCGCGTCGCCGCGGAGGTGGCGCGCGATCTGGTGGTGTACCTGCGTCGCGCCGGCACGGACGCCGCGCTTTCGCCCTGGGTGATGCACCGTAACCATCTGCACCCGGCGGTGCATCGGGTGCAGGATGCGGTGGCGCGCGATCCGGCCGCGGCCTGGAGCTCGGGCGAGCTGTCGGCGGTCGCCGGCACCAGCGCGCGCAATCTCGCGCGCCTGTTTGCGGAGCATGCGCACTGCTCACCGCTCGACTACGTGCAACTCATTCGCTGCGCGCTGGCGCGGCAGCTCGTGACCGGCAGCCGCCTCGACCTGGAACGGGTGGCCGCGCGCGCGGGTTTTCGCTCCGCGGCGCATCTGCGGCGGGTGTGGTCACGCTGGGAAGCGCGCCCGCCGAGTGCCGTGCGGCTGGCGCAGCAGCGCCACAATTGATGGCGCCGCCGACTCAGTAGATGGCGATTTCGCGCCGCCCGCCCGAGTCGCGGGCCCCGCGAAACATGCCTTCGCTGCTGAAATCCATCACCACCTGCCCGTCCTGGCCCACGGCGATGAGGCCGCCGTCGCCGCCCATACCGGCCAGAATCTCGTGCAGCATTTCGCGCACCGCCTGCTGCAGCGTCAAGCCGCGGTACTGCACGGCGGCGCAGACGTGGTGGGCCGCCACGGCGCGAATGAAGTACTCGCCGTGCCCGGTGGCGGACACCGCGCATACACCGTTCTTTGCATAAGTGCCGGCGCCGATGATGGGTGAATCCCCGACCCGCCCGGGGCGCTTGTTGGTCATGCCGCCGGTGGAGGTGGCGGCGGCGAGGTTGCCGGCACCATCGAGGGCGACCGCACCCACCGTACCTTTGGAGGTGGGCAGAAGCTCCGACATGCGCTCGCCGCGCTGCTCGGACTCGAGCTGCGCCAACCGCTCGGCGGTGCGGAAGTAGTGGTTGGGAACGAGCGTGAACTGCTCTTCCAGCGCGAATTCCTCGGCGCCCGCGCCGACCAGCAGCACGTGGCGCGACTTCTCCATCACGCGCCGCGCGAGGTCTATGGGATTTTTCACGTGACGCACGGAGGCGACCGCGCCGGCGCGCAGCTGCCGACCGTCCATGATGGCGGCATCGAGTTCGGCCGCGCCGTCGCGTGTGAGCGCGGCTCCATGGCCGGCGTTGAACAAGGGATCGTCTTCGAGGACGCGCACCGCGGCCGCCACGGCATCCAGACTGCTGTCCCCGCCCGCCAGCACCGCATAGCCGCGGTCGAGCGCCGCCGCCAGGCCGGCGCGATAGAGCTGCTCACGCTCGGCGGACAGCGCGGCGCGCGGCATCGCCCCGGCGCCGCCGTGAATGGCGATGGCGTACATGGGTCTGGTTCCTGCGCTGCTCATGGCGCGTCGCGGAATAGGGCGACTTCCTGCCGGCCGTGGATATCGCGCGAGGCGCGGAACATACCGGAGGTGTTGAAATCCATGACGATGTCGCCGTGTGGATCGATCGCGATCACCCCACCCGTGTCGGGCGCCGCGTGCGCCAGCTTCTCATCGATGACCTCGTGCACGGCCTGCGCAAGCGTCAGGTGCCGGTAGTGCACCAGCGCGCAGATGTCATAGGCCACCAGCTCGCGCATGAAGTACTCGCCCCAGCCGGTGCCCGAGACGGCGCACGACTCGTTGTTGGCGTAGGTGCCGGCACCGATGATGGGCGAGTCCCCCACGCGCCCGACGTGCTTGTTGGTGAGTCCGCCGGTGGAGGTGGCGGCGGCGAGGTTGCCGGCGCGATCGAGTGCCACGGCGCCCACCGTGCCCTTGGGTAGCGCGTTCGGCGGCGCCGCGGCGCGTTCGCGTGCCGCGCGCTGCACCTCCTGCAGCTCGTGCTCACGCTGCGGGGTGCGGAAGTATTCCGGTGCCACCAGCACCACGCCCTGTTCCAGTGCGAACTCCTCGGCGCCTTCGGCTACCAGCAGCACGTGCGGGCTCTTATCCATCACCAGGCGCGCAAGATCGATCGGGTTCTTGACGTGGCGCACGGCGGCCACCGCCCCCGCACGCGGTCCGTTGCCATCCATGATGGCGGCATCGAGTTCCGCATCGCCGTGCGCGTCGAGCACCGCGCCGCGGCCAGCATTGAATTGCGGATCATCCTCCATGGTGCGCACCGCGGCCGCCACGGCATCCAGGCTGGTGCCGCCGCGCTCGAGGATCGCGTAGCCGGCGTTGAGCGCCGCCGCAAGTCCCGCGCGGTAGGAGGCTTCACGTTCGGGGGTCATTTTCGCGCGGTCCATGGTGCCGGCGCCGCCGTGGATGGCGATGGCCAGCGGGTGCGGCTCGGCGGCCAGGGCCGGCATGGCGAGCGATGACCAACACAAAAGCGCGATGATTTTCAGGCGCGACATACTTTCCCCCCAGCGGCTATGATCGAAGCCAACCCGCACGGGCGCTCAAAAAGCGCCTCGCGGGGCTCTCCAGACAAACCGTGCGGTAAATACTAAGGTGAAACCCGCCAGCTCGCAGCGGATCCGCAGCGTCCTCGTCGCCAACCGCGGCGAAATCTCCATTCGTGTCATGCGGGCGGCGGCCGAGCTGGGCCTGCGCACGGTGGCGATCTATTCGCAGGAGGACCGTTTCTCGCTGCACCGGACCAAGGCCGACGAAGCCTACCTCGTGGGCGCCGGCCGTGCGCCCGTCGAGGCCTACCTCGACATCGCGGACATCGTGCGCATCGCGCGCGAGGCGCAGGTGGACGCAATCCATCCGGGCTACGGCTTCCTGGCGGAAAACCCCGATTTCGCGCGCGCCTGCGCCGCGGCCGGCATCCTGTTCGTGGGACCGGAACCCGAGACCATGGGTCTGCTCGGCAACAAGGTCGCGGCGCGCAATCTCGCAGTCAGGGCTGGCGTTGCGGTCATGCCCGCAACCCCGCCGCTGCCGCGCGAATTTGCGGCCTGTGCCCGGATGGCGGGCGGCATCGGCTACCCGCTGATGCTGAAGGCGAGCTGGGGCGGGGGCGGGCGCGGCATGCGCGTGATCGAGAGCGAGGCACAGCTCGCGGAGCTGCTGCCGGTAGCGCGCCGCGAAGCACAGGCCGCCTTCGGCAACGACGAGGTGTACCTGGAGAAGCTGGTGCGCCGCGCGCGCCACGTCGAAGTACAGATTCTCGGCGACCACCACGGCACGCTCGTGCATCTGTACGAACGTGACTGCACGGTGCAGCGGCGCAACCAGAAGGTGGTGGAGCGCGCGCCGGCGGTCTTTCTCACGGACGCACAGCGTCAGGACCTGTGCGCGGCGGCGCTGGCGGTCGGCCGCGCCGCAAACTACCGCAATGCCGGCACGGTGGAGTTTCTGCAGGACGCCGACAGCGGCCATTGCTATTTCATCGAGGTGAACCCGCGCATCCAGGTCGAGCACACGGTCACCGAAGCGGTCACCGGCATCGACCTGGTGAAGGCGCAGATCCGCATCGCCCAGGGTGAGCGCATCGGCACCGCGGACAGCGGCGTGCCGGCGCAGGGCGACATCCGCATCAGCGCCCACGCCCTGCAGTGCCGCATCACCAGCGAGGATCCGGAAAACAACTTCATCCCCGACTACGGCAAGATCGCCGCCTACAGGAGTCCGGCAGGCTTCGGCATCCGCCTCGACGCCGGCACCGCCTACACCGGCGCCATAATCACGCGCTCCTACGATTCGTTGCTCGTCAAGGTGACCGCCTGGGCGCCGACGCCGCAGGAGACGATCGCGCGCATGCACCGGGCGCTGTGGGAGTTCCGCATCCGCGGCGTGGTCACCAACCTGCGTTTTCTCGATCAGCTCATCACCCATCCGCGCTTTGCGGCCGGCGACTACACCACCCGCTTCATCGACGACACGCCGGAGCTTTTCCGCTGGCCGCGCAAACGCGATCGCGCCACGCGCATCCTGCAGTTTCTTGGCAACACCATCGTCAACGGCAACTCTGAAACCCGCGGCCGCGCGCGCCCGGCGCATTTCACGGCCGCGAAACTGCCGCCGGGTACTTTGCCCGCCGCCGCGCCCGGGACCAGACAGAAACTGGATGAGCTGGGACCCGAGCGCTTCGCAAAATGGATGCTGGCGCAAGAGCGCGTGCTCATCACCGACACCGCGATGCGCGATGCGCACCAGTCGCTGCTGGCGACGCGGGTGCGCACCATCGACATGGCGGCCATTGCCCCGTACTACGCGAGCCTCCTGCCGCAACTGTTCTCGGTCGAGTGCTGGGGTGGGGCGACTTTCGATGTGGCCATGCGGTTTCTGCGCGAGGATCCGTGGCAGCGCCTGGCGCTGCTGCGCGAGCGGATGCCGAACCTGCTGCTGCAGATGCTGCTGCGCTCGGCCAACGCCGTCGGCTACGCCAACTACCCGGACAACGTGGTGCGTTTCTTCGTGACGCGCGCCGCGGCGGGCGGCGTCGACGTGTTCCGCATTTTCGACTCGCTCAACTGGGTCGAGAACATGCGCGTCGCCATCGACGCGGTGCTGGCCACCGGCAAGCTGTGCGAGGCGTCGCTGTGTTACACGGGAAACTTAAGTAACCCGCACGAGAAAAAATACACGCTGGACTATTACCTGAAGCTGGCGCGCGAGTTGAAATCCGCGGGCACACACGTGCTGGGCGTCAAGGACATGGGCGGGCTGTGCCGGCCGCGCGCCGCCTACACGCTGGTGAAGGCCCTTAAAGAGGAGATCGGCCTGCCGGTGCACTTCCACACCCACGACACCAGCGGCATCGCGGGCGCGAGCGTGCTGGCCGCGGTGGATGCGGGTGCCGATGCAATCGATGGCGCGATCGATGCGCTGAGCGGGCTCACCTCCCAGCCTAATCTCGGTTCCATCGTCGAGGCTCTGCGTTACGGGCCACGGGATCCGGGCATCGATCCGGACCAGCTGCGGAACATCTCTGCATACTGGGAGCAGGTGCGCCGGCACTACGCCGCATTCGAAAGCGACCTGCGCGCCGGGGCCTCCGAGGTGTACGTGCACGGGATGCCGGGCGGCCAGTACACGAATCTGCGCGGCCAGGCCCGCGCGCTTGGCATCGACGATGCACGCTGGCCCGAAGTGGCGCGCGCCTACGCCGAGGTCAACGACATGTTCGGCGACATCATCAAGGTCACGCCTACCTCCAAAGTGGTCGGTGACCTGGCGCTTCTCATGGTCACCGCGGGGTTGAGCCGTCAGCAGGTGGAGGACCCCAACACCGAAGTCGCGTTTCCGGAGTCGGTGGTGCAGTTCTTTCGTGGCGAGCTCGGCCAGCCCCACGGCGGCTTCCCGGCGGCGCTGCAGAACAAGGTGCTCAAGGGCGCGCCGCCGCTCACCGTGCGCCCCGGGGCGGCGCTGCCGGCGGTGGACCTGGATGCCGAGCGCCAGCGGATCCAGCAGCAGCTGCCGCGTCCGGTGACCGACGAGGATCTGGCGTCGCATCTGATGTACCCGCGCGTGTGGCAGGACTATGCGCGCGAGCGGGCGCAGTACGGCGATCCTGAGATCCTGCCGACGCCGGTGTTTTTCTATGGCATGGAGCCGGGGCAGGAAATCAGCGTCGACCTCGAGCGCGGCAAGACCCTCATTGTTCGCTATGTTGCAAGCAGCGAGCCGCACGAGGATGGCACGCGCACGGTGTTCTTCGAGTTGAACGGACAGCCGCGCTCGGTGCGGGTACCTGACAGGGCCCAGGTTGCGCAGCGCCCGCCGGCGCGCAAGGCCGAGGCGGGCAACCCGCGCCATGTGGGCGCACCCATGCCGGGGACCGTGGCCACCGTCACGACGGTCGCGGGCGCGAAAGTGGCGCGCGGCGATGTTCTGCTGACACTCGAGGCGATGAAAATGCAGACCGCCGTGCGCGCCGAGAGTGAGGGCGAAGTCGCGGAGGTGCTGGCGAAGCCCGGCCAGACGGTGGACGTGAAGGATCTGCTGGTGGTGCTGCGTTGAAGGCGTCCGGAGCGACATGAACACCCACGCAGCCGGTCCCGTCGTCGCGCTCTTCCTGGTACTCACCGGGCTCCCCGCCTGTCCCGCCTTTGCTGACGGGCCTGCGATCCAGGGTGACTACCTGGGCACCCTCGGACCGCTGCATCTTAAGCTGCACCTCACCGCCGCGGCGGACGGGACGCTCGGCGGCACCCTCGACAGTCCCGACCAGGGGGCGGCCGGAATTCCCTGCGCGGATTTTCACCTGCAGGGCAACACGCTCAGCTTCGCCGTGCCGGCAGTCCACGGCACCTGGGCTGGCACGGTGGGAGAGGGCGGCGCCACGTTGTCGGGAAGCTGGAACCAGGGCACGCCGATGCCCCTCACGTTCACGCGTGATATGTTCGTGGCGGCGAGCAAGCCCTCGCCGGTGGATGGTTTCTGGCTGGGAACGCTGCAGGCTCCGCGCCAGGCGCTGCGGATTCAGCTCACAGTAAAGCGCGATCGTGCCGGACAGGAATTCTGCACGCTCGATAGTCTGGACCAGGGATCGTACGGCCTCTCCTGCGCCAACGTTGCCTGGTCCGATAACGACTTGTCGTTCGATATCCCGCAGGTTGAGGGCCACTGGCGCGGCAAACTGTCCCGTGATGGCCTGACACTGTCCGGCACGTGGACGCAAGGCGCGTCGCTGCCGCTGACATTCCAACGGCAGCCGAAGCCACAGCTGCAACCGCCGCCGCCGAAGATCTCTTTCCAGCCGGCGATCGCGCCGGTGGATGCGACCGCAATGCAGGCGGTACTCACCCAGGATTTCGCGCAGGCGCTCAAGAGCGGCCCCCTGTCTCCTGCAACCTCCGTGAGCGTTGTCGTGGGTGTCGTGCGCAACGGCGTGCCCCGCGTCTTTGCGTGGGGCAGCGCCACCGCGGACTCCATATTCGAGATCGGGTCGATCACCAAGACCTTCACCGGTCTGGTGCTGGCGCAGATGGTGGCGCAGGGCAAGGTGAAACTCGACCAGCCGGTGCGCGAGCTCCTGCCCCCCGGAACGGTTGCCAGGCCGCAGGGCACCGAGATCACGCTCCTGGATCTGGTGACACAACACTCGGGTCTGCCGCGGTTGCCCGCGAATCTTGAGCCTGTGGACGCGGATAATCCCTACAGCGACTATCGCCCCTTGAATCTCTACCAGTTCCTCGCGGCCCACGGCGTGGAAAAACCTGTTGACCCGCCATTTCTCTACAGCAATCTGGGAGTGGGGCTCCTCGGCCAGGCGCTGGCGGATCGCGCCGGCAATACCTATGCGAAGCTCGTGAGCGAGGAGGTCATCGTGCCGCTGCAACTGTCCGACACGGGGGTATCACTGTCGGCCGCCCAGCAGGCGCGGTTCATCCAGGGCCATACCTTCGACAACCGGCCGGCACACGCCTGGGATGCAGATGCGCTCGCCGGCGCGGGAGCGCTGCGCTCGACGGCGGCCGACATGCTCACGTACCTGGAAGCTAACCTGCATCCGGAAGCCTTCGCGGCCCACGGCTCGGGCGCCACGCGCACCCTAGCGGCCGCCCTCACCCAATCCCATCAGCTGCGCGGGGACGCCGGGGCCAACAAGATTGCCTTTGCCTGGTTCTACAACCCGCAGACGAAGGACTACTGGCACAACGGCGCCACCGGTGGCTACAGCAGCTTCGCGTTCTTCAATCTCCAGGGTGACTACGCGGGCGTCGTGCTCATGAACCGCACAGTCGGCGCGCAGGAAAGCATCGCGGATCTCCTCGGGCAGCACATCAGCCAGCGCTTCGCCGGGCAGCCCGCGATTGCATTCGCGGACTGAGCGCGCGCCGCGGATTCGCTGGTTCTCGAGCGCGAGCAAACCTGAGTCCCGCTGGTACTGTTGAAGCTGTGAGCGAAACACTCAACCTGTCGAGTGATGATCCGGTGGCACCGTTCGAGTTGGCGGGAAGACTTGCACGCCTGGCAGCGGTACTGATTGACGCCCTGATCGGCATCATCCCGGGAGTGGCGGCGCTGGCATATTCCGGTGGTCTGGCGCCGGTGCTTAAGGGTCAGCCACTGACTACCCAGCAAGCGCTGCTTGTAGCTGTGTGGAGCTGGGGCAGCTAACCATCGGCAAGTATTTGCTGCACGTTCGCATTGTCGATCTGCAAGGCCGGATTGCGCCCTTGTGGCGCGTCATACTCCTGCGCTACCTGCTGATTTCCGTTGTGGCGCAACTCGGAGTGTTGGGCAGTCTGCTGTCCACAGTGGATTGCCTGTTGATCTTTCAAAAGAGTCGCAGGTGTCTGCACGACATCATTGCTGGCACGCGAGTGATCAAAGCGCGTCCTTGAGCGCGATCCCGGGGTCGGCGAGTTTGTCCGGGTCCGGCCGCGCGTGCGCCGCGATGAGCTTGCGGGCGCCCATCTGATCTTTGGGAGCGTTGACGCTGTCGATGGCGATGAGTTCCCCGTCGCGCAGATAACAGACGCTGAAGGCGCGCGCCGCCGGCGTACCGCGCAGGATCACGGTGTCGTAGCCGGCCGAGATGCCCACAATGATGAGCTTCAGGTCGTATTGATCCGACCAGAACCAGGGGAGCTTGTCGTGCACGGTCGGGGTGCCGTTCAAATTCAGTGCCGCGCTCGAGCCCTGTTCGAACGCGTTGTCCACGGACTCCAGGCGCAGACGGCGGCCGTAGCGGGGACTCGGATGATTGGCGCAGTCGCCGGCGGCGTAGATGGCCGGATCGGACGTGCGGCAGTGCTCATCGACGCGAATGCCGTTGTCGCACTCAAGTCCTGCGGCCACGGCCAGCTCATCCGTCGCCGCCACCCCTACTGCGATGATTACCACGTCGGCGGGATACTCGGCGCCATCCCCGGTAAGCACCGCGCGCACGCGGCCGCTGTCGTCACCGGCCAATGCGCGCACCCGTGCATTGCACAGCACGCGCACGCCGTGGCGGGCGTGCTCCGCCTCGTAGAACGCGGATAGCTCTGCACAGACCACGCGGTTCATGACCCGCTCGGCCATCTCGAGCACGGTCACGTCCATGCCGAGCTCGCGCACGGTTGCCGCAACCTCCAGTCCAATATAGCCGCCGCCGATCACCACGAGGCGCCCGCCGGCCGCACATTCCGCCCGGATGCGGTCGGCATCGGCGATGCCGCGCAGGTAGTGAACGCCGCCCAGGTCCGCGCCCGGCGCGGACAGCCGGCGCGGGTGGCTGCCCGTCGCGAGCAGCAGCGCGTCATAGGGCAGAGCCCGGCCGTCATCGAGCCGCACGCGTTGCTCGCGCCGCTCGATCCCGGCAACCCGGCGCCCGAGGTGAGTCTGCACGCTGTGCTCGGTGAAGAACTTTTCGGGACGAAGGACGAGACGCTCGCGCTCGAGCGTGCCGGCCAGATACTTCTTGGACAGTGGCGGGCGCTGGTAGGGCAGCCAGGGTTCATCGCCCACGAGAGTCACGCGTCCCGTATAGCCTTTGCGCCGCAGGGTATCCGCCGCCTGGACGGCGGCCTGGCCACCCCCGGCAATGACGATTTGTTGATACATTGGCCCTCGATGCTACCTTACGCGCGCGCGTTCACCGCCGCACCAACCGGGGGCGTGTCGCCGCACCATGCGCCA
Organism: Gammaproteobacteria bacterium; assembly: GCA_003136935.1. Classification (GTDB taxonomy): domain Bacteria; phylum Pseudomonadota; class Gammaproteobacteria; order Steroidobacterales; family Steroidobacteraceae; genus 13-2-20CM-66-19. The sequence continues at coordinate 93,916 of PLEC01000130.1, forward strand.
GCTTGGTGCACGCGACCGCGCCAGCGCACCGCAAGCAGACTGACGGGCGCGACTTTTCCGCACTTTCAATGCATGGCATGAAAACTGCAAAATCCATCGCGCCCCAAGCCTAAGCAAGCCGGAGTCCGCTCATGAAACTGGTCACCGCGATCATCAAGCCGTTCAAGCTGGACGACGTGCGCGCCGCGCTCTCTGACATTGGTGTGTCGGGCATGACCGTCACGGAAGTGAAGGGGTTCGGCCGCCAACGCGGGCACACCGAGTTGTATCGCGGCGCCGAGTACGTGGTCGACTTCGTGCCCAAGACACGGATCGAGGTCGCCGTGCGCGCCGACCTCGCCGACCAGGTCATTGACGCCATCCTCAAAGCCGCCAAGACGGGCAAGGTCGGGGACGGCAAGATCTTCACGACCGAGATCGAGCGCGTCATCCGTATCCGCACCGGCGAAACGGACGACGCCGCGCTGTAGGCGAATCCCCCTCATGAGGGAAGCAGGAATTCGGGAGGCCCGGCAGAACCTGTCCGCCCTGATCGCGGAGGTGCGCAAGGGACACGAGGTCACAATTACGGATCGCGGCAAGGCGGTCGCGAGGCTGGTGGCGTCCCGTCCGGCGAACGCTCGGCCTTTCGGCGGCCGGGCGGCATTTCGGCGGCGGATGCCGCAGCTGACGACCACGCTCTCTTCCGCCGTCGTCGATGGCAGAGGAGCTTGCCCATGACGCTCGAACAGATCTTCTACCTGAGTCAGTCGGTCGCCTCAGTCGCCGTGGTGGGCACCCTGATCTATCTCGGCCTGCAGGTTCGCAGCGCCGAACGCAGTCAGCGCGCCATCATGCAGCAGGGCCGGGCTGATCGTGCTTCTCACGGTGCCCTCGGCCTGGCTGACCCCGAACTGGCGCGGGTATTCGGCAAAGCCACGGCGGGCCAGACGAGCCTGACGCGCGACGAATTTACGCAGTGGATGATGATGTGCCGTGCTCTGTTCCTGAGCGGCGAGGATTCGTACCTACAGCATAAAGCCGGGCAGCTCGACCAACCGGCCTTCGACAGTTATGTAGCCGGGGTGCGTTACTACATGAGATCCCACGGGATGCGCGCCGCCTGGCAGGTGTCACGCGGCCAGTTCGGCAGCGATTTTCGCAATTTCGTCGACGCGATCCTGCGTGAGCCGCCATTGGCACGCGTCGGCGATGCGTATGCCGAATGGCACAAGCTTGTTGAATCAGAGCGGGCTACGCCGGCGCCTTAAATGGTTGTGCGCGCCAGGAGCTGGCGCACCAACCAGCTACTGATTATCGAGCCGCTCCGAGTGCGGGTGAGCCGCGACTGCGGCCGCGCCGCCTCAGGCCTTCGCGAACCGCGCCTTCACTTCTTCCATCAACGTCTTGAAGCGGGGCTCGGCACGGATCGGATCGAAGTCCGGGTCGGCCTCCATCCAGCTCATCATGCTCGGTGTCAGCCTCGGCGCGATACCGGCGAGAGTCTCCAGCGTCAGATCGACTTCTCCCAGCGAGGACATCGCGCAAGCGAGGTTGTAATGCAGATTAGTGTTGTCAGGATCGACGAGACGGGCCCGTGTCGCCCACTCTTTGGCGCGCTCCTTTTCCCCCAGCGTTACCAGCATGGCAACGCCCAAACCGATCGCGCGGCTATGGCCGGGCTCGGCCACGACGACCCTTTCGATGCGATCGAGAGCCCGGCGCGCAGCGCTGCGCATACGCTCCGCATCGCCCTTGGCCTTGTAGGACTGCGAGACGAAAGTCGCCGCCGTAAAATCCGTTTCCATCCCCGCGGCCGCCGCCTCGAAATGGCCGATCGCGTCGTCGTAGCGGCGCAGGCCGAGGCAGCACAGGCCGGCGATTTTATTGGCGATGTATGAACCGGGCTCCAGGCGCAGCGCGTTCTGGCAGGAGGCCAGCCCTTCCAGGTAGCGTCCCTTGCTGCGCTGCGCTGCGCCCATCGCGGCGTGCGCGTCGGCGAGATTGGGGTCGAGCCGCAGCGCCGTCGCCGCGGCGCGCTCGCCCGCGTCTGAGTCGCCTTGCCAGAACCTGTTCCACTGCGCCAGCGCCATGGTCGCCCACGCCTGCGCGTAGTTCGGATCGATCTCGATGACCCGATTGCAGATGCGATCGACGATTACATCGTTTCTTTCATTGTCCAGAAGCCAGAATTGCCGCGCCATCAGGTACAGCTTGTACGCCTCAGGATGGGTCGTGCCGCGCTGCTCGAGCGCCTGCCGTTCTCCGGGGAGCAGCGTCAGTTTCAGTGCGGCGACGATCGCCTTGGAGATCTCGTCCTGCAGCGCGAATATGTCATTCAGGTCGCGGTCGTAACGCTCGCCCCACAGCTGCGAGTCGTTGGCGGCGCCGATCAGTTGGGCGGTGATGCGCACCCGGGCGCCGGACTTGCGCACGCTGCCGACGAGCACGTAGGCCGCCTTCGTCTGCCGCGCGATCTGCGCCACGTCGGCGGCCGCGCTCTTGAAGGAAAAGGCGGTATTGCGCGACACGATCGAGAGTGCCGAGACCTTGCCGAGGTCGGTGATGATGTCCTCGGTGATGCCGTCGCTGAAATACTCCTGCTCCGGATCACCGCTCATGTTGGCGAACGGCAACACGCATACCGTGACGGCGGGGCGCTTGTCTTTCGCGGTCTGCGCGGCAGTTTTTCCCACCGCCCGTTTCAGTTTCGCTTCCAGAGCGATGCGCAGCGCTTTGAAAGGCGCACTGTCGCCGTTGCCCGCCCAGCCATCGAGTTCGATGGTGTGGATCGCGCGCACGTCGATCGGCAAGCGCGCATTCTCGATGCGTACCGGCACCAGCACGCCGCGATCGGCGGCGTCGCGCGCTTCGCCCTTCACCCATCGCGATTCCACCGAGGCCGGGCTCCAGACGACGACGACTGCGCCGGCGCTCTCGAGTTCGGCGCCGATCAGCCTGTCGAATTCATCGCCCGGGGTGATTTCCGGATCCCACCAGACCGACCAGCCCTGCGCCTCAAGCGCGGTCACCAGGGGTGCGACGGTAGCCTTGTCGGTCCGGGAATAGGAAACGAAGATATCGGCCATGGGCTGGTAGCACCCGCGCTCTTTAACCCATCAAACTATCACAGTTGCGTCGGGGATTTCTCTTGGGCCGCATTTGCGCCGCCGACTCAACATCCGGCTCGCTGCTGCGCCGCCTGAGGACAAATAGGCGCGCCGCGCTCCACGCATTCCGGGGCATCGCGCCCCCGCCGATCAGGCGCTATCCTCTCAACATGCCAGCCGCCATCCGCTTCCATAGCTTCGGGGGACCTGAGGTCCTGCGTAACGAGGAACTCGAGCCCGGCAAGCCGGCCACCCACGAAGTACAGATCCGCCACACCGCCATTGGTGTGAACTACATCGACGTCTACGAGCGCACCGGCCTGTACCCGGGAGAGTTGCCGCGGGGGCTGGGGCGCGAGGCGGCGGGGGTCATTACCGCTCTCGGACGCGGCGTGCGCGGATTTCGTATCGGTGAGCGGGTCGCTTACGTGTATTCCAAGTCGGGTGCCTACAGCGAGCTGCGCAACGTGCCGGCGGAGCGGCTGGTCAAGGTGCCGAAGGGAATATCGGACGAACAGGCGGCCGCCCTCATGCTCAAAGGGCTTACCGCGCACTTCCTGATTCGCCGCACCTACAAGGTGGCGCGGGGCGACACCATCCTGGTGCACGCTGCCGCTGGCGGAGTCGGCCTCATCCTGTGCCAGTGGGCGCGTGCGCTCGGCGCCACGGTTATCGGCGTGGTGGGCAACGAGGCCAAGGCGCAGCTCGCGCGCAAGCACGGCTGCCGCCACGTGTTGATTTCCGGGCGCGACGCGCTGGTCGAGAGCGTCAAGGAGATCACCCGGGGTGTGGGTGTCGCCGTCGTGTACGACGCGGTGGGCAAGGACACCTTCATGGACTCGCTCGATTGCCTCAGGCGCTTGGGGATGATGGTGAGCTTCGGCAACGCCTCGGGCCCGGCGCCCGCGATCAGTCCGCTCGAACTCACCAAGCGCGGCTCGCTGTTTCTTACCCGCCCCACGCTCTTTGACTACATCGCCGCGCGCGAGGAACTCACCAAGGGGGCACGGGAGCTGTTCGCCGCGGTGCGTGCCCGCAAAGTGCGCATCGTGATCGGCCAGAGATACGCGCTCGCCCGCGCCGCCGATGCGCATCGGGATCTTGAAGGCCGGCGCACCACCGGCTCGACGGTGCTGGTGCCGTAAGGCTGCTGCAGCCAGTGCCGCGCGCTATGGCGCACGGACCCCCGGCTGCGCCCGCAGCGGCCGGGCACTGCGGCTGATGCCGAGCGCGCCGCTGCGCACCACTTCCAGGAGCTGCGCGCGCTGGCCCAGGTCGGCCACGAAAGTATTGATCTCCGCTTCGCTGGCCGTCAGCTCGACGATGAAGCCCTCGGTCGCAGGATCCAGCACGCGGCCGCCGCTGCGCACCACGTGCCCGCGGACCGCGTCCGTCTGGCCCCCTTCCACCTTGAGCTTCAGCAGCACCAGCTCCCGCTCCAGGTGCGTACCAAGCGTCATGTCGAGGACGTCCACGACATCGACCAGCTTGTTGAGCTGATTGACGATCTGCCGGATCACCGGGTCGGAGCCGGTCGTGACCAGGGTCAGGCGCGAGACCGTCGGGTCCTCCGTCGGCGCGACCGAGAGCGACTCGATGTTGTAGCCGCGCGTGGAGAAAAGGCCCGCCACCCGGGTGAGAGCACCGGCCTCGTTCTGCAACAGGATGGCGATGATGTGGCGCATGTTCGCAAGCGAGAATAAAGGATCGCCGCGAGTTTGCAGCACAAACCTAAGCTGCTAGGCTGATCGGCCGCTTCGCCTTTTTCCGCACATATCAGGCCCATGAGTGACTTAGGTCTACAGCCGCGCCCGGTGGGACATCCGCTGGCCGGTCAGACAATGAGTGGCGCCCGCATGATCATGCAGGTGCTCGCGGACGAAGGCGTCAGCGCGATTTTCGGCTACAGCGGCGGGGCGATCCTGCCGACCTACGATGCGGTTTTTCTCTACAACGCGGAATGCGCCCGGACCGGGGCGCCGCAGATCCCCCTCATCGTGCCGGCGAACGAGCAGGGCGCCGGATTCATGGCGGCCGGATACGCCCGCGCGAGCGGCCGCGTGGGGGTCTGCCTGGTCACTTCGGGACCCGGCGCGACCAACACTGTCACACCGGTGCGCGACTGCATGGCAGATTCGGTACCGATTGTCGTGATTTGTGGGCAAGTTGCGCGGGCATCCATCGGCACGGACGCGTTCCAGGAGGCCCCCGTGCCCGCCATGATGGGTGCGGTTGCCAAGCATATTTTCCTGGTGACTGACCCCTTGCGCCTGGAGAGCACCATCCGCACCGCTTTCGAAATCGCCCGCACGGGACGGCCGGGTCCGGTGGTCGTGGATATCCCTAAGGACGTGCAGACCTGGGAAGGGGTGTTCCAGGGCGANNGCGGCGGCACTCACCGAGTTCGCGACCGCCTTCAACGTGCCGGTGGTGACGACGCTCATGGGCATCGGGTCGCTCGACACCACCCATCCCCTGGCGATGCGCATGCTCGGCATGCACGGCGCGGCGTTTGCCAACTATGCAGTGGAAGACTGTGACCTCCTCCTCGCGGTCGGCGCGCGCTTCGATGATCGCGTGGCCGGCGTACCGGAGAAATTCGCCCGCAACGCGCGGTGCATCGCGCACCTGGACGTCGATCAGTCCGAGATCAACAAGGTGAAGCGCGTGCAATGGAGTCACGTGGGGCTGGTTCCCGAGGCCCTGCGCGCGCTCACCGCGCACGGGCGGCAGAGCAACTTCCGGCGCGATTTCGGCCCCTGGACCGCGCACCTGGCCGAGCTCAAGCGTGTCCATGCCATGAACTACGACCGCGCGAGCCCGCTCATCCAGCCGTACTACGTGCTCGAGGAACTCAACCGCCACACCCGCGGCGCGGCCATCATCACCACCGGCGTCGGCCAGCACCAGATGTGGGCGGCGCAGTACTGCGACTTCACCGGTGCGCGACAGTGGCTGACCTCCGGCAGCATGGGCACCATGGGATTCGGCCTGCCAGCTGCGATCGGCGCACAGATCGCCTGCCCCAGCCGGCTGGTCATCGACGTCGACGGCGATTCGAGCATCCGCATGAATATCGGCGAGCTNNAAGCAGTGGCAGAAGCTGTTCTTCAAGGGCCGGCTGTCGGCGAGCGATCGCTCGCTGCATAAGAAGGATTTCGTCAAGGCCGCGCAGGCCGACGGCTTCCGCTACGCCGTGCGTCTCGACCGCAAGGAGGATGTGCCGCGCGTCATCGCGGAATTCGTGGCCTTCAAGGGGCCGGCATTCCTGGAAGTGCTGATCGATCCGGACGCCGGGGTCTATCCCATGGTGGGACCCGGTCAGGGTTACGATGCGATGATTACCGGCGACTTCATTGCGGCGCGCCACGAGGTGCAGATCGAGCCTCCCGGACCGTCGGAGATGTTTTAGAACTTAAGGCGCGAGCGATGAAGTACCTGCACACCATGGTCCGCGTCACCGACATTGACGCATCGGTTAAGTTCTACCGCGACGCGCTCGGACTTACCGAGCTGTCGCGCAAGGACTACCCGCAGGGACGCTACACGCTGGTGTTCCTGGCGGCGCCGGGCGATCTTGACGCCCAGGTCGAGCTCACCCACAACTGGGATCCGGAGGAATACGGCGGCGGCCGCAATTTCGGGCATCTCGCCTACGCCGTCGATGACATCTACGCCACCTGCCAGCGCCTCGCCGATCACGGCGTGACCATCCTCAGGCCGCCGCGCGACGGACGCATGGCGTTCGTGCGCTCGCCGGACAATATCTCCATTGAGCTGCTGCAGAAGAGCGCCGCGCTCGCGCCTGCCGAGCCATGGAAGTCCATGCCTAACACCGGTAGCTGGTAGGCCCGGCACGCAGGTATGAAAGCGATCCCGAGCCTGCTGATCGCGGCGCTGTTCGCGACGCTCACGTTCGCGGTGTGGGCGCTGCTCAACCGGCCGACGAGCGAGCCGCCCTGGCCGGCGGTCATTCAGGGCTTCGCCTTCTCTCCGTTTCGCGCCAACGAGGATCCGACACACTTCCAGATGCCCACCGACGAGGAGATCGACTCCGACCTCACGCTGCTGCAGGGCAGGGTCAACGCCGTGCGCACCTACAGCGTCGCCGGCACGCTCGCGGATGTGCCCGCGCTCGCCGAGAAACACGGCATCAACGTCGCCATCGGCGCCTGGCTCGACAGCCACCGCGACAAGAATGAGGAGCAGCTGCAGACGACCATCCAGCTGGCGAACTCGCACGTCAACGTCGTGCGCGTGCTCATCGGCAACGAAGTGTTGTTCCGCGGCGACCTGCCCATCGAGGAGCTCGAGAAGAATCTGGATCGCGCGCGCGCCGCCATCGGCCAGCCGGTGGGCACCGCCGAGACCTGGGACACCTGGCTCGCGTACCCCGAGCTCGCGCAGCACGTCGACTTCATCGGCGTGCACCTGCTGCCGTACTGGGAAGGCGTCCCGGTCGACGAGGCGGTCGCGTATTCGCTGACGCAGTACAAGCGCCTGCAGAAGGCCTTCCCGCACAAGCAGATCGTGGTGGCGGAGATCGGCTGGCCGAGCCGCGGCCGCACCCACGAGTCGGCCGTCGCCTCGGACGCCAACGAGGCCCTGTTCCTGCGCCGCTTCCTGAACGTCGCCAAGAAGCAAGAGATCATCTACTACGTGATGGAAGCCTTCGATCAGCCCTGGAAGGCCTACCAGGAGGGCGCGGTCGGCTCGTACTGGGGCGTATACGACGTCAACCGGCAGCCGAAGTTCGCCTTCACCGCCCCCATCGTGCGGGTGCCGGAGTGGCACATTCTCGCCGCCGTGTCGGTGGCGGTCGCGCTGCTGGTGCTCGCACTTGTGTATCTGAACAGTCGCACGCTGCGCAATCGCGGCCGCAGCTTCCTCGCCATCGTCGTGTACGCCGCCGCTACCATCGCCGTGTGGGTGTTCTACGACTTCACCCAGCAGTACATGACGGTCGCGAGCGTCATTTCCGGCGTGCTGCTGCTGCTCGGGATGCTGGGTGTGATGCTGGTGCTGCTCGCCGAGGCGCATGAGTGGGCCGAGGCGCACTGGGTGACGTACCGGCGTCGCGGGGGAGGGCCGCTGCTCGCGCCTAGCGCGCAGCCGCCGAAGGTTTCGATCCATGTGCCGGCGTACAACGAGCCCGCCGACATGCTCATCGAGACGCTCGACGCGCTCGCGCGCCTCGACTATCCGGACTTCGAAGTGCTGGTTATCGACAACAACACCCGCGATGAGCATGTCTGGCGTCCGGTCGAGGCGCATTGCGCGCAGCTTGGGTCCCGTTTTCGCTTCTTTCACGTCGCGCCGCTCGCCGGCTTCAAGGCCGGCGCACTCAATTTCGCGCTCGAGCGCACCGCTGCCGACGCCGTGATCGTCGCCGTGATCGACAGCGACTACGTGGTGGAGCCGCGCTGGCTGCGCGACCTGACGCCGGTGTTCGAGGATCAGCGCATCGCCATCATGCAGGGGCCGCAGGACTACCGCGATGCGGGCCAGAGCGCCTTCAAGGCCATGTGCTACGCCGAGTACCGCGGCTTCTTCCACATCGGCATGATCACGCGCAACGAACGCAACGCCATCATCCAGCACGGCACCATGACCATGGTGCGGCGCGTGCAGCTGGATGCGGCGCGCTGGGCCGAGTGGTGCATCACCGAGGACGCCGAGCTCGGCCTGCGCATTTNNTTCCGCTGGGCCTACGGCGCCATGCAGATCATCAAGGCGCACGCGCGCGAGCTGTTCCTGGAGGGCGGCCCGCTGTCGCCGGGGCAGCGCTATCACTTCGTCGCCGGCTGGCTGCCGTGGATCGCGGACGGCTGCAACATGCTGTTCAACCTCGCAGCCCTGGGCTGGTCTGCCGCGATGATCTGGGCGCCGCGGCAGATCGATCCGCCGCTGGTCATGTACTCGGTGCTGCCGCTGTCGCTGTTCACCTTCAAGCTCGCGAAGCTCGCGCACCTGTACCGCGTGCGGGTGGGCGCCGGTTACCGACAGACGCTGGCAGCGGCGATCGCGGGGCTGGCACTCACGCACACCATCGGCATGGCGGCGGTGAAGGGCTTCGTCACCCGCAGCGAGCCGTTTTTCCGTACGCCCAAGGGCGGCAGTTCCGCAGGTCTCCTGCACGCGCTTAGCGCCGCACGCGAGGAGATCCTGATGATGACGGCGCTTATCCTCTCGGCATGGGCGGTGGCGTACACCGGCCTGCCGGAAAACGAAGGCCCCGATCGGCTCGCCTGGATCATCGTGCTCCTGATCCAGTCCGTGCCGTACGCCTCCTCGCTGGTAGTATCGCTGACGAGCGCCTTCCCGCTGCCGGCCCGGCTTCTCGGCACGAGTTACCGTCCGACGGCGCCCGCTGCGAAGCACGCCGAAGCGGACTCCGCTTAAAGAAAGTGCGCCAGGCGCGCCTGCGCGCGATCGCGTACATGATCGCGGCCGTGGCCGTGTTCTCATGCATGGACGCGCTCCTGAAGCTGCTTTCAGCGTATTACCCGCCGTTGCAGGTCGCCGTCCTGCGCGGCGCTGCCTCGCTGCCGTTCACGCTGCTGCCGCTGGTCATCTCCGGACGGCTGGGGGAGCTGCGTGCGCGACGCTGGCCGATGCATCTGCTGCGCGGCGTTCTGACGGTGGTGCTGCTGGGGAGTTTCATCTACGCCGTGCGCGAGCTGTCGCTCGCCAATGCGTACGCGGTGTTCCTGTCGGCGCCGCTCATCGTCGCCGCACTCTCGGTGCCGCTTCTGGGGGAGCGCGGCAATGCGCGCACCTGGGTCGCCATCCTCGCCGGACTCGCCGGCGTCATCATCATGCTGCGGCCGACTTCCTCGGGACTGGCCTCCTGGGGCGCACTCGCGGCGCTGGTGGCAGCCACGGCCTATGCGCTGAGCGCCATCGCGGTGCGGGTGCTGACGCGCACAGAATCCACCGCCAGTGTGGTTTTCTGGACTATCGGACTGATGACCCTGATTTCCGCGGTGCTGGCGGCCCCGGCCTGGGTGGCGATCGCGGCCCGGCACTGGCCTTGGATCGTCGCCCTGGGCGTGGTTGCCGCGGTGGGCCAGCACCTTCTTACGCAGGCGTTTCGGCTGGCGCCGCCCTCGCTCGTGGCACCATTCGAATACACCTCGCTCCTGTGGGGGATCGCCATCGACCGGGTCGTCTGGCACGTGCTGCCTTCGGCGCGGGTGGTCCTTGGCGGCGGCGTGGTGATTGTCAGCGGCCTGTACCTCATCTGGCGCGAGCGGGCGCAGGCGGTGCAGGTGCCATCCCAACAAGCATGACAGTGGACGGTGGAGCAGGGCAGAATGTCGCGCCCCTCGTCGACAGTGGAAGATGCCGCGCGCCAACAAGAGGAAGACTCGCTATGAGCAACGCCGAGATCCGTGGACGATTCATCTGGCACGAATTGCTGACGACCGATACCGCCGCTTCTTCTGCGTTCTATCAGAAAGCGCTGCCGTGGCGGACCCAGCCTTCGAGCATGCCCGGCTACACCATCTGGATGGCGGGACAGACGCAGATCGGCGGCCTGATGGCGCTGCCTGCAGAAGCCGCTGGCGCACCGCCGCACTGGTTGCTGTACGTAGGCACGCCAAACGTGGGTGCCACCTGTGCGCAGGCGCAGGCGCTCGGGGCGAAAGTGCACAAGCCCGCGACGGATATCCCGAACGTCGGGCGCTTCGCGGTGCTGGCTGACCCGCAGGGCGCGACGTTCGCCGTCTTTACGCCCGGTGCGGGACCCCCTCCCGGCGCTGCGCCCCCGCAAGGCGGGTTTTCGTGGCACGAACTCGCCACCACCGACGTCGCTGCCGCGGTGCGCTTCTATGGTGAGCTGTTCGGCTGGACCAAGGGACCCGGACACGACATGGGCGGCATGGGCGTCTATCAACTCTTTGAGCACGCTGGCAGCCAGGTGGGCGGCATGTGCAACGTACAGGTCCCCTCCACGCCACCCTCGTGGTTAAGCTACGTCCACGTCGCCGACTCCAACCGTACGGTCGCTGCCGTGAAGGCGGCGGGCGGACGGCTGCTGCACGGCCCGATGGAAGTTCCGGGCGGCAGTTGGATCGCACTCTTCATGGATCCGCAGGGCGGCGCGTTCGCGGTGCAGGAAATGCCGCGCACCGCGAAGGCGGCTGCGCCACCCAAACCTGCGGTTGCGCCGTCAAAGCCCGCGCCCGCAGCGCCCAAACCCGCGGCGCCGCCGAAGCCTGCAGTCGCGCCCGCAGCGGCCGCTGCAAAGCCGCCGGCGCCCAAGGCGCCAGGCGCGAAAAAGCCCGCGGCGAAGCCGAAGCCAGCCAAGAAAAAGGTGACCCGGAAGAAGGCGGCGAAAAAGCCGGTGCGCAAGGCCAGACGCGTCAAGCGCAGGAGCGTCCGCAAGGGGACGCGCAAGCCGGCGCGTAAGACCGCGCGCCGTGCGGCACCGAAGAAGCGCGCGCGGCCGGCACGCGCGAAGCGTAGGAGCGCCCGCCGCAGGAGACGCTAGCAGCTATCGGGGTCTGAGCGCCTGAGGCTCGCGGACCACCGGCTCGCCTGGCGGCGCACCGGTGGTCCGCGCAATCACAATCTCACCAGCGGCCGGCCGAAGTTCCCGCCCTGCATCGCGAGCAGCAGGTGCGCGGGGGCGTTGGCCAACCCTTCGACGACATGGTCTTTGGCCGCGATGCGTCCGGCGCCGTGCCAGGCGATTGCTTCACGCAGAAACTCGGCGCGCCGGTGTTCGTAGTCGCGCGCGTTGGCGCGCAGCACCTGTACGCCGGGCAGCGCCTGCGCATCGGCAGGCTGCAGGTTGTGCTGCACCAGGCGCGCGCCAGAGGCGAAATGGCGGCCGGCGACGATAGTGTCGAGGAGGCTCCTCCCCCCCACGTTGTCGAAATACACATCCACGCCGTGCGGCGCGAGTTGTTTGAGCCGCGCGCTCACGTTCTCGGTCGCGTGATTGATGCAGGCCGAGAGGCGTGCGTGGCGGGTCACCCAGTCACATTTTTCCCGCGAGCCGGCAATTCCTATGGCGCGTGCGCCCTTGAGCATGGCGATCTGGCCGGCCATCGCGCCCGCCGCGTTCGCCGCCGCGGAAACCAGCACGGTCTCCCCGGGACGCAGCCGTGCGGCATCGAGCAGGCCGAAATAAGCCGCCATGCCCGGGGCCCCCAACACACCCAGGGCGGTTGAGGCGGGTGTCTGGCCCGGATGGAGCAGCCGCGCGTGCTGGCCGTTGGAGACGCACAGCTGCTGCAAGCCGCAGTCGAGTTCCACCAGGCTGCCGACGCCGAAGACCTCATGGCGCGAGTCGACTACCTGGGCGACGCCGCGCGCCGGCACCAGATCGCCGGGCCTCGCTCCAGCAGCTGCGCCGCCGTTTGGCGTGCACAGGAATGGATCCAGTGCCAGCCACATCGCCCGCGCGAGGAATGAGCCATTGGTAAGGGTGGGACGTGGCGCCTCGATCAGCTCCAGGTCCGCCGACTGGGAAGGCGGCCGCTTGATCCGGATCTGCAGGTTGGAGGTCAGTGACGCCACCCTACTGCCCCTGCGCTTCCGCGGCGTGCCGCTGTTCTTCCGCAACCCGGTTGGCCGCGTCGATTTGTTCCCGCACGCGCTGCTCGGTCTGTCGCGCCTGGGCGGCCTGCTGCGCTTCGGCGCCTGCCGCGCCCGCAGCGACAGTCCCGGTACCGGCAAGGCCGCAGCCGCTCAGGGCGGCAAGCAGGAGCGACGCGAGCGCGTAACGCATGGTTCCGCGCAATTTACGCGCCCGGACCGGTTACGCAAGTGCGGCTGCGAATGGCACTATTGTTCACATGCCAAAAGGGCCCATCCGCCGCGACAGCGGCAGCATTGAACCGTGGGTGCGCCGCGGTTACTTCGAATGCCGCTTCGGCCAGTTGCATGTTCACCACGTCATGCCCGGCGGTGGCGGCTTCGAGGAGGGCACATCCCTCTTATGTCTGCACGATGTGGCGGGCTCAGCCCGCATGTTCCGTCGATTTCTGACGCTGATCGGCCAGGATCGCTCGGCGTATGCACCGGATCTGCCCGGGTGCGGTGAGTCCGACCCGCCGCCGCCGCCGGCGCGTATTGAGGACTACGCCGCGGCGATGGGCGACTTCCTCGACAGCCTGCCGTTTCGGCACATCGATGTGCTTGGGCATCGCAGCGGCGCCCTGCTCGCAACCGAGCTTGCCGCCACGCGCCCGGCGCAGATCAGGCGCGTGGTGCTGGTGTCAGTGCCAGCTGGCGATGCCGCGGTGCACTATCCGTTGCGCCAGCGTCTCGGCAGCCTGAGCCAGCCAGTACTGGTCCTACGCGTGCACGATGAGTTCTGGGACCTCACCGCGCGGGCGCGCGAGATGCTGCCCGCCGCGCGGCTCACGGAGGTCCGCGATCCTGGCGCCGACCCCTTCACGAGCGCCCCCGCGGAGCTAGCCGACGCGGTGCTGGATTTCGTGCGTGGCTAAGGCGTGTCAACACTGCGGAACCAGCCGTGTGGGCACGGCCGCAGCACCGATGGACCACGGTTTCCGGGACTCCTCTCACAAAATTTTTCGGGGGCACCCGGCTGGCCTGCGCGCGGCGCTAGACTCCCGCAATCATGTCTTCCCCCCCTGCACCATTGCCCGCTGACCTGGACAGTACCGCAGAGCTGCCGGTGCTCGACCCCGCATTCGAGGCGGCCGAGCCCGCCGCGGATGCCGACGCACACCACACGGAAACCTCGGTCATGCCGCACGCGTCGCGCGCCGGGGTACCCGCTGCGGGCGCCGACGAGGCGCGCGCGCAGCTGGAAACGAGCCTGCAGACCGTGTACGCGCGTCTGCGCGACACGCAGGACGTGCTCGCCGCGAAGCACGAGCGTGAGCGGCAACTGGAGGACTCGCTGCAGGAAATGCGCGCGCTGCTGGCGTCGGCCGAGGAGCGCAGCGCTCGCGATGCGAGCGAGCTTATGCAACTGCGCACCGACCAGGAGGAACTCATGGCTGCAGCCGCACAGCGGCGCGCCGAGCTCGGCGCACAGCACCAGGTCGCTCTCAGCGCCGTGGGGCAGCGCGTGACTGAGCGCGAGGGTGAGCTCGCACAGGCGCGCGAATTGCTGGACGCCGCGGCCGTGCGCACCACGCAGCTGCAGCAGACGCTGGATACACGTGATGCCACGGCGCGCGCGCGCGACAACGCCGCCCTCGAACGTCGCCAGGCGCTGGTGGCGAGTGAACGCGCCCACGCTGCCGCGATGCGCGATCTTAACGCCGAGCGCGAGCGCAACGCGCTGTGTCTGGAGGCGCTGCACCGCGCCGAAAGCCGCCGCCTGATATTCCAGAGTGTAGTGTCGGAGCTGCAACACGAGGTCGACGCGCGTGACGCGTCGCTGACGCGTCTCGGGCACGAACTCGTGGCCCGCGATGCGCGCGCGCACGCGCTGGACGCGCAGCGCAAACTGCGCGCTGCGCCGGTGCCGACGCCTGCCNNCGCAAGCGTGCCGGAGCGCTCGAAAGCGAGCTTGCAGTCGTACGTCAGGAAATGGCGGATTGGGGTGGCGTGTTGCAGGCTGCGCAGCGCGAGCGTGGCGAGCACAGCACCAGCGCCGCCGCCGGCGATGTACGCGTGCGCGACCTGGAGCAGCAGCTGGCGCAGCAGGTCGAAGAGATGCGCGCGCTGCAGACCGAGAGCGACGCTGGTGCCGTGCGCACGCGGGAGCTGGAGGCGGACGTGCGGGCGGCCGAAGACACCATCAATCGACTCGAATCGCAGGCGCGTGGCAGCGGCGCGCGCCTCGAGGAACTGGAGAAGGCGAACCAGCAGTGGCGGCGCACCGTCGAAGTGGCCCGCGCGACCAACACCGACTCCTCTGCAAGCGACCGCCCGCTGCCCGCGGCCGCGCTGCCCGGCGAGCCGCAGGCAGTGCGCGACACCCACGATGGGCAGGTTGCCGCCGCTCGCGACCCGGTACCCGAAGGCGCGACGCGCCTGTTGATTTCAAAGGAACGGGGAGGCGAGATCATTCACGTGCTCGGCCGCAAGACCAGCGTGGGACGCACGCCGGACAACGACCTGCAGATCGACGCCAAGTTCATCAGCCGCCGCCACGCGGTCATCCTCGCCGGCCCGGTGCATACGGTGATCGAGGATCTCAACAGCACCAACGGGGTGCTCGTGAACGGCCAGCGCGTCACGCGCCAGGTGCTCAACGATGGAGACGAGGTGCTCATCGGCCGGACCCATTACCGCTTTGCGGTGCGGCGCGCGGGCGAGAAGCGCTGAGCGGATCGGCGTGCCGGCGGTTTACCGTGCGGGCGCGCTTACTGCGCCGGGGCTTTGCTCTCCAGCAGCCATTCGCGCCAGATGGCCAGCAGCACCGCCAGGATCACCGGCCCTACGAACAGTCCCACCAGGCCGAACGCGGCCAGACCCCCAAGCACGCCGAATATCACCACGATGAAGGGGATCTCCGCCTCGCGGCTGATGAGGAATGGCCTCACGATGTGATCTGTCCAGCCGACGACCAGCCCACCCCACACGAGCAGTCCAATGGCGGCCACGGTCTTGCCCGCTACCAGTAGCCACAGAACCACGCCGCCCAGCAGGGCCGGCACGGCGAACGGGATCAGGCCGCACACGGTGGTGAGTGCCGCGAGGAAAACCGGTGCGCCGGCACCGGCGACCCAGTAGCCGATGCCCACCAGCACACCCTGCACGGTTGCCGCCAGCACCAGCCCGTAGACCACGGCCTTGACGGTCTGGCCGATCGCCTGCAGGTAGTTGTGCACGCGCGGCCCGAGCACCTGCTCGAGCGCCCGCGCCACCTGCCCCGAAAAGCGCTCGCCGCCACGGTAGACGAAGAACAGACACAACACGGCCAGCATCAGCTTCACCGCATTGCGACTGACACCGCCGATGATCTTGGCGATCTGCTCGAAGGAGTTGTCGGTGACTTTGCGCAATTCCAGACCAAGAGCGTGTGGATCCTGTGCGGCGCGCGTCGCCAGATCCTGCAGCTGCTCGCCGATCCAGGGCAGCCTGAGCACCGACGGGGGAAGTTTCAGGCCGCCGGCGAGCAGCGCCTGGGATTCGTGGTAGGCGTGCACCAGCTCGATGCGCAGCACGACTGCGAGCCACGCGAGCGGCGCGACGACCGCGATCGACACGGCCGTCGTCATGATGAGGGCGGCGAGCACGCCGCGCCCGCCCAGCCGCCGCAGCACCCATTCGTACGCCGGCCAGCTCACGAAGGCGAGAATGCCCGCCCACACGAGCGGCACGATGAACGGCTCCATGACGCGAAAGCCCAGCAGCACCAGTCCCGCGAGCACCACCACCGTGATGAGCCGGCGCAGCCAGGGAGCGGATACGAAATCTTCGATCATGCGAGGAGCGCTTCAGTCCAGGCCGGCCGTTTCGGAGGTGAACATGATGAGGGCCAGCAACATGCAACTTGCGAGGGTCAGATTGCGCCGCAGGCTGAGCCACGCCGGCGGCAGCGCGGCGCCCAGCACCCGGTGCTCGTACAGCCAGAAGCCGCCGAGTCCTGCGACCAGTATGGCGAGCCCGCGCTGTCCTGCGACCACCACCGCCGCGGCGCCGCACAACGCCGGCAGCAATGCCGTGACAATGCGCGCGGCCTTCCACGGCAGGCGCCCGGCAAGCGCAAGTCCCCAGTGCACCCCGCCGCAGCCTGCCAGCAGCACCGCACCCCAGGCGATGGCGAGGCGCTGCGCAAGCTCGCGGCCCGGCAACTCCGGCAGCAGGCCGACGCCGAGCAGACCCAACACCAGCGGCGCGACACCCAGATAACTGGCGAGTTCGGCCGAACCGCTGAGGCTGGGATTCCCCGAGCTGTTTTGAGTCGCGCGCACCGCCGCGATCATGCCACGCACACCCCGGCGATGGGCGCTTGACGCCGCACCCGCGGCGCAGGCAGGCTGCCCGCGACGTAAGGTGCCCGTGCCAGCGCGCAAGCGGCTTTAGGTGACCGCGCGCGGTGACAGGGTGAAACGGGAAGTCCGGTGTGGATTCGTCCAAAGCCGGCGCTGCCCCCGCAACGGTAATCGAGACCAGGCGGATCACATGTGCCACTGCTCCCTCACGGGCGCGGGAAGGCGATCCGCCGGAGAGTGATCTCCAGCTCGAGAGCCCGGAGACCGGCCTTACGAGTCACCGGTGGGTGTCGCGGCGGGCGATGCTGGCTTGCGGTGCCGCAAGCCGCGGCGCCGGCCAGCTTCTGAAAGCCACAACCTCCCCCGGGCACGGGTGGTGCGTTTTTCAGGAGCTTTATCATGTCGACAGGTCGCATCGCGAGGCGCGCGCGCTCAAGCGCGCTGTTTGTTTTTCTCATCGCACTGGCGGGTAGCGCGTCTTCTCAGACGCAGGCCGTCCAGAATCAGGGCTCGGGGGATCAGGCGGCCGGTCTCTCGCAGGTGATCGTCACCGCTTCGCGCGTCCCGGAACCGGTGACTGCCTCGTTCTTTTCCACCACGGTCCTGACGCGCGCCGACATCGAAGCGAGCCAGGTGCAGTCGGTGCAGGATCTGCTCGCCACGGTGGCTGGCATCAACATCGACAACGCCGGCGGCCTGGGTCAGCAAAGCTCGGTGTTCATCCGTGGCACCGACTCCGACCACACGCTGCTGCTGATCGATGGCGTACGCGTCGGCTCCGCGACGATCGGCAGCGCGCCCTGGGAGATCATCCCGCTCGAGCAGATCGATCACATCGAGGTGGTGCGCGGTCCGCTGTCCACGCTTTATGGGTCCGATGCGGTCGGTGGCGTCATCCAGATCTTCACGCGCCAGGCGGCTGAACCGGGCGTCACGCTCGGTGGCAGCGCCACGGCCGGCAGTCTCGACACGCATGAGTTCTCAGGCTATCTCGCGGCGCGCGGTTCGCAGGCATGGGGCAGCCTGTCGGGCGATATTCTCACCACCCGCGGCATCACCTCCTGTCTGCCGTCGGGGCTCGCGGGCTGCTTTGACACCAATCCGCCCCAGGTTCCCGACGGCTTTCAGAACCGCTCCGCATCGGCGAGCGCCGGCGTGCGCCTGAGCGATGCGCTCACCGCCGCTGCCAACGTGCTCTACACGCACGGCTGGACGGCATTCGACGGGGACGGCTTCGACGACCGCCTGCAATTCCAGGAGAAGATCTTCGGGGCGCACCTTGACGCGGCACTCAGCGACGCCTGGCACCTGCGGCTCATGGCCGGGCGCGACGTGGATGACGAGCGCGATTTCCTCGACCCCGTACCGGTCGGCACCTTCGACAGCACGCGCGACAGCGCGAGCCTGCAGCTCGACGGCAAACTGACCTCGGCGCTGCGCCTCATCAGCGGCGTTGACTACGAGGACGTCTACGTCGACAGCGACACGCCGTTCGCGGTCACCGCGCGCACCACCCGCGCGGTGTTTGCCGATCTGCACGCCGATCTGGGGCAATGGTCGGCGCTCGCCGGCGCGCGCTTCGAGGACAACGAGCAGTTCGGTGACCACTGGACCGAAAATCTGGGTCTCAACCGCAACCTCGGCGGCGGCGTGCGTTTCACCGCCAGCTGGGGCAGCGCGTTCCGCGCCCCGACATTCGATGAGCTGTATTTCCCCGACTTCGGCAATCCGCTGCTGAAGCCGGAGACCTCGCAGTCCTACGAAGCCGGACTCGACGGCGATGCTGGCGCCCTGAAATGGTCACTGCACGCCTACCAGACAACTATAGATAACCTGATCGCCGTGGACCCTGAGACCTTCCTGCCGTCCAACATCAACAAATCGCGCATCCGCGGCGTGGAACTGCAGGCCGACTGGCATGACAGCGACTGGGCGATCGGCGGGCAGATCAGTCCCATGGAGCCGTTGAACCTCTCGCCCGGCTCCGAATACGACGATCTGCTTCCCAGGCGCTCGCGGCAAAACGCCTCACTCAGCGTGCGCCGCCTGCTGCAGGCGCC
This sequence comes from Gammaproteobacteria bacterium, assembly GCA_003136935.1. Classification (GTDB taxonomy): domain Bacteria; phylum Pseudomonadota; class Gammaproteobacteria; order Steroidobacterales; family Steroidobacteraceae; genus 13-2-20CM-66-19. The sequence goes on from PLEC01000130.1 coordinate 112,942, forward strand.
CGCGGCGGATGGCACCGCGGGCTCGATCGGCGTGGTGACTCGCTGGCGGGGGCGTCGCTACGACGATCTCGCCAACACGCTTCCCATGGGCGGCTATCTGAGCGTTGATCTGCTCACGCAGTGGGCCCTGGGAAGCGGTTGGACCGTGGAGGCGCGGGCGGCGAACCTGTTCGATCGCAGTTATCAGACCGCGGCCTTCTACGCACAGCCGGGCCGCAACTACAGCTTCACGATCCGTTATCGCTCGCCGGCGAAGTGAGCTACGCTTTGCTGACGATGACCGACCCCAGCCCGAACACCGCGCCCGGTGCGGCGCCGACGGAAACCGAACGCACCTGGGGGATGCTCGCGCACCTGTCCGCACTCGTCGGGCTGCTCACCTGGCCGATGATGCTGCTGTCAGGCGTGTGGTTTTCGCTCTTCCCCCTGGTCGGCAATATCCTCGGGCCGCTGCTGGTGTGGCTCACCAGGCGCGATAGTTCAGCGTTCATCGCCGCGCACGCGAAGGAAGCCCTTAACTTCAATATCACCGTGACGCTTGCGGGCGTGGTGTGCCTGTTTCTCGCGTTGACTTTCAGGCTCGGCCTGCTGCTCGGCACGGCGCTGTTCATTGCCTGGCTCGTGATGACGCTGGTCGCAGCGATCCGGGCGAGCGAGGGGGTGCCATACCACTACCCGCTGTCGCTGCGGCTGGTAAAATAGCGCCATAAATCAGCATCTTATTCAGTCTTTACGCCTATACTGTATGAATGTACAGTATGCCGTGTGGGGCGCTCGATCACAGGCAAGCACGTGTTCAAGGGCAGGGGAGCGCTCTCGAATCCGCCCGGGCGCTTCGATCTGCAAAGTCTCGCGCCAGTTGATGACGGGTGGTATCTCGACGAAACCCCCGACAGTATCCCCACCACGCTCGAGCCCGAGCGCGCCCGCTCGGTCATCAGTACTAACGACTCTCCCGACATTCCCTTCGAGCGATCTATCAACCCCTACAGAGGATGCGAGCACGCGTGCCCCTACTGCGCGTCGGCTGACACGCCGATCCTGATGGCAGATGGTTCTACGCGAGAGCTCGCAAAGCTGCGAGTTGGTGACTCAATCTACGGAACAGTGCGTCGCGGTCGTTACCGACGCTATGTGAAGACGCGGGTGCTCGCGCGCTGGTGCGCTATCAAACCTGCCTACCGCATCACGCTTGAGGACGGCACACAACTAACAGTGGGTCCAGATCACCGCCTGCTAACGGATCGCGGATGGAAGTTCACAACGGGGACCGAGTGCGGGCGGGCGCGACGCCCGCATCTCACGAAGCTCAGCAAGCTCATGGGTACGGGCGCGTTTGCCCCAGCCGTCTACCACGACACCGACTATCGCACCGGGTACCTGTGCGGGTTGATCCGGGGCGACGGCACCGTCGGCACGTACACGTATCTGCGCCCTGAGGGCAGGCGACGCGAGCAAAACCACTTTCGACTGGCGCTGTGCGATCTCGAGGCACTCGAGCGCGCGAAGAGATGGCTGACCTACGGTTACATCGAGACTGCGCAGTTTGCTTTTGCGTCGGCTTCTGTACGGCCCATGCAGGCGATTCGCACTCAGTGCCGGGACAATGTGCAGCGGATTCGTGAGCTGATCGCGTGGCCGGATTCGCCGCCACGGGCATGGCAGGCGGGATTCCTTGCGGGCATCTTTGACGCCGAGGGCAGCTGCAGTGGAGCGCTTCGCATCCCCAACACGGACGGACAGATCATCCGTCGCCTGTGCGATGCGCTTAAGGCCTTCAGCTTCAGATACGTGGTCGAGCACCGTACTCCGGAGAAGGCTAAGCCCATCGACTGCGTGCGTCTTCTGGGGGGATTGCGCGAACAGCTACGCTTTTTTCACACGACGGACCCGGCCATCACTCGCAAGCGCGACATCGAAGGTCAGGCCGTCAAGAGCGAAAGCAAGCTCCGAGTCGTCAGCATCGAGCCGTTAGGTAAGGCCATGCGCCTCTATGACATTACCACTGGTACCGAGGACTTCATCGCCAACGGTGTAATCAGCCATAACTGCTACGCCCGTCCGAGCCACGCCTACATGGGTCTCTCGCCGGGCCTGGATTTTGAGACGCGCCTCTTCTACAAGGCGGATGCCGCGCGGCTGCTCGAGGGCGAGCTGTCGCGTCCGGGTTATGTCTGCAAGCCCATCATGCTTGGCGCCAACACCGACCCCTACCAGCCGGTCGAGAAAAAAATGCGCGTGACCCGCTCCATCCTTGAGGTGTTGACGCGCACCCGCCACCCGGTGACCGTCATCACCAAGAGCGCGCTCGTGCTAAGAGATCTGGATCTGCTCGCCGACCTGGCGCGCGATGGCCTTACGAGCGTCGCGGTGAGCGTCACCTCCCTGGACGCGAATCTGAAGCGCACGCTCGAGCCGCGTGCCGCATCGCCACAGGCGCGCCTGCGCACGCTCGCCGCTCTGCACGCCGCCGGTGTGCCGACGGGGGTCCTGGTGGCTCCCGTGATCCCCGCGCTCACCGATCACGAGCTGGAGGACATCCTCACCGCGGCGGCGGCGGCTGGCGTCGGCTGGGCGGGTTACGTGCTGCTGCGGCTGCCGTACGAGATCAAGGGCCTGTTCACCCAATGGTTGCAGGAGCACTACCCGCAGCGTGCGGCCCACGTTATGTCGCTGGTGCGCGCCATGCGCGATGGCCGTGACAACGACCCGAACTTCGGTTCACGGATGCGCGGCACCGGTCCCTATGCCTTGCTGCTACGCAACCGCTTCCGCGTCGCCTGCGCTCGCCTGAACCTCGTGCCCTCGGCGCGCGACACGCTGTGTACGACGCTGTTTCGGCCGCCCGGCCCACGGCAGGCGCAGATGAATCTGGGTCTCTAGCCCGGTTGCTGCCAACCGCTGCGGCCCCTGCGGTTACAATGCGAGCGGCGATGAACGACGTAGCCGCAAATCCCGGACGAGTGCTGAATGCGCGTTACACGCTGCACGAGCGGCTGGGTGCGGGCGGCCAGGGCGAGATCTGGCGCGCACGCGATCCGCAGCGTGACAGCGACATCGCACTGAAGGTCCTGCATCCGGTCGCCGCGCGCATTGCGCCGGCGTGGGAGGCGCTGCAGCGCGAGTACGCGATCAACAGCCGCCTCGACCACCCGCACATCCTCAAAGTGTTTCCGCCCGAGGCCACGGAGGATGCGCTGCTGTTGCCCATGGAGCTCGCCGGTGGCGGCGACCTGCGCCGGCTGCGCGGCGCAGACTATCTCGCCATCGTGCCGGTGCTGCTCGAAGTGGCGCAGGCACTTGACTACGCGCACGGGCGCGGCGTGATTCACCGCGATCTGAAGCCCGGGAACGTGCTGCTCGACGCGCGTGGTGCCGTGAAGCTTGCAGATTTTGGTATCGCTGGCACGGTGCTCGCCGCAGGGTCCGATACGGCGCGCGGACTGTCGCCCTTCAGTGCGAGCCCGCAGCAACTGCGCGGCGAACCCCCGGCGCCGGCCGACGACATCTACGGGCTGGGCGCGCTCGCCTACGAGCTGCTGTCGGGTCATCCACCACACTATCCGCACTTCGACGCGCACAAGGCGCAGCGCGAACCGGTGCCGGAACTGGTGCCGGCGGCGCAGATGCCGCCGCAGCTCGGCGTGCTCATCGCCCGCATGCTGCAGAAAGAGGCCGCGGCCCGGCCGGCGTCCATGCGCGAGGTCATCGAGGGGCTCGACTCGGCGCTCAACGACACGCTTACATTTGAGTTCGAGACGGCTGAGCCGCCGCGCGAAGCCCCACCGGCGGAGCGCACCGGCAGGCACGCAGCCCTGTCCACGAGCCTGCCCGCGACGCCCCCGACCATACCCGGCGGGCCCCCCGCGCCTGGCGTCGTCGATGGCCAGGCGTTGTGGGAGGAAATGCGCCTGAGCCCAACCCGGGCAGTGGGCAGGCTCGAGCCCATGCGCAGCGGCCGGCCCGGCGCGCTCATTGTCATCGTGGTGCTGGCCGCCGCCGCCCTGGCCGCTTTTTACTGGGTGCCGCGCCATGCAGCATGGCCGCCGTCCTCCTGGGCGCGCGCTGACCACGCGGCGCCCGCCGCGACGCCCGCGGGCGTGGCAGCCAGCACGGCGGCGGCGAGTGCCGCGGATGAGGACGCGCTGCGGTGGCAACGCGCCGAGTACGACCGCAGACAGGCTGCGCTCGAGGCGCGGGGAGCTGAGAGCTGGGGCGGAGCCGACTTTGCCGCCGCCACGGGCCGCGCTGCCGAGTCGGTCGCTGCCCATGATGCGGGTAATCTCGCGCTCGCGCGCCAGCGGCTCACCGAGGCTTCGCAACTGCTCGATGCGGTGGCGCGCGCCGCGCCCGCGGCGTTTGCGGCGCAGCTCGACGCCGGCAACCGGGCGCTCAACGCGGGGCAGCAGGACCTTGCGGCACAGGCGTTTGGTCTCGCGCACCGCATCGATCCGCAGGATGCGCGCGCGACCGCCGGCCAGGCCCGCTCCCAGCGCCTCACCGGCGTGCCGCCCCTGATCGCGGATGCGCAGAGCGCGCAAGCCGCGCACCAATACTCGCGCGCCGCCCAGAACTACACGCAGGCGCTGCAGCTTGATCCGAAGAACGCCCAGGCGCGTACCGGCCTCGCGCAAGCACAGGCCGCGCTGGGCGATGACAACTACGCGCGCGCGGCGGGCGAGGGCTTCGCGGCTCTTGGCGCCGGCCGCCTCGCGGAGGCACGCGCTGCTTTTGAACGCGCGCGCAGCATCCGTCCCAGCGGTCCGGAGGCGCTCGATGGTCTCAAGCGCGTGAATGTGGCGGATGGCGGCCGCAATTCCGCCAGCCACCCCGTGAGTGCTGCTGCCGGCAGTTCCGTTGTCAATACCGGCGCCGCTGCTGCCAGCAGTTCCGTCGACAGCATAGCCAGCGTGCGCACGCATGCCGAGCAGCTCCAAGCGCAGGAACGCTGGGACGAAGCCGCGGCGCTTTACGCGGCGGCGTTGCGCGAGGACGGCTCGCTGGCGTTCGCTCAGGCCGGCAGGGCGCGCGCCGCCGCGCGCGCGCGACTGGACCACTCACTGCAGGCGCTGCTTGATCATCCGGACCGGCTGGCAATACTCGAGGTGCGCGACCAGGCGAGCGCGCTGCTCGATACCGCGCAGGCGACCACCCCATCCGGCCCGGTGTTGCGTTCGCAGATCGCGCGTCTGCAGATTCTTCTGCCGGACTTCGACAAGCCGGTGCATGTATCCCTGGTCTCCGACGGCGTCACGCAGGTGGCAATCCTGAGCGTCGGCAGCTTCGGCAGCTTTGAGCGACGCGACATCGAGCTCAGGCCCGGCACCTACACCGTGCTCGGCTCGCGCGTTGGCTACCGTGACGTGCACCGTGAAATCACCATAGCTCCCGGGGAGACCCAGACCGTGAGCGTCAGCTGTTACGAGCCGATCTGATGGCTGAGCCAGAGGTGCGGACGGTGCTGCTGGCCGGGGCGAGCGGACTCACCGGCGGGAAAACGCTCGACGCGTCGCTCGGCGCGCCGGACGTGAGCCGTGTGGTGGCGGTGTCGCGGCGCCCGCTCGGGCGCGACCATCCGCGCCTCGCCAACCGCATCGTGCAGTTTGATCGCCTCGAGGCGCAGTTGCAGGGCGTGACCTGCGACGTCGCCTTTTGCTGCCTCGGTACCACGATCCGCCAGGCCGGCTCGCAGCAGCGCTTCCGCGCCGTGGATCTTGACTGCGTGCTGACGTTCGCGCGCGCCGCCAAGGCGGCAAATGCGCAGCGCTTCGTCGTGATGTCGAGCGTGGGTGCGGATCCGCAGTCGCGCAATTTCTATCTGCGCACCAAGGGGGAGATGGAAGAGCAGCTCGCCGCAGTGGGTTTCGCCTCGCTCGACATCCTGCAACCTTCGGTATTACTTGCCTGGCGCGCCGAGATGCGCCCGCTGGAACTTGGCGCGCGGCTGTTCATGCCGCTCGTGAATCCCCTGCTCATGGGACGCTATGCCGTCTGGCGCGGCGTTGCGGTAAGTACCGTGGCCGCCGCCATGCTGGGTGCGATGCGTTCCGGCCGTCGCGGCGTACAGCGCTACACCTGGACGGGAATCGAGGCGCTGGCGCGCGTTACCGCCCGCGCGCGCGTGCCCGCGCCTCCGGCCCCCTCGGCGCGCGCCCGATAGTTCTCAAAAGGCCGCGCAGCCATGCGCCCGCGCGCCGTGTTCCCAGCAGCCGTGACGGTGCTCGTCGCGGCCTGTGGCGCCCTCCCGCCACGTCCGGTTGCCGTGTCTGCCGCGCCGCTCCCCGCGGCGGGCAGCGCCCAGCCGGGCGTGCAGCCCGATGCCGGTACTGCCATCGTGCGCATCGCGGCGTCGCTCATCGGCACGCGCTACCAGTTCGGCGGCGCGGATGAGGCCGGCTTTGATTGCAGTGGGCTGGTGCTCTACGTGCACGAGCGGGTCGGGCTGCACATTCCGCGCACCGCCGCCGCGCAGCAACAAGCGGCGCTACCCGTGCCGCTGACGCAACTCGCGCCCGGTGACCTGGTTTTCTTCAGCAGCGGCAGGCGACACCGCATCGATCACGTGGGGATTTATGCGGGCTTTGGCCGCTTTATCCACGCGCCGCACGCGGGAGTCGCGGTGTCGTACGCGGAACTCACCAGTGGCTACTACGCGAGTCACCTGCTGAGCGCGGGGCGCTTCTGGTGAGACATAAGGCGGCACGCGCCCCGCTGTCGCCGATTGCGTACACCTTCTTGAGAGCCGGGGCACATTTCCGGGCTTGACGGCGATCCGCGACGCTTTGACACTACCCCCAGTGACAAAGGCAAACCCGTCGAAAGACGGGGACGCAAAGCCACCGGTCTAAAGGACAGGTTCCTATGACGGCGGGGCTGCCACGATCGCGCTTTTCTGATGCGCGGCCGCTCGCACTCCCTTCTCCGTCGCACGAATCCGCCTGAGTACTGTGGCGTGTTGGTTTCGCTCGGGGAAGTTATGACTGCATTACCTAACATCGCGCCCGACGCTCCCTCGGGTGCCGAAGCTACGGCTCCGGCGGCGCCAGCGCCGAACAGCGGACCGTTTGTTCTGAATCTGTGCTCCTCCAGTACGCCCATGGCGCTCGCGCAGACCGACCTGCCCGACCTCAAGCGTTTTACCTTCTTTGTCAGCCGTCGCTTCGAGGAAGGCCGCGAGCGCTTCCGGCTGCACATGGGCTACTTCGCCACGCTTGCCGAGGCCGAAGAATGGCTGGCGGTGGTGCGGGAGATTTATCCGGGCGCCTGGGCCGGG